>JBDTTF010000335.1:0-7333 GCA_039930765.1 Gemmatimonadota bacterium | reverse complement strand
TAGAGACTAGAGACTAGAGACTAGAGACTAGAGACTAGAGACTAGAGACTAGAGAGCAAGATATGATCGGGACCACCGCGGAACCCGGAACCTGTTCAACCGTGAACCGTGAACCGTGAACCTACAGCGACCCGATCCCTCGCTTCGCTCGGGATGAGGGGTCAACGCGGAGTGAGTCTAGGCCGATGTCTTCTCCCGACGCTCCTGCATCACGGCCCATTCCGGGCCAACTACCTGGTTACGGCCCTGGGCCTTGGCCCGATACAGGCGGGCATCGGCCCGGTCGAGCAGGTCTTCGGCCTCGGTGCCATCGGCCTCACCGTAGGTGGCCACTCCCACGCTGATGGTCAGGTGAGGCGTGGTGCCGGTCGAGATGGCGAGCGGAATTTCGGCAATGGCCTGGCGGATCAGGTTCATCCGGGCCACGGCGTTGACGGCATCCAGGTGCGGAAAGACCACCAGGAACTCTTCGCCGCCGTAGCGGACCAGCAGGTCGCGGTCGCGCACCTGTTTGCGCAGCGTGGTGGCCACGGCCCGCAGGGCAATGTCCCCGGCGGCATGGCCATAGGTGTCGTTGAATTTCTTGAAGTCGTCGAAGTCCAGCATGGCAATCGACAGTGAATGGCCGAACCGCCGGGCCCGGGCCAGCTCGATGATCATCCGTTCATCGAAGTAGCCGCGGTTCGGCAGCCCGGTCAGCCGGTCGCTGCGGGACAGCAGCCGGAGATGCTGCGACCGCAGCACCAGCCTGGCACTGATCACCGCGGCGACCAGCAGCATCAGGAGCCGGGCCGCCTGGTCCTGCCAGAGGTACTGACCGTATTCGGTCTGTCCCACCAGCAGGGTGCTGAGATTCCAGAAATGGCCGGCGGCCAGCACGATGGCGGCGTACTGGATGGCGGCCAGCAAGCCGGTCACCACGCAGATCCGGGGATCCGATCGCAGGCTGGTGGCCGCGATGACCAGGAAATACATGTCGAAGATGACCCGGTTGTTGACCGCGGCCACCGGCTGGTGGAGGAACAGCCAGATCAGGAGGCCACCACTCACCACGCTCACATCCAGCGCACTGGTGCCGAAACCAAGCCAGGGCCGGTAGAAGCCGCGCATCAGCAGGATGTAGATGGACAGGGCAATGGCCAGGAGCCCGAGTACCACGCCGAGCCCGACCCAGGCATCGTGGGTCCGGCTGGCGAACAGGTGCAGGATGGGCAGGGTGGTGAGGGCGCAGACAAACAGGAGCCTGATCCGGGCCACATCGAACTCGCCGATAGCGCCGGCATCGACCTGGAGCGGATCGGGTGCGCGGAACAAGCTATCCCAGATCCGCGCCTTGGATTCCGGGGCGTCGACCACGACGCTGAAGGTGCGCGAGACCCGCCGCTGCGGCGGGAGGACGACGCGGGAGCTCGATTCCCTGGCCATCTACATCAACCGGTACTTGGGTCCACTGCCACCCTCGCGGGGTGTCCAGCGTGGACCCAGCACGTCAGTCGCTTTGCAGTCGATGCAGTTGGGCGCATTGACCCGGAGTTCGTCGCCCACCCGTTCGTAGACGCCGGCCGGGCAGAGGTGGCTGTAGAAGTCGGCCACCTCGCCGCTGATATCCTTGCCCACGATGAGGTGGGTGGGAATGGTGTCCCGGGTGGCATTCCCCGATTTGAACACCGCGTCGACCTTGCTGACGGTCAGCTTGCCGTCCGGCGTGAACGGCGTGGCCGTCCCGACCTGCTTTGCGACAGCGCTGTCCGCCGGCATGGTGATCCGGCCTCCGGGAAACCGTCCGCCGCTCAGGGTCATCAACCCGGCCTTGATGCCGCCGGCCACGAATCCGTCCTTGAACGCCAGCCGCATATTCCGGGTCCGCTTCAGGTCGTCGATGATGTAGCTGCCCTCGATCATCCGGTCGTATCCGGCCAGTGCTGCCGCTGACACATCATCACGCTTCAGTGCCTCGAAGATGGCCCGGGCCGCGAACATCCCCGACTGCATGGCGTAGTGAATCCCCTTGAGCGAGGGCACATCAACGAACCCGGCGGTGTCTCCGACCAGCACCAGCCCGTCGCTCACCCGCCGCTCCGGCAAGGCGTAGTAGCCACCCTCGGGAATCGTCTTGGCGCCCCACTCGAGCAGTTCTCCCCCCTCGAAGTGGGGTCGGAACAGCGGGTGAAGCTTGAGCCGCTGCAGCAGTTCGTGCACATCGAGCGCGGCACTATGGTAATCGAGCCCGACGACGAGCCCGAGTGCCACGGTATCGGGGCCCAGCGGGTAGAGAAAGCTGCCGCCAAATGCATCCGTGGGCAGCGGCCAGCCCAGGGTGTGGATGACCTTGTCGAGTGGTTGCCTGGTCTGCCAGACTTCCTTCACCCCCAGCGCAAAAATCTGCGGATTGGCCGACGAGACGCCCTGCCACTGCCGCCAGGCCTGGCCCAGGGTGCCGCGAGTTCCCTCTGACAGCACCGTAATCCGGGCGGTGAGATCGGTTGGCGCCATGAAGGTGGCCCCCGGCTCACCGTTCCGCTCCAGCCCCTGGGCCACGGTGCGGACTCCCTTCACGACCTTGCCTTCGACCAGCAGCGCATCCGCCGGAAACCCCGGAAAGATGTTGACCCCCAGCCCCTCGGCCCGCTCACCCAGCCAGCGCACCATCTCCGAAATCGACGCGGTGTAGAAGCCGGAATTGTGCATGGTGGGAGGGGTCGGCAAGCGCAGCGAGCCGCCGGCGGTCAACAGGTAGACCGCCTCGCCGGGAACCTTCTGGCGAAACGGAAAATCGGCCAGCGTGAGATCGGGAAACAGCTCCTGAAAGGCGCGGGGATTGACCACGGCGCCGGAGAGATTGTGCTCGCCGAGGCTGCCGGCCTTTTCGAGCACCCCGATATTGAGGTCGGGCATGGAGTCGCCGGCAGCCTGGGCCCGCTTGACCAGGTTGGCCAGTTCGATGGCGCCCGCCAGCCCGGCCGGCCCCGCCCCCACGAACAGCACATCCATCTCGATGGCTTCCTTGTCCGGCGCCTCGGACAGCACGAGACGCTCGAGAGGCAGCGCGGGCTGGTGCCGCTCAGGGATGATCGAGGGCAATGCTCGTGAACTCCGGGGTATCGGGGGATTGCTGGAAGGCCGAAGCAATATAGCCGTGGGGGCGGAAGCGGAAAACCGCCGGGAACCGCAATCGGGTGATGGGTGGCAGGTAAGCGGTAACAAGCGAGAGGTGACAGGTAAGAGGTGAGAGGTACGAGGGGCCCATGGCAAGATCGCGATGTCCCTGTCACCTGTTACTTCTTACCTGTCACCGGTCGTCTCACCGTCTAGATTCCCAAGCATGAATTCCCCTCCCATTCCAGGCTTCCGGCAGGTCCCCTTCACGGGGGTGATTTACGTCATGGCCGAGGCCGCGCGCCTGGGCTACCGCCACCTGCATCCGGATTGGTGTAACCTGGGCCAGGGCCAGCCGGAGACCGGTCCGCTGCCCGGTGCGCCCGCGCGGGTGGTGCACGCCGAGATGGATCCGGAGGACCAGGACTACGCACCGGTACCGGGGCTGACCGAGCTCAGGACCGCGGTGGCGGAGCTGTACAACCAGCGATACCGCCAGGGCATGCCGTCGCAGTATACCGACCGGAATGTCTGCATCTGCGGTGGCGGCCGGATGTCGCTGACCCGCGCGGTGGCGGCGCTGGGCCAGATCAACCTGGGCCACTTTCTGCCCGACTACACCGCCTACGAAGAGCTGCTGGACATCTTCCGGCTGTTTACCGCCATTCCCATCCTGCTGGATGGCGCCCGTGGCTATGAATTCAGTCTCGATGATCTCCGGCGCGAGATCACCGGCCGGGGCCTCTCCGCCCTGCTGTTTTCCAATCCCTGCAATCCCACCGGCCGGGTCATCCAGGGGGCCGAGCTCAAGGGCTGGGTCGATGTTGCCCGCGAGTTGCAGTGCTCGCTGCTGATCGATGAGTTCTACTCCCACTATGTCTGGAATGAAACGGGAGCCGGACTTCCTGTTTCGGCGGCGCGGTATGTCGAGGATGTCGATCGCGATCCGGTGGTGCTGTTCGACGGGCTGACCAAGAACTGGCGGTATCCGGGCTGGCGCACCACCTGGATCGTCGGGCCCCGCACTGTGATCGACGCGGTATCGAGCAGCGGTTCGTTTCTCGATGGCGGCGGCAGCAAGCCGCTGCAGCGCGCCGCCCTGCCGCTGCTGGAGCCGGAACACGCGGCGCTCGAGGCGTCCGCCATACGGCGGGTCTTTGAGGACAAGCGGAAGCTGATGCTGGAGGGGCTGACCAGCGCCGGCGTCCGGTTTGATCTAGCGCCGGAAGGAACCTTCTACTGCTGGGGAGATGTCTCGGCCCTGCCGGCCGGCCTCAACGACGGGATGTCGTTTTTCAAGGCCGCGCTCAAGGAAAAGGTGATCTGCGTGCCGGGGGAGTTCTTCGACATCAATCCCGGCAAGCGCCGCAGCGGACGGCCCAGCCGGTTCAGGCACTACGTGAGATTCTCGTACGGGCCGGAAGCCGCGACAGTGCGGGAAGGAGTCGAGCGCATTCAGAGGATGGTAAGGGGTGAGAAGTGAGAGGTAACAGGTGAGAGGGCGTTCGGCCCCTCTTACCTCTCACCTGTCACCTCTTACGGAGTTGCCGTTCCCCGTTTGACCGCCAGGTAGGCCGGATAGCTGAGCCCCAGCAGCCCCAGCGACAGCAGGGTGTTGGTCCGGTCCCCGATGTACACCCCGACCATGAACAGAATCGCGATGATGGTCAGCAGCACCGGCACCACCGGATACCCCCACGCCCGGTACGGCCTCGGCGCGTCCGGCTCGCGCCAGCGCATCACGATCACCGACACGAACGCCACGGCATACTGCAGCACGTAATAGAACGCGGCGATCGCGATGGCTCGCTGGAAGGTCCCGCTTGCGATCAGGGCCACCGTCGCCGCCCAGGTGACGAGCAGTGACAGCGCCGGAGTGCCGCCCGCGTTGAGATCGCCAAGC
Organism: Gemmatimonadota bacterium; assembly: GCA_039930765.1. GTDB lineage: Bacteria > Gemmatimonadota > Gemmatimonadetes > Gemmatimonadales > GWC2-71-9 > DATEHG01. The sequence continues at coordinate 2,334 of JBDTTF010000335.1, read as the reverse complement.
CGGGCCGGCGCCAAGCCGTCCCGCGCCATGGAACAGGGAATCCGCTGCACCATCAGGATGATGGCGTTGGCCGCGCTGATCAGCGAAATGAGGATCACCACGCGGACGACCCGGTCGCCGATCGGGCCGAACACCGCCTGCGCCGCAGTGGCGGCCACCAGGTTCTGTCCGGCCATGCCGGCGAGGCCGAGCACGTGGGAAAACCCGAGGATCAGGAGCAAGTAGACCGCGACGACCAGCACGACGCCACCGGCCATGCCGCGAGGCACATTGCGGCCGGGGTCTTTTACCTCACCACCGAAGTAGAGCATCCCGTTCCAGCCGTCGTAAGTGTAGATGACCGCCTGGAGCGCGAGGATGATCGCGCTGAAGGTGACGGCAGTAGGCAGTGTGACCGCCGCCGCGGGGGGCATGGCCTTGACCGGAAGGACAAAGCAGACCACCGCCACACCGGTGAGCACGATCATCTTGAGCAGACTGGTCAGCTGCTGGACCAGATCGCCGATGCGGATTCCGCGCCACTGGATCAAGGCCAGCACGGTGGTGACCACTACCGCGATGAGCGACGCTTTTCCCTGCAGCGCGGGCACGAGTCCCTCGGAATACTCGCCAAAGGCGATCGTGATGGCCGCCACGGCAGCACAGGTCGAAATCGTGTCGGTCCAGCCGATCGCAAAGCCGGGATACCGCCCCAGGCCCCGCAGTGCCACGATATACATTCCGCCTGACTTCGGAATCATCGTCCCCGGCTCGGCCATTGTCATGGCGCCGAGCAAGGCATACAGCCCCCCTGCAATCCAGACGCCGATGAACCACGGCAGCGACGGCAGCAGCGCCGCCACATCCCCCGGCGTCCGCATGATGCCGACGCCGATGGTGTTGCCGACGATGATCGCCAGACCAAAGGCAAAGCCGAGGACCTGGAGGAAGCGGCCTTTGGGCGCCTGGGCCGCATGCTGAGGAGTGGTCACAACTGACGGTCGAAAGACGAGAGACGAGAGGCGAGAGGAAGAACAGGTTCCGGGCTCAACGCGGAACGCGGTACGCGGAACCTCTTACTCAATGTTCCGCCCTGGCCTTGCGCACTTCCTCGGTGAGTCTGGGCAGGATCTCGAACAGGTCGCCCACAATGCCGTAGTCGGCCACCTTGAAGATCGGGGCGTCCTTGTCGCGATTGATGGCGACGATGACCTTGGCGGTCCGCATTCCCGCCAGGTGCTGAATGGCGCCGGAAATTCCTACCGCGATGTAGAGACCGGGGCTCACGGTCTTGCCGGTCTGCCCGACCTGGGCGCCGTGATCCCGCCATCCGGCATCAACCACCGCTCGGCTGGCTCCGACTGCGGCATTGCCGAACGCCGCGGCCAGCGACTCCAGCAGCGCGAAATGCTGCGGTTCCTTGAGCCCCCGGCCACCCGAGATGACCACCGGCGCCTCGGCCACGTCGAGCGCGGCGCTGGGTGGCGCCTTGATTTCAGAAACCACGACCCGGGCCTCGAACGATGGCACCGCGAATGATTCGACCGCGCCCGCCTTGGCCACTAACACCGCCGCAAAGGTGTTGGGCCGGACCGAGACCAGCGCCGGGGTACCGGAGAGCTGCACTCGCTGCAGCGCCTTGCCGGCGTAGACCGGGCGCGTCGCGATGACCTTGCCGGCTTCGACCGCCAGCGCCGTGACGTCGGTGGCGCACGAGACGCCGAGCCTGGCCGCCACCCGCGGGGCCAGATCACGACCGGTGGCACTGGCCGCAAAGACGACCATCGCGTGACCTGCGGCAGCCGCCGCTACAGTCGCCGCCTGGCCATCCGGCGAGTACAGCGCAAAGGCGGGATGTTGGGCCACTAATACTCGATCAGCACCGGCGGCGCCAAGCGCATCCGCCCCGGCGACCGCGCCCTCGGCGCAGAGCAGGGCGTCGACCGTGCCACCCATCGCGTCCGCCAGCTGCCGGGCAGCGGCAATGACCTCCAGCGAGACTTTACGGAGAGAGCCGGAGCGGGACTCCAAAACAGCGAGTACGGTGCTCATCCTGGTTGCCTTTGGCCTTTGGCCGTCGGCCGTTAGCAGGCAGTCAGCCAAAGGCTAACGGCCAATCGCTAACGGCTCAGAGTACTTTCGCTTCCGTCTTCAATAACCGGATCAGTTCCGGCACCGCCTCGACCCCTTCCCCGACGATCCGTCCGGGCTTCCGTTCCGGCGGTGGCGCGAGGGACAGCACGGTCGTGGTGCCGGCGCCGAGTGGGGTGGGCTTGAGCTCGAGCGGTTTCTTCTTGGCGGCCATGATGCCCTTGAGGGCCGGCAGCCGCGGGGTGTTGAGCCCCTTGTCGCAGG
>JBDTTF010000334.1:0-1684 GCA_039930765.1 Gemmatimonadota bacterium | reverse complement strand
GGTAGTAGTTGTGGTCGCCCTCGACGCCGGCGACCGTGATCTGGAGCGATGGGCGCGACTGCTTGGGCAGACCGGGGTGGCCCGCGCTGTGCGGCTTGGCGCTGACCTGGAGGACGCTGCCGTGTTTCAACGGCTGCCACCTTGCGGGCGAATATCGAGGCCAAGATTGAACCGCGCGTCGAGCTGACCGATCAGCCCGGCCAGTGCTGGCCCCTCATCACCCTTCACGCTCTGGCGCGCCGACTCCCTCAACGCGACACCGAGTCCGCGGCGGCTGGCGGCTCCGGAAAAGCTGCCTGCACCTGCTCGAGAAACTTGATCAGTTCCGGTCCCAGGTTTCTGCTGCGAGACTGGGTTCGCCAGACCGATACCTGGGGCAGCTCGATCGGCGCCTGGTCGACGCTCGTGCCGCCCCCCGTGGATCGCCGGTCGACGGGGATCCAGGAATTCAATTTCGAGGGCGATTCGGGTTCGGGACTCACCTGGTCACCGAAGACGATCCGCATTCCGTTCGCCCTGGGAGTGAAGGTCACGCTGAGTTCCCGGTTGAGCCATCTGGTTTCGAGACCTGAAGCGGACGAACTCTCGAGGCGCCGGAACCATGCCGTCCGGCCGTCGAAGGACACCGGCTTAAAATGGGCCCCGGCGACAATCAATGTGACGACCTTCTCGATGCTGTCGCGATCGACACTGGTGATCTGGCCGGCTGCAAAGTTTCGCTGTGCCAGCAGCGTCTTGGGGGCCGCCGACGGCAGCGATGCCACGATCACGGTCAGGATCAGCTGCCGACTCATGGTGCCCCTCCCTTGAACTCTGACGACTCCGCAAGCTCCCGGGCCCACTGCCTGATGTGCTACTGGGCCTTGGTGGTGTCGCTTCCCGGCGGGATCGAGCGGGCCTTGGCGGCGAGCAGCAGATCCTGAAGGTCGGTCGCCCGAGTATTGATATCGATCTTGATCGGCGTCTCGGCACCGCCGGGCTGACGGCCGACCAGTTCTTCGGTGGCGATGACCCGGGTACCGGTTTTGGCCTTCTCGAAGTGGAAGGTGACCACCCGGATCAGCGGGACCGGGCGGCCGCCCACCAGCGTGGTGCCCTCGGTGCGCTCGAAGATGGCGACGTGCTTATCCGCCATCTTGAGGACCAGTTCGTGCTTCAGGCCCTCCTGCTGCAGCAGCGAGGTGACGGTGTCCAGGTCAAAGGTCTTGATCACGGCCTTGGAAAAGTCCTGCTGTGCCCTGGCCAGGGACGGGATTCCAGCGGTCAGGGCAAGAGCCAGGATGAGCCGACGGGTCATGGCGGGCACTCCTCAGGTGGCCGTATCTCGGGGAACTCCCCCCTCACGGCGTTAGAGTTGGCGGCCTTCATGGGGCGGGCCGGCGAGACCGGCTGGCCAGATTCACTCTCCAGAACGATTCTAATGAGGGAACCACGATGAACAAGGCAAAACCCAGCGAGGCCGAACATCGGACGCGGCGGGCGGGCGGGCGGGCGGGCGGGCGGGCGGAACGAAGAGTGCAATTCGGTCCTCCTATTCCAAGTGCTGCCGGAGGGTCATCAGATTCGTCCCCTGCGTTCATCTGCGTTCATGTGCGGCCTGACTGACCGGCGCCCGCCAGACCACCACGCTATCCTGGGCCCGCACCTCCTCGACCTGTCCTTCCTCTTCGAGAAATCCACCCAG
>JBDTTF010000333.1:0-5152 GCA_039930765.1 Gemmatimonadota bacterium | reverse complement strand
AACCGTGAACCGTGAACCACTCCCCTTCACTCCGCCCTGAGCACAACCACCGGATCCACCCGCGTCGCCTTGAGCGCCGGCAGGTAGACCGCCAGGAACGCTACGGCCAGCAGCAGCAGCGGGATCAGCACGAAGGTGAGCGGGTCGGTGGCGGCGATGTCGAACAGCAGGCTGCGGATGAATCGGGTCACCAGCAGGGCGCACACCAGTCCGATGCCCACACCGATGAACGCCAGCCGCATTCCCTGCCCCACGACCAGCCGCAGCACGTCGCTGGTGGCGGCACCGAGCGCCAGGCGCACGCCGAGTTCGCGGGCCCGCTGGGTGACGAGATAGGACATCACGCCATACAGGCCGATCGAGGCCAGCACCGCGGCCAGGATCGAGAAGCCACTCAGCAGGTACATCGCGAAGCGGCGCTGGCCGGTGGTGGCATCGATCAGTTGATCCATGGTGGACACATTCGCGATCGGCATGTCGGGATCGATCCCGTGCAGCGACGCCTTGACCGTCGGCAGCAGCGCCATCGGGTCGCCGGTGCTCCGGATCGCCACGTTGCCGAATCCGACCGGTGCCTGGGACATCGGGAAGTAGACCTGCACCCGCCGCTTGCCGTCGAGCCCCTCATGCATGGTGTGTCCGACCACGCCCACCACGGTCAGCCACTGGATGCTCGAGTCGGACAGGCCATTGAAGGTGATCCGCTTGCCCAGCGGATCCTGGCTGGGCCAGTAGCGCGCCACCATCTCCTCGTCGACAATGACCACGGCGGGTGAGGAGGCGATGTCGTGCTCGTCGAACTGCCGCCCCAGCCTGAGTGGTGCCTTGAGCGCAGCCAGGAATCCGGGCGTGACATTCCGGACGTCACCCCAGGGACCCGGCGTGTTGGCCGGGACCTGGTATCCCTCGACATTGAAGCTGCTGGTGCCCCACGACCCGCCGAACGGCATGACCGATGTCACACCCACTGCGCTGACGCCGGGCAGCCGCGACGCTTCCCGCTGAAACCGCTCCCAGAACGCGATCCGGGCGGTGTCACCCGGATACTTGCTGGCCGGCAGCGCGAGGGTGAAGGTGAGCAGCTTGCCGGTGTTGAACCCGGGATCGACGCCGACCAGGCGGCCGAAGCTCCGCACCAGGAGACCGGCGCCCGCCAGCAATGTCAGCGCCATGGCCAGCGTGCCGATGACCAGTCCTCGGCGCAGCGCCATTCCGCCCCGGTCCCCGGCCGCCCCCTTGCCACCGTCCTTGAGCGACTCCTGCAGACTGGTGCGCCCGAGGCGCAGCGCCGGTGCCATCCCGAACAGCAGTCCGGTAATCACCGAGAGGACAAGGGTGTAGAGGAGAATCGGCCCGTTGACATGCAGATCCGCGGCGGCCGGCAGGTTGCGTGAGTTGAGCGCGATCAGCGCCGGCACGCCCCAGATGGCCAGCAGCAGTCCCAATCCGCCACCGGCCAGCGACAGCAGGACGCTCTCGGTCAGCAGCAACCGGATCAGCGCCCCGGGTGAGGCGCCCAGCGCCACTCGCACCGCGATTTCCCGCGACCGTGAGGCCGCCCTGGCCAGCTGCAGATTGGCCACATTGGCGCAGGCGATCAGCAGCACGAAGCCGACCGCCACCAGCAGCATGATCAGCGCCGAGCGGATGTTGCCGGTCGCTTTTTCATTGAGCGACGTGACCTTGAGCCCCCAGGTGGGACTGAATCGATCGGGATTGTCGTGCCGGAGTTCCAGGCCGTATGCGGCCATGTCGGCCGTTACCTGCTCCAGTGACTTGCCATGCCGGATCCGCCCGGTGAAGCTGAGGAATTCATTGGTCCAGCGGTTGGGATCCATCTGGGCCGGCGTGAACACCAGCGGCGACCACATCTCGGCGCGGGCGTTGAAGAAGTCCTTGAAATCCGGCGGCATCACCCCGACGACTTCATAGCTCTCGCCATCAAGCAGCAGCCGCTGGCCGATGATGCTCCGGTCTCCGCCGAAACTGCGCTGCCAGAGGCCGTGGCTCAGCACCACCGCCTTGTCCTTCCCTGCCGTTGCCTCTTCGGACCGGAGGACCCGGCCGATTTCGGCGGGCACCCCGTAGACCGTGAAGAAATCGCCGGTCACCCGGGCGCCCCGCATCCGCTCCGGCTCCCCGTGGCCGGTCAGACTCGGCCCCCACCCCTGCTCGACCGACGCACTCTCGAACGAGTCGGTCTTCTTCTGGTAGGCCAGGAATCCCGCCACCGACACCGGAGCCAGCATGTTGTTGAGCGAGGGATAGAAGTGCTCGACCGTGACCAGCTGGTCAGGATCCTTGTACGCCAGCGGCCGGAGCAGCGTGGCGTCGATCACCGTGAAGATCGCGGTGTTGGCGCCGATGCCGAGTGCCAGGGTCAGGATGGCGATCGCGGCGAATCCCGGGCTGCGGCGCAGCTGCCGGATGGCGTAGCGGAGGTCTTCAAGCATGAGTCGTTTGCCGTTCGCAGTTGGTTGTTGGAAACGGAGCCAGTGTCGGATTGAAGGATTGATGGGCTTTTCCACGCACCGCGGCCCGCATCAAGCCCCCCAATCCGTCAATCCATCAATCCGGCTTCAGTCATTCCGCATCGCCACGATCGGATCGGTCCTCGAGGCCCGTCTTGCCGGCAGCCAGCAGGCCAGCAGGCCAACCCCACCGAGCACGCCGATCACCACTGCATAGGTCGACAGGTCACGGGCCGAGATCCCGGTCAGCATCGCGGTGAGCACCCGGGCGAGCAGCAGCGACGCCACCAGCCCGGCCGTTAGCCCGGCAATGACCGGACGCATGCCCTGGCCCACGACCAGTTTCAGGATGTCGGCTGCCTCGGCACCGAGTGCCAGCCGGATCCCCATCTCGCCGGTTCGCTGGGCTACCGCGAAGGAGACCAGCCCGTAGATCCCCACCGCCGCGAGAGCCAGCGCCAGCGCCGCGAACACGCCCAGCAGCACCGCGGTGAAGCGCGGCGTCGCGATCGAACTCGACACCACGCCCTGCATGGTGCGAATGTCAGACATGGCGAGGGTGGGATCGATGGAGGCCACTACTTGGCGAGCCGACGCGACCAGCGCCAGCGGATCGGAGGCGGTCTTGAGCGTCAGCGTGAGACCGCGGACATTCACCGCATCGTCAGGGGCAGTCTCGAAGAACTGGTCGAGTGGCACGAACATCTCCGGCCGAGGTGCCGCATCGAGGGCCCGGTGATGGACATTGCCGGCCACGCCAATCACGGTGCGCCAGTTCGAATCCGCCGGGGTGGTAAGGCGCATCCGCTGCCCGACCGCATGACCCTCCGGCCAGTGCTGCCGGGCCATGGCCTCATTGACCACGATCACGCTCAGGCTGCCGGACCGGTCAGCCGCGGTCGGATATCGGCCGGCCACCAGCGGGATGCTCAAGGCCTCGAAGTAACCTGGCTCGATCACCTGCCAGTCGACCTGGGGAAGATCGCGCCGGTCGCGCGCGACCTGGCCTTCGATAATGACGCCCCAGTCGCCACGGATTGTGGCGAGCGGCAGGCCAGTGACGCCGCCGGCCACGAGGACGCCGGGCAACTGGCCCAGCCTCGCAATTACCCGGTCGAACGCGCTGGTGACCGAGGCACGGGTGGGGTAGGAGGCCTCAGGCAGCGCCAGCCGCATCGTGAGCACGTTGTCGGCCTTGAAGCCCGGTGACAGCTGGGTCAGCCGCATGTAGCTCTGGACCAGCAGACCGGCACCGATGACCAGCACCACCGCCAGTGCCACTTCGCCACCGATCAGCGCCGACCGGAACCCGCGGCCTCGGCGCGTTGCGGTGACTCCGCGGCCGGTTTCCTTGAGCTCGGCCTGCAGCGCCGGGCGCGCCATTTGCCAGGCGGGCGCGAGGCCGAAGACCACGCCAGTGATGAGTGACAGGACGAACGTCGCGGCCAGCACCGCCGGGTCAAGTCCGATCGATTCGACCCGCGGCAGGCTGGTCGGATTGATGGCCGGAATCGCGCTGATGCCCCACCACGCAATCAGCAGCCCAGCCCCGCCACCGATCACCGACAGAAGGACGCTCTCCAGCAGCAGCTGGCGGATCAACCGGCCACGGCTGGCTCCCATGGCGGCCCGAATGGCCAGCTCCTTCTGCCGGGATTCGCCCCGCGCCAGCAGCAGGTTGGCGATGTTGCCGCAAGCCATCAGCAGCACCAGTCCCACCGCGCCGAGCAGCAGCAACAGCGCCGGACGTACCCGCCCCACCACCTGTTCGCGCAGGGTGGCCAGCGACACATCGAACGTCGGCCGATAGTAGTCCGGGTGTTTCTGCTTCATGGCCGCGACGAACCGGGCGAACTGCGGCCGCGCAGCTTCGATCTCGAGCCCCGGCCGGAGCCGCGCCGTGACATAGTAGCTGTGATTGCCCCGGTCATCCGCGGTGATCGAGGGGAGCTGGAGCGGAACCCAGAATTGGGTCGGTGCCGTCACCGCGAAGTCGATGGGCAGCCGGAACGCCTCGGGCATCACTCCAACGACCGTATACGGCTGCGCGTCGATCTGGATCGGCTTGCCGATGATGGCGGCATCTCCGCTGTAGCGCCGCCGCCAGATCCCTTCCCCGATCACCACCAGCCGCGGTCCACCCGCCTGATCCTCCTCCGCGGTAAACACCCGGCCGAGGATCGGCGCCGTTCCCACCGTGGCAAACAGGTTGGCCGAGACCAGGCCGCCGCGCAGCGATTCGGCGTCGTGATCGCCCGCCAGGGTGAATGCCCCTTCGTCGAAAATCGCGACCGACGAGAACAGGCTCGATTGGGCCTGATAGTCCGCGAATTCGGCCGGCGAGACCCACTGGTTATCCTTGCCGTTCAGATGGCTGCTGATCATCACCGATCGATCCGGCTCGGCGTAAGGCAGCGGCCTGAGCAGGATCCCCCGCAGCACACTGAAGATCGTGGTGTTGGCCCCGATCCCGAGCGCCAGCGTCACCACCGCGACCACGGCAAAGCCGGGGCTGCGGCGAAGCTGGCGGAGGGCGTAGCGGAGGTCGTCGAGCATGTCGGCAGTCAGAAGTCAGGAGTTGGGAGTTGGGAGTTGGAAGTCTGAAACTCCCGGCCTCAGTCGCTATACCGTGAACCGTGAACCGTGAACCGTGAACCGTGAACCGTGAACCGTGAACCGTG
>JBDTTF010000332.1:0-9531 GCA_039930765.1 Gemmatimonadota bacterium | reverse complement strand
ATCAGTCTGACCGATCAGGATATTTCAGGAATATGGAACGGCGGCATCCCCTCGAACATCGGCTTGGCGAACAGGAAGCCCTGGAAAAGATTGACCCCCAGGTCGCTGAACCAGCCAAATTCCTCGGCGCTCTCCACTCCCTCAACCACGAAGTCGATACCCAGATCGACACACACCTGCGCGATGGCACGGACGATGGCCTGCCGGGGGCCGTGCGATTGAATACCCCGCACCAGACTCATGTCCAGCTTGACGATGTCAGGCTGAAACTCGGCCAGCAGGTTCAGCCCCGAGTGACCGGCGCCGAAGTCGTCGATCGCGAGCCGCATCCCGGCGTGGCGATACTCGTTGACCACCCTGGCGAACTGGCCGGGATCGGCGATGGCCTCACCTTCGGTGACCTCGATGATGATTCGGTCCAGCGGAAACCCGTGCCGATCGGCCGCGCCAATGGTGGCCTTGAGCCCCACGTCCGCATCCAGGGCCGCGCTGGGAAGGAAGTTGAGGTTGAGGTGGGTGCTAAGCCCGATCCGGGTCGCGATCTCGATGGCCCTGGCTCGACTGGCCGCGTCGAACGCAGCCATACGATTGCCGGTGTATCGCGCGATGACCTGCCAGGCCGGCTCATTGGTGAGGCCGCGCACCAGTGCCTCGTGGGAATAGGCTGCCCGGACGCGGGTGTCGACAATCGGCTGAAACGCACAGGAGAATTCCGCCGGGTCCACCGCCTGCCCAGCTTCGGCGGCCGGTGGCCTCTCGCTCACCGGGCCTCGGCCTGGAGTCGTGTGCGCCAGCGTCCCTGTCCAAAGGCCGACAGCAGCTTCTTGGCGCGGCCGGCACCAAGGTCAGCCAGCGAACTGCCCCGGGCAAAGAAATCACTGAGGCCTTCGACCGCCTCCAGGTCCCCCGCGGCCAGTTCCGTATACCCCATCGACCAGTCGGCAAAAGTCCGCCGGGCAACCGCCTCCTGGATGATCTTGGTAATGCGCCGATGCCGAGGGTCCCTTGCAATGACTGCAAACAGTTCAGCCAGCGTCGCTTCGGCGCCCTCCAGCACCTGGAAGAAGCTGCCCGCGGTGTAGAGCAGTATCCCCGTGACTGACAGCCTCGCGTTCTTGACCCGGGCCAGCTGCAGGATGGACCTGAGGTCAGCCGGCTCGAATCCCGGCGCGGCGGCACTGGTATAAATCAGGTGGGTCAACTTCCCTGGTTCCATGGCTCACTCTCACTTGAGCAGGCACGAGGGTGCGCCTGGGATCTTCGGAGGCAGACGGGCGGACAACCCCTGCCGATGATCCCGGCAGCTTGGGGGAGCAGCATTGCTTCGAGGGTGCTACTGGGTCGGTCAAGGACCATCCCCGGGAAGTTCCATGCGTCCTACCGGTTGAAGGTAGTCCATTGGCACTATTCTGATCGTGCTGACAACCTGCCAACCTCACCCGTCCTATCCGCCCTATCCGTCTATCCGTCTATCCGCCTATACCTGCCGTCAAGGTACAATCACCGTCCTGAGCGGCGCCCGGTGCCCATCCAGTGAGTCGAGCACCTCGTTGACCGCGCCCGCCTCGAGCGGTATGGTCTGGACCACCACATCCGTGAGATCAAGCGCCTTCCGGCGCGCCAGCTCCAGCAGCAGCGGCAATTCCGTTAGCAAGTGATCGTTCGATCCGATCAGCTCGGCCTCCGGTCCGAGTAGCTCCCGGTAGGTATCAACTTCCATCGGCGTCCGGCACAGTCCCGCGATGACGGCTCGCCCGTGCACTGCGCACATCTGCAGCGCCTGCCGCATGGTCGTCGGCGTACCGACCAGCTCAAGTGCGACATCCACTCCGCGGCCGCCGGTCATCGCTCGTACCCGCTCCACCGGATCCGCGCCCCGCCCCGAAACCGGGATTGCGCCGTATCGAGAGGCGGCCGCCAGCTTGGCGGGGTCGAGGTCCACGGCAAAAACATCGAGAGCCCCCAGGGCTCGCGCGAGCTGGACGGCCGAGATGCCGAGTCCGCCAATGCCGATGATGGCGACAATCTCACCCGCGGCGAAGCGACCACGCCGGAGGGCGTGCAGTGAAGTAGCCGAGGAGCACATCAGCGCCGCCCCGTGCTCGAACGGAATCTCCGCCGGAAGCGCCACGGCGTTCCGCGCCGGCACGGTGATGAATTCGGCGTAGCCGCCGTCCCGATGATGCCCGATCATCTGGCCGGTGGGGCAGAACTGCTCCCGGCCCGCCACGCAGTGCGGGCAGTGGCCACAGACCACGAGGTAGTGCAGGCAGACCCGATCACCGATCGCATGGGTGGTCACCCCGTCGCCGAGGCCGGCTACTTCACCCGCGACCTCATGCCCCAGGGTGACCGGTGTTCGGAGCGAAGACGAGCGGCCAGCGCGATAGTGCGCGTCGGAGTGACAGATCCCAGCGGCGCGGACCCTGACCAGGACCTCTCCCGGTCCGGGAACGGGCACCGGGAGCTCCACGGCGACGATCGGGTGGCCGAGCGATTCGAGTCGAAGGGCGCGCATGCGGCTAGGGGTCACCAATGGCAGGTTTGAAGGTCGCAGTCACGGAATCCAGGGATATCGTCCAAATCCATGCACTAACCTAGCCCGCCTCGACCGGCTTGCCCGCCTTGCCCGCCCTACCCGTCCCCCTCACGATTTCGCTTTGTTGGGCTGCTTCGATTTCGTCGATCCGTTGAGCGCAATCGCCTCTCGAATCAGCGCCTTGAACGCCGTGTCGTCGATCTTTTCGCCTTGGTGGATGTCGATGGCGCGCCGGGTGTTTCCCTCGAGGCTCGAGTTGAACAGCCCCGCCGGGTCCTGCAATGAAGCTCCCTTGGCAAAGGTCAGCTTCACGACCGTCTTGTACGATTCGCCGGTGCAGATGATCCCGTCGTGCGACCAGACCGGGGTACCCATCCACTTCCACTCTTCGATGACGTCCGGGTCGGCCTGGTGGATCAGCTTCCGCATTCGACTGAGAGTCTTGCCGCGCCAGTCGCCCAGTTCGACGATTCTTGCGTCAATCAGGTCGGATGCCGGCCGGCCTCCGGTTTTCCCTGATTGTGTCATAGCCTCATCCCTGCCGGTGCCGCCTGCACCCGGCGCCAGAAGAAGTACGCCAGCCCCCAGAGCACGCTGGTGCCGGCCGCCCATCCCCAAACCTCCGGGCCATCGCCCAGCGAGAAGTGGGCAATCAGTGCCGAGCCGAGGGTGATGGCAAAGCCGGCGAATGCCCACTCCTTGAGCCGCGCCGGTACCGGCGCCAGCAGCAGGACCACGCCAAGGAACTTGGCCCACGAGAGTTCTACCCGGAAGTAGGCCGGGAACCCCAGGTGCGTGAACATCTCCGCCACCTGCGGCAGGCGCAGCTGCGCATAGGCGGTGAATCCCATCTGCAGGCAGAACAGCGCAGTAACGATCCAGTACCCGAAGACAACGTTTTTCGTGCGCTCCATGTCAGGCCCCTCCATCTGCGGCCGAATTGGGCGCCTTGAGCCCGAACTGCTTGGCATATTCGGCGTGCAGCCGCCGCCAGCCGTCGAACTTCATGACCTCCGGGCCGACGATCCGCCCAATCGGATGACCGGCCAGGCTCCGCTCCAGCACATCGAAGCAGATATGCCAGCCCGCCGCGCCCATGGCAATGAACGCCCGGTCGATGTTGTGCCAGAGGGTCAGCCGGGTGCCGTTCGCGGCCAGCGGCTCGAGTTGCCAGCGGAGGTCCTGTCCTCCCCAGTTGAACTCGAGCAGTGCCGGTGGGTTGGCCCGCGTGACCCTGGACTCGGACACCTGAGGCACTGGCGTCCCCACGGTCGAGAGCGTCGCGGCGCCAACTCTTCCGAGGTTCCGGTCGGCATCGAATGGCGCCCATTGGCGGAGATGCTCGGGATCGGTCAGCGCTTGCCACACCCTGGCCGGCGGATGCGCCAGATCACGCACCAGCACCAGGGTCCACTGCTCTCCTTCCATGCGGATCTGGGCTCCGGCCGCGGGCCCAGGTGAGTATGGCTCACGATTGTGCATGTCTCTTCTTTCCTCTCGCGGTGGGCACTTGGTCCATCGTGTCCAGATGTTGCTCCAGGGCATCGATATGCTTCGACCAGTAGCGGCGGAATGGACCGAGCCACGCATCCAGCTCCATCAGTGGCTCCGGTCTCAGTCGATACACTCGCCGCTGCGCCTCGATGCGGGATTCCACGAACCCCGCCTCTCGCAGCACTCGCAGGTGCTTGGATACAGTCGGCTGCGACAGCCCAAGCTCGCGCTCGACCTCACCCACCGAGCGCTCGGCTGCCAGCAGCAGGCGCAGGATGGCCCGACGATTGGGCTCCGCGACGACGTCGAACGATGTTTCCATGATCTCTATATACAATTGCAGGCATATACCTGTCAAGGCATATACAAGGCTAGGTGCACTTGGTCGACCCGGCTGAGGCACGCGGCTAGCGCATGGCACCGCCGTCCCAGCCGGGGATGGCGGCAGCCTGCCTGATCCAGCTCGCCAGCCGCCGTTCGTCGAGCCGGTCCGACTGGCGCACATCCAGCGAGCGCACCTCCTTGAACTGGCCGACCGGCGGAACGGGCTTGAGCGAGGCTCCCTTGAAGAAGCTGAACTTCATGTGGCGCTGGAAAGCATTAAAGGCCAGGAACCAGCCCTGGCCTTCGACTCCATAGAACGGGCAGCGCCACCGGATGGCCTTGCGGACCCCGGGCACCTGCTTGACCACCAGGGCATCGACCTGCCTGGCGATGGCGGCCTGCCATGGCTCCATGCTGGCGATATACGCCCGTACTCCCGCGTTGCCATCGGACTTGGGCAGTGATGCTGGTTTGCGTGCCTTCGGGGCAGATTGCTTCCGGGTCTTCGGGGAGTCGGACGGCTTCGACGCTCCCGCCACGCGCTTCCGGGGGGGACCGACCTTGGGAATTGGCATCGTTGATGTCGTATCCTGTCCGCTGGGTCCTTGTGAGGTCAGGGCCTGCCTCGAGCTACGCGCGGGAAACAGCCCGCTCAAGCAGAGCCAACACCCAGTGCGCCGGGGGTGGCGCCCCGCGTGAGGGCCCTGCTCTCGTGCTGCGAATCACGTGCTGCCGGCATTGAGCGGTCCAGCGCCAACGGGGGAAATGAGACCCGGAAGGCTTCCGTCATCAGGCGCCGACTTCCTGGCGCAGCTGGGAGCTGACGGCGGAAAGCCAGCTCCAGGTCAGCACCACAGCGCCGGTGAAGATCGGCACCACGGAGGGATCCTTGGAGCCCGAGCCAATCAGCCCAAAGGCGCCGAAGAAGAGCAGTCCGGTCAGCATCGAGAATACCGCCCAGCCGGGCCGGCCCGCTCCGAAATAACGGCGGGCAAAAACGAAGCAGGCCGCAATCAGGCCAAAGAAGCCGATCCCGCCGGCCACGAAGTGATACGGGCCATGCCAGCTGGTCACCGCCGGAGGGCCGGGGGGCGTTCCCAGCGGGAATCCATCCATCGGATCAGCCACCAACAGACCGGCTCCAATCAGGCCGAGCCCATACACGCCGAGCAGGAGCGGGCCCCACGTCCCTGCCCTGCCGGGAGCCAGGGCGCGCCGCACTCCGAGCGCGCCGGCGATCACCAGGCAGCCGGAGATGATGAAGTTGCCGACCTGGATCCAGCCGAGGTTGCCGTTGCTCATCAGGCTGAGGGCGTGGCGGTGGATATCGAACCCTGGCCGCAGCAGGATCTGCCCCAGGCCAACCAGCACGTAAAACGGACCGGCCAGCACGCCGCCGAGCAGCAGCAGCCGGGTCCGCGATGCGGAGGCCGCGCGGATCACGATTGGGTTTCCTCCATCGATTGGACCCGGAACGCCGGCCCCGCAGGTGAGCCGAAGTCCTTCTGCAGCATGGCATGGGTTGTCATGTCAAGCCGGTAGTACATCGTGGGACGGCCGGGCTGGTCCACCGCCAGGACCCAGGCGCGGCGGTGGCGCCCCGCGATATTGACTTCTTCGCTGCCCGTCACCTGGAGCTCGGCCATTCTGAATCCGGGAAACTCCGGGTCGTACAACGGCAGCGGCACATGGAATTGCGCAGTGAGTGGCAATGCGGTCACCAGCATGTCCAGGTCGGTCGAGTTGAATGCCGGCTGCGGCAACTGGTCATCAATCGGCGCCAGGGTACCGGCCGGGCCCATCTGTCCAGTGGAATGCAGCCGCTGAAAATCATAGGAAACGATGCGAGACGGCGTGTGGGTCCGCTCCGACACCGGCGCCAGGGACTCGGCCAGCGACACGGTCGTATCGGTGGTCACCTTGCCGTTGACCCAGTCGTAGTGAGCCACATTTCTGAGCACCGCCATGGTGCCCAGCTGTTCGGCGCTCCGGATCGCGATCTCCCGGCCGAACAGCCGGTAGACGCTGTCATCCGCCTTTCTCATCAGCATCTCGAAGTGCTTGGTGCCGAGCAGCGGGCGGAGCGGAGCCAGGGCGGGCATCGGCGCCGGATGCTGCGCCGTCGAGTCGGTTCCGTCCGAGGTGACAGGGTTCGCGACGGGAGCAGCGGGCAGCGAGGCGGCGATAGCAAGCGCAATGGCAAGCGCGGAGAGACCGGTGGACACGAGCAACTCCTGGTTGAACGAATTGGTGGCGGACGAGGTTGGGTCGCAGTGGCCTACGGATCGGCAGAAGGCGGGTTTCGGCGTCGGGGCCAGACGTGCCCGGCCGGTTCGGCCGTGGGGCCAAATGCCGAGCACTCCGGGAGTGGCGAGCTGACCTGTCGCATGGTGCAGCCCGGACCACCTCACAAGAGCCGGTGATTCCCGAATCGATCAAACCGCTGCTTCCAGCGCCGCCACGTCTCCGCCGCAGATCAGTCGCACGTTGCGCGTCACTTTCCCCGCGTCCCAGTCCCACCAGGCCACCTTGAGCAGGCGTTCGACCGTCCCGGGGTCGAACCGTGAGCGGATCACCGCGGCCGGATTCCCGCCGACCACGGCGTAGGGCGGCACATCACGAGTGACCACCGACGCGGTCGCCACGATGGCACCGTCTCCGATCGTCACACCGGGCATGACGATGGCGCGGTAGCCGATCCACACATCATTGCCCACCCGGGTATCCCCGCGATTGGGCCACCGCTCGGGCGCCGCCACTTCCCACCCCTCGCCGAAGACCGGGAACGGATAGGTGGTCAGCCACGTGGTCATGTGGTTGCCGCCATTCATGAGGAACGTCGCCTCCGCCGCAATCGAGCAATACTTGCCGATGATCAGCCGGTCGCCGATGAATTCGAAGTGATACAGGACCCGCTCCTCGAAATGCTCGGGGCCACGCGGATCGTCGTAGTAGGTGTAGTCGCCAACGATGATGCCAGGGCGGGTGATGAACTGCTTGAGAAAACCCAGCCGCGCGACCCCGGGAATTGGCAGCGGGAGATCGGGCGAGGGCCCCTGGCGAGTCATGCGGTGCTCCGAAGTAAAGGCTTCAGTCCTGCTTCCGCCGGAGCTCCGCAAAAGGCGCGGGCCAGGTCCGCCAGCCGCCGTTCGTCGAACCGGTCCGACTGGCGCACATCCAGCGAGCGCACCTCCTTGAACTGGCCGACCGGCGGAACGGGCTTGAGCGAGGCTCCCTTGAAGAAGCTGAACTTCATGTGGCGCTGGAAAGCATTAAAGGCCAGGAACCAGCCCTGGCCTTCGACTCCATAGAACGGGCAGCGCCACCGGATGGCCTTGCGGACCCCGGGCACCTGCTTGACCACCAGGGCATCGACCAGCCTGGCGATGGCGGCCTGCCATGGTTCCAAGCTGGCGATAGACGCCCGTACTCCCGCGTTGCCCTCGGACTTGGGCAGTGATGCTGGCTTGCGTGCCTTCGGGGAAGATTGCTTCCGGGCCTTCGGGGAGTCGGATGGCCCCCCGGCGCCGCCTGGAATCAGGTGGCTCCCTCGATGAGCGCCCACCCGCGGCCTGGAGCCCCTGATCCGTGAGCCTCTACCGAGCGCCATACTCGGTGAAGACGTAGTCCCGCTTCTTCACGATCGTGTGGCAGCCAAATCCACACTTGGCGTCGTTGGCCTGCGGCGGAGTGTTGGCCGTAGTGGCCGGTGTAAACTTGCCGGACACCGAGTCGTGCTCAAAGGCGGCCCATCCCCACCCGCCACTGTCCGTAAACCGCTTGCTGTCCTTGACCATGAAATCGACGTCATGCTGGGCGCCTGGCACCAGCGCCGTCGGGAAAAATTCCTGTTTCTTCGGGTTCCAATGGATCTTGGCCATCTTGGAGCCGTCGGGGAACGCCTTGCCATTGCCGGGAGCACCTGCCCGGAAGGCCTCCATCATGATCGGATTGGCGAGAATGGCGGCAAGCATGCCATTGTTATGACTGATCGAAACAACCTGCCAGTTCTCGTACCCCCTGAACTCGGCGAACGCCAGGCCACCAGGCACCTTGACGGTGTACTTGTCCTGGGCGTGCATGGCGCTGCTGGCCACGACGGTAAGCAGTGCCATTGCCAGGGCGATGGTCGAGATGCGTCCGCTGTTCATAACCAGTTCCTCCTTGAAGGGTTGGCGGCCTCGACTGCTATCGCGACTCGGCATGGGGCGCCGACTCGAATCGAGCCCGGTACAACAGACAGTGTACCGGCGGCGGCGAGTCGATTCCATGATACGATGGTATTACTGGAGACCGGTGACACGAGATGGCCAACAGGCATAACCGGAGCGGTCGATCTGCTATGGCCTGATACTACGCCTCCGCCACGGCTCGGCAAGCCCCACCCGATGACCTCAAGATCGACCATTGGAGTTGACGGAACGAGCCGTCATCACGGCAAGTAAGGCCTGAAGGAATCGAGTTTCACCGCTTTTGGTGGCCAGCAGGATACTCCATGCCGAATTAGCTCACTCAGGAGTGGATCCCGCGGTCGCCGCACTTCCCCGTGATACCACGCTAGCCACCGGTCACGGTAGCTGAACACACTCGGTCGCCGCCCCCAACGCCTCGAAGCAGACGTTCAGCACCCGCGCCTCAGCCCGGGTACGGTGGACCCGGCCCGCCGGAATGGTGGCCACCTGGTTCGGTCCGATGCAGAGTGATGGGGCATCGGGAAAATCAATATGCAACTGCCCCTCAATCACCAGGAACAGTTCATCCGAGGCCGGGTGCCGGTGCCACGCATACGTCCCCTCGAACGCAGCCAGCCGAAGGCAATGACTATTGACCTGGTTGATCACGGCGTTGTGATATGGCCTCGGCATGGCCGCCGCCTCGGCCACCAGGTCAATCAGGGTCAGTGGCGGGTGGCGGACCGGTTCGCTCGCATAGGTGCCGGCCGAAGGGACAGCCAGTGGCTGAGTCATGTGACCCCGGGGATTACGGTATTGCCTCGAGTGCCAGCAGCAAGAGCCCAAATGCAGCTGCAAGGTCGGTGCTGCGGGATCCGGGCATCGCGTTGCTCCTCGACGATTGGTTGAAACTCCTTCGCTGCCCGCCGCATTCGGAGCACGCCGGATTCCGACCTTCCGACCTTCCGACCTTCCGACCTTCCGACCTTCCGACCTTCCGAC
>JBDTTF010000331.1:0-3462 GCA_039930765.1 Gemmatimonadota bacterium | reverse complement strand
CGCGCCACAGGCCGGCGGTGAGGCGTACTTCCGGTACCGGCGGATCGAGCCCGCCGGTGATTGCCAAGGCACTGCGTGCTGCGCGGCTGATCACCATCGCGGGAGGCGGTACCGGCGCGGCCGAAGTCACGACCAACAACATTGCCAGTGTGATCCAGACGGTGCTGGCAGCACAGCTGGAGCCAAATGCGGACTTCTCGATTCGGCCGGCGGCGGCAATAGCGCGCCGACCCTGCCGGCTCCAGTCCCGCCGGCAGCATCCCGGCGCTGATTGTCATGGTGCTCCACCCCGTCTGGCCCCCTGCGCGGCGTATGCGCCGGGGGAGGGGGGGGGCAACCCGGCGTACCAATTTCCGCCATGGTGAAACCGGCCCGGTTACAATATCGTGATAGCGCCGAGGCCCGTGTCGTCCGGTCGCCTTGGCTCCGTCTCCCACGTCCGGCCGTACTGCCGGGGCACCCCCGAGGAACATCCCGTGATGATCCGCTACTCGCTTGCCGCCTGCCTGTTCGCCGGGGTGCTGGCCGCCCCTCTCGCCGCCCAGGATTTCAACTACGGCACCACCGTCGCCGTCGGCAAGAACGAAATCCTGGTGGGCCAGCCCCAGAACCAGTATGCGCCCGGGATGGTGTACGTCTATCGGCCCGATGCCAAGGGAGTCTGGAAGCAGGTGGCCAGACTCACGGCGCAAGGAGCCACCAACGGCGACGGATTCGGCCGGTTCATTGCCCTTGATGGCAATCAGGCCATGATCAGTTCGACCGCCGCCGACTCCAGCCGCGGCGTCGTCTATACCTTCGTGAAGGATGCGGCTGGCGCCTGGAAGCAGAGTGGCAAGCTCGACATGCCCGGCCTGGCCCCCAATGACAAATTCGGCCGCCGGATCGCCATCGCGGGAGACCGCGCCTTCATTACCAACACCGGCAGCAACGGCGCCGGCACGGTGGCGCTCTTCAAGCGGGACGGCTCGGGCCACTGGTCGGCCGATACGGTGCTGGCGGCCTCGGACAGTGAGCCCAAGAACTGGTTTGGTGTCAGCGTTGCCCCGGCAGGCAATCGTCTGTACGTAGGCGCGGCCGCGGTCGGGTTCGGGGGCAAGGACTCGAGCTCCGGCGCGGTGTACGTCTACAGCCGCGACATGACCACCGGTGCCTGGAAACAGACCGATCGGCTGACTCCCGATACCCCCAACGTCCGGGCCGGGTTCGGCACCGCAATCCTGCCGATGGGAGACACGGTCCTCATCGGATCGCCGGGATACGATCACGCGATCGGGGCCGTCTTCCGTTTCATCCGCGACTCAGCCGGCAAATGGTCCTCCGACCAGCACCTGCTGCCGTTCGACGGCCACACCCGCGACCTGTTCGGCATCGGGCTGGCCCAGGTTGGCAACGAATTGTGGGTCGGGGCCCCGGGCGCTGCCGGGTTCAAGGGCAAGGTCTATCGCTTTACCCGGGACACCAGTGGCTGGATCGCGGCCTCCAGCGCCGTGGTCCCCGGCACGGAGCAGCAGGCCCAATCGCTGTCGGGCTTCGTCCTCGCCGCCGGCGCCACGGCGGCCGTGGTGACGGTGCCGGGACAGGATTTCTCGGAGGGAGCCGTCGCCTTGTACACCAAAGGCGCGGGTGGCTGGAAAATGTCGAGCCTGCTGGCCGGCGAATCGGCCTCGCTGAGCGGGCTGAGCGGCTCGAAGCGCGAATGCACCGCCGGCAAGGTCGGAATCTTCGACTGCGAGGCCGTGGACCTGATGGCCTTCGTGCCGCTCAAGGACATGGGCGCCAAGCGCGGCATCGAAGTCAACGACATCTGGGGCTACACCGATCCCCAGACCCATCATGACTACGCCCTGGTCGGCCGCCTCGATGGCACCAGCATCGTCGACGTGACCGATGCCGGCCACCCGGTCTATGTCGGCGACCTGCCCAAGACAAAGACGGCTCCGGCCAGCATCTGGCGGGACATCAAGACGTATCAGCATTACGCCTTCATCGTGGCCGACGGCGCCCGCGAACACGGCATGCAGGTCTTCGACCTCAACCGCCTGCGCAACGCGCCGCGCACGCCGACCACCTTCACCGAAGATGCTCACTACAGCCTGATCCACAGTGCCCACAACATCGTGATCGACACCTCGACCGGCTATGCCTATCTGGTGGGTGGCTCGGAAGGCGGAGAATCGTGCGGCGGGGCGCTGCACATGGTGGACATCCACGATCCGCTGCACCCCACGTTCGCCGGCTGCTTTGCTGACTCGACCACCGGCCGCTCAGGTACCGGGTACATCCACGATGCCCAGTGCGTGGTCTACCACGGGCCGGATGCCAAATTCCAGGGCCGGGAAATCTGCTTCAACTTTGCCGAGACGGCGGTCAGTATTGCCGACGTGACCGACAAGCACGCCGCCAGGGCGCTGTCCCACCAGGCCTACCCCAATGTCGGCTACGCCCATCAGGGCTGGCTGACCGACGACCAGAAGTATCTCTACGAGGACGATGAACTCGACGAGATCGAGGGACTGGTCGACGGCACCCGCACCCTGATCTGGGACGTCAGCGACCTGGAGAACCCGGTCCTGGCCGGTGAATACATGTCCAAGGACAAGTCGTCGGACCACAACCTGTTCGTGGTCGGCAACACCGTCTACCAGTCGAACTACCTGAGCGGCCTCCGGGTCCTCGACATTACGGACCGGATCCATCCCAGGCAGGCCGGCTTCTTCGACACCGTGCCGGTAGGACCGGATGTGCCCGGCTTCGCCGGCTCGTGGGGCAACTTCCCCTTCTTTGCCAGCGGCATCGTGGCGGTGACCAGCATGAAGGAAGGGCTGTTCCTGCTCAAGACCCACCCGGCGACCACGATCCCGTGATCGCGACCCTGCTGGCGGCGCTCGGCTCCCTTGGCCCGGCGCCGCGTCACGCGGTGCTCCCGCCGCTGGTCTACATCGCCAACCAGGCGGCGGCCAAGGTGACCGTGGTGGATCCAGCCGGTGATTCGGTGCTCACCATTCTGGATCTCCAGGCCCTCGGCTTCTCGGCCCACGCCAAGCCGCATCATATCGCGGTCGAGCCCGACGGATCCTACTGGTACCTCACGCTCGTGGGTGACAATCTCGTGGTCAAGTTCGACCGGGCCAACCGGGTGGTCGGCAGGGCCACCATGGAAACACCGGGGCTGCTGGCCCTCGACAGCGCCGGTGGCAATCTGTTCGTCACCCGCTCGATGTCGGCGGTTCGCGCCCCCTCCCGCATCGGAGTCATCAAGCGTACCGACATGTCGATCGAGGAGGTCGAGGTCCTGGTACCGAGGCCCCACGCCGTGGCGGTGTCGCCGGATGGGAAATACGCCTACGTCGGCAGTCTGGGCACCAACCAGATCGCGGTCTACAACGTGAAGCAGGACCAGGTTGACGTGATCACGCTACCCGGGGACACCAACCGCGTCATGGTCCAGTTTGCCGTGGC
>JBDTTF010000330.1:0-20815 GCA_039930765.1 Gemmatimonadota bacterium | reverse complement strand
GACGGCGGGATTGCTGTGCTTGACCAGCTGGACCTGGACCTGGTCGATCAGGATCGGGAAGGCACTGCCGGCCCGCAGCAGCCCGGTAAGGTCCATCCTGGTTTCAACCCGGCGTTCCGGAGCCAGTCCCTGGTCGCTGGTGCAGGTCGAAAGGAGGACGATCGGGAATAGCATCCCGAGGGCCCGCCACAGAAATGCTCGGCCGGTGCCACGCATCAGATCGCGCCGCTTTTCTTCGAAGTTTTGAGGCTGGGAGTACGCTGACTGAAGCTACGGTCTGTCCGAAGACGCGTCAACCAAACGGAAGCCGTACCCGGGCCACCGCCCCCTTGCCACCGCCCCGGTTGACCAGCACCAGACTGCCGCCGTGCGCCTCCGCGATCTGGCGTCCCAGCGCCAGCCCGATTCCCGTCCCGCCGGGCTTGGTGGTGAAGAAGGGGACAAACAGATTTTCGGTCTGGGCCAGCCCCGGCCCCTCATCCTCGACGCTCAGCTCAACCGCTCCCCGGTCAGTGGTCCACCGGATGGTGATCTGACCGTTCCCCGATCCCATGGCCTCGGCGGCATTGGACACCAGGTTGATCAGCAGCTGGTCGAGCTGGTCGCCATCGGCCTGGATGGTCAGGTCAGGGCCAGGAACGACATTGACCTGGCGGTGCTTCTCGAGGCCGGCCACCCGGGTGACCCACTCCTTGACTCGGATCGGCGCCGGGACCGGACGCGGCAGCCGCGCCATGCGGGCATACGCGGACAGAAATCGCCCCAGGCCCTCGGCCCGGTTGGCGATGACATCCAGGCCATCGACCAGGTCGGCATCGGCGTCGGCCGGACGAGGCTGGCGCTTGACGATCGAGCCCAGACTCTCGGCAATTGATCGTATCGGTGCCAGCGAATTGTTGATCTCATGACTCAGGACCCGGACCAGCCGCTGCCAGGCCTGGCGCTCCTCGGCCTGCAAGGTCCGGCTGAGATCGGCCAGCACCACCAGCTGATGCTCCGCCCCACCCTGCCGGAACCGGTTACGGCGGACCTCCCAGCGGCCCATGCCCACCGCAAAGGCGGCCTCGAGTACCACCGGCGTCTCCCCTTCCAGCGTCCGCGCCAGGCCGAGGGTCTCGGCATCCTTACCTAGCAGTTGTTCGGCGGGTTTGCCGAGCAGCCGCTCGCCGGAACGATTGACCAGTCGGAGGCGGTGTTCGACATCGAAGGTGAAGACCGCGACGTCGATCTCGGACATCACGGTGCGGAGCAGCGCCATGGCTTCAAGCGAAACGAAGCGCTGATTGCGGAGGGTCTCGCCCAGCATGTTGGCCTCAAACAGGGCCAGGCCGAGCGAATCATCGGGATGGGCGCCGCGGGCCCGGAGGGAAAAGTCCCCCTCGCGAAGCGCCGCCAGCATGTTGGCCATTGTTTGCAGCGGGCGGGTCACCCGTTCGCGCAGCGCATAGGCCACCGCCAGGCTCCAGCAGACCAGCAGGCCGGTCACGGTCCAGCGGGTGCGGTCGGCGAAATCGCCGGTCCAGAGCAGCAAGATGACGACGCCGAGCGCGGGGAGGCCCAACAGCAGGGCCAGCAGCAGGATCCGCCGGTCGAGCGGCATCCGATTCACAATCCGAAGCGCTCCAGTCGTCGGTACAGTGCGCTGCGGGAGAGGCCCAGTCCCTTGGCGGCCTCGCTGACGTTGCCGTTGGCGCGGGCCAGGGCTTTCTGGATCAGGACCTTCTCGACTTCTTCGAGCGTCATGTCGTCGAGCCGGGTGGCACTGCCGGTGGGGGCGGCCGCCTGGGTCAGCTCTCCCCGCCGGATCAGCGAGCGCTCGGCCAGCAGCACCGCGCGTTCCACCGCGTGATCGAGTTCGCGGACGTTGCCCGGCCACGCGGCCTGGCGCAGCGCCTCGAGGGCGGCCGGCTCGAATCCCTCGACCGCCTTGCGATACCGGGTGGCGTACCGGACGAGGAAGTAGCGGGCCAGCGGAATGATGTCCTCCCGCCGGTCCCGCAGCGGCGGCAGGTGGATCTCGATGGTATTGAGCCGGTAGAGCAGGTCCTCTCGGAACCGGCCGGCCGCCACTTCGGCCCGGACATCGGCATTGGTGGCCGACAGCACCCGGACCTCGATCTTCCGGGTCTTGGATGAGCCGACCCGTTCCATCTGGCCGGTCTGCAGTACCCGCAGCAACCGGCTCTGCTGGGCCAGCGGCACATTGGCAATTTCATCGAGGAAGATGGTGCCGCCATCGGCCACTTCGAACCGGCCCAGCCGGTCAGTGCGGGCGTCGGTAAAGGCGCCTTTGACGTGGCCGAACAGTTCGCTCTCGAACACCCCCTCGGAGAGGCCGCCGAGGTTGACCGCCACGAACGGTTTGCCGGCCCGCCCCGAAGCTGCATGCAGCCACTCGGCCACCACTTCCTTGCCGGTGCCGTGCTCGCCGAGGATCAGGGCATGGGCGTCTGACGGAGCCACCCGCTCCATCAGCCGGAGGACCGGCTGCATGGCCGGGGACTCGGCGATCAGCGTCGGCAATCCTTCCCGGCGGAGCGCCTGGTTTTCCCGCTCCAGCTTCTGGCCTTTGCGGATGGCCCGGCCCAGCTCGACCTGGGTCCGGAGAGTGGCCATCAGCCGGGCGTTGTCCCACGGCTTCTCGATGTAGTCCCGGGCCCCTCGGCGCATGGCCTCGACTGCACCGCCCACGCTGCCAAACGCCGTCATGACCACCACCGGCAGCGAGCTGTCCAGCAGCCGGATCCGGGACAGCAGGTCGAAGCCCTCGTGGCCGCTGGTGGTGTCCCGGGTGTAGTTGAGGTCCATCAGCACCGCGTCGAAATCCCCCACCTCAATGGCCTGCAGCACTGCGCCGGGAGATGCCACCATCTCGGCGCCGTAGCCTTCGCTCTTTAATAGCAGCCGCAAGGCCTGCAATACGTCTGGCTGGTCGTCGGCGACGAGGATGCGGGGGGAGGTGGACATGGGCCGTTAGCCGTTGGCCGTTGGCCGTTGGGACGCCGGCAGCTGGTCGCAAGGGCTGGCGCCGCATTGAAAAAGGTTGGTGTCGCGTCGAAAGGGTGACGAAGAACCGCGGACCATGAGCTACCCTTGGGAAAGACCGGGGAGTGTACGATGCAAGACTTCAGAAATTTGCGGGTCTGGCAGCAATCACACGAGCTGACCCTCGCAGTATTCAAGGTCACCGCCCGGCTGCCGAGGGACGAAAGATACCTGCTTGCCAATCAGATACGGCGAGCCGCTGCATCGGTCCCAACCAACATCGTCGAAGGGACCGCCGGGCGATCCGATCGGGATACTGCCCGGTATCTCGGATTCGCGGCGGGATCAGCAGCCGAGCTCGAATACCACCTCATCCTCCTCGGAGATCTCGAGCTGCTATCCAGAGACGAGGTTGACCAATTGCTTCGGGCAACAGCTTCGGTCAGGAGAATGCTGAACGTCTTTGCCCGCCGGCTGCGAGAGGGCAAATCAGTGCCCGCCAACGGCCCACGGCCAATGGCTAACGGCTAACAGCTCGGTCGCGCGGGCGCCGCACGAACTTGAGACCGGACCAGACCTCATCGACTGCGCAGACTTTCACATCGACCAAGCCGGCCTTGAGTCCGGCCTGTCGGACCATCGCCTCGGTCAGGTCTGTTGCGACGCCGCTGTTTTTCTTCGGCCATGAAATCCACACCATTCCGGTATCGACGAGGGCGGCGGCGATTCGGTCCATCACGCGAAGGTCAGTGCTCCTTCTGGCGAAGAGGTGCACGTATTCCTCCGATCGGCCGAGTCGCGAAACCAATTTGAATTGCTGGCCCGCGAATCCAACGACCTCGAGGTAGTCCCAGGGCGCAGAGAGATCGCCAATCGTTCCTGCCCCGCGATGCCGAGTTTTCTTGCCAAGGACGTTCCGGAGTAACCGGCCATAACTTTCACGCGATCCTGAGTGCCAACGGCCAATGGCTAACGGCCGACCGCCTGATCCCCTACCAGCCACCCATCCTTCAGCCGGACAATCCGGCTCCCCGCCAGCGCATTTTCCTCCGAATGCGTCACCTGGATGATCGTGGTGCCGGCCCGGTTGAGCTTCTGGAACAGGGCCATGATCTCGCGGCCCTGCTCGGAGTGGAGGTTGCCGGTAGGTTCGTCGGCCAGGATCAGCTGCGGATTGGCGATCACGGCCCGCGCGATCCCGACCAGCTGCTGCTGGCCGCCCGACAGCTGGCTGGGATACAGGTCCTTCTTGCCCACGATCCGGAACCGGTCGAGGGTGTCGGCCACCAGCGAGGCCCGCTGGGCCGACTTCACGTCGCGGTAGGACAACGGCACATCGAGATTCTCCGCCACGGTCAGGTCGTCCAGCAGGTGATACTGCTGGAACACGAACCCGATGCTCTTCTTGCTCAGCGCCTGGCGGTCCTTGGGCTTGAGCCGGTGGACCGGCTGGTCCAGCAGGTGGTATTCACCGCCGAAGCCGGGGTCGAGCATGCCGAGGATGCTGAGCAAGGTGGACTTGCCGGCACCCGAGGGGCCCATGATGGTGACGAACTCACCCTGATTGATAGTGAGGTTGACGTTGCGCAGCACCCAGGTCTTGCCGGCGCCCGCAGGGTAGGCCCGCTCCAGCTCCTTGAGCGCGATCATAACGCGCCCCGGACCCCCTCCGCCGCTTCCCGCCCGGCTTTCATCAGGAAGCCGGTCTCGCTGCTGATGCTGACCAGCCGCATGCCTTGCTTGGCCCAGTAGCCGCTCCAGCGGATTTCATTGGTATGAATCCCCGGAATGATCTTGTTCTTGCGACAGACCGCTATGGTCTGGTTGATCGCATCGTGCAGCGCCGGCGCCTCCATGTCGCCACCGACGCCGAGGGACACCGACAGGTCGGTCGGGCCAACCAGCAGGGCGCTGACGCCCGGCACGGCCGCGATCTGCTCCAGCCGCTCCACCGCCTCCCGAGTTTCGATCTGGACCACCAGCATCGTTTCCTTGTTGGCCTCTCTGAGAGTGCTCATCAGCGGTCCGGCCTTGAAGGCGGTATGCCCGCGCGCCAGCACCGCGCCGCGTCGTCCCATCGGCGGATACTTCATCATCGCCACCGCCTCGGCCGCCTCTTTCTCGTGCACCACCCGGGGCAGCATGATCCCCTGAGCGCCGCCATCCAGCGACTGGCAGATATGGGCGTAGTCGAGCGCCGGCACCCGCACGATCGGGGTCAGCCCGACCTGGCGCGCCGAGCGGCACAGGTCGGCCACGGTTTCGATATTGAAGGGTCCGTGCTCGTTGTCGATCAGCACGAAGTCGAGCAGCGCATTGGCCAGCAGCTGCATCACGCTGGCCTGGCGAAACTCGACCACCATGCAGCCGACAGCGGTCCGGTCCTCTGTGAGGTGCGCCAGCAGGCGGTTGGTTGGAATGATGGACGGCATGACGCTCCGAAACGAGAAGTGGAGGCCGCAAGGTACCAGCGGCCTGCAGCGCTGGAAAGATTGTTCAATTGTCAGATTGAAGGATCGAGGGATTGGGGGGCAAACCGGCGCTCAGTCTCCCAGAGGTACCCCCAAATCCGTCAATCCATCAATCCATCAATTTGTTGCATCGGGCTCATTCCGACCGCAACGCCACCATCGGATCCACCCGCGTCGCCCGGCGGGCCGGCAGCCAGCTGGCCAGCAGCGCCGAGGTCAGCAGAACCCCCGCTGTCGCCAGCAGCACGATCGGGTCGCGCGCCGACACTCCAAACAGCAGCGCCTGCAACGCTCGGCCCGCGGCCAAGGCGACGACTACGCCGATCCCGATGCCCACTGCGGTGAGCCGCATCCCTTCTCCCATGACCATGGCTGCCAGCTTCCGGCTCTCGGCGCCCAGTGCCAGCCGGATGCCGAGTTCACGGGTGCGGCCCCGGACCCGGTAGGCCAGGGCGCCGTAGACGCCGATCGCGGCCAGCAGCAGGCCGAGCACCCCAAAGGCGCCGAACAGGGTGGCGCCGAGGCGCCAGGTGTCGTACTGCGAGGAGATCTGGTCGCTCATGGCCTGGACCCGGACGAACGGCAGGTTGGGATAGGCCGCCTGGGCGATCGGCCGCAGCGTCGCGGCCAGGTTTTGCACCCCATCGCGCCCTCGGGCAAACAGCGTCAGCTGCGTGATCGGCCCCTCCACCTGCGCCAGTGGCACGAAGATCATCGCCGCCGGCGGCTCGATGATCTGGTTGCGCCGCCCGTCCTTCACGATCCCGACGATGGTGGTGCAGTCGGGACTCTGCGCCAGCATGACGCAGCGGCCGAGCGGGTCGGCGTCGGGCCAATACAGGGTGGCCAGTCCCTGGCTGATCACCGCCACCCGCGCACTTCCCTTGCGATCCGACTGCTCCAGCCCCCGGCCCCGAAGCACCTGCTGGCCCATCGTGGCGAAGTAGTTGGCCGTCACTGACTGGGTATAGGGACCGCCCTGCTTCGGGCGTGGCAGTGAATCCCGCCCGGGCACCTTGATCCCGTTGGCGAACGACCAGCTGAACGGGCTGCCCACCGACAGCGCGGCCTGCTCCACACCGGGGGCGTGGAGCACGGCGTCCCGCATGGCGTCAAAGGCGCGGGGAATGTCGGCCGGGGCAAACCCCGCCGCGCCGAGGTCGACGTTGAGTGTGACCAGCCGCTTGACGTCCATCCCGAGATCGAGCGACAGGGCGTTACGCAAACTGCGTACGAACAGGCCGGGGCCGGCCACCAGCAGGACGGAGATGGCCACCTGGGCCATGACCAGGGAGGTCCTGAGCCGCGAGCGGCTGCCGGCCGCGGCCGGTGCCCCATCCTTGATCATGGCATTGAGGTTGCCGCGGGCCGCGCGCCATGCCGGCAGGGCTCCCGCCAGCAATCCGGCCACGAGGCTGACGAGCAGTGCCACGCCGAAGACCCGGTCATCGATCGAGAAATCGGCCGCCGCAGCGGCCGGCAGCAGTAGCGACCGGACGACCGCCCCGCCCCAGGTGGCCAGCAGCAGCGCCGCCACTCCGCCCAGCATCCCGAGCAGCAGCCCCTCGGACATCAACTGCCGGAGCAGCCGTCCCGGTGCCGCGCCCAGCGCCTTCCGGATGGCGAGTTCACGCCCCCGCTCCAGTCCCCGGGCCAGCAGCAGGTTGGCCACATTGGCGCAGGCCAGCAGCAGTACCAGCACCGAAACACCGAGCAGCAGCTCCGCCAGCTGCGGGGTATCGCCGGCCTCGGGGCCGCGGGCCTCCTGGATCGGACCGACGATCATCCGCTGAAAGCCGTTCCGATCGCTGGTGTCACTCCGTGCAGTCACAATCGCCGCGGTGCCCTGCGCCTCGGCCTGCGCCGTCGAAGCGGCTGGGCCCAGCCGGGCCAGGGTGTACATGAAGTAGTAGCCATGCTGGGTGGCGTACTCGGGGCCGGCAAAGGCCGGCGCCACGGCACCGAACGGGACCCAGAGGTCCGGCCCCTCGAGACCCCCGCCAGTGAATCCCTTCGGCATGACACCCACGATTTGGTAGTGCTTGTCCGCCAGCTCGAGGGTTCTGGAGAGGACATCCTCAGCCCCGCCAAGGTTCCGCCGCCAGAAGCCCTCGCTCACCACCGCGACAGATCCGGGCGCGCCGCTCTGGTCGTCATCCGGGGTCAGCACTCTTCCCCGCACCGGTACCGACCCGAGCAGGGTGAAGAAATCGCCGGTGACGCCATCGACCCTCACCCCCTGGGCCCCGGCGCCGTGCCCCAGCGATGAGCGGCCACCAAACACCGCGGCGACATGGCTGAATGCCTTGACGCCGCGCTGCAGCTCGACAAAGTCGGGATAGGACAGGGTGGCACCGGTCCACCCGACGTTGACCAGGTAGGGCCGGACCACCCGCCCGGGCTCGGCCACACCGGCGGGCGCCTTGAACATCAGGGTGTCGACGACGCTGACCAGCGTGGTTGTGGCCCCGATACCGAGTGCCAGCGTCAGAACGGCCATGAAGGTGAATCCCGGAGTCCGGAACAGCTGGCGTATGGCGAAGCGCAGGTCTTGAGGCATGAGTCGTTGGCCGCCGGTCGGTGGTTGATGGTCGGATTGCAGGATGGAAGGATCGGGAGGTGTGTCGAGCATTCGATCACGAATGACGCCCGCAAATCCCGGAATCCGTCAATCCATCAAGTCACAGCTTCATCACTCGGATCGAAGTACGATCGCCGGATCCACCCGCGTCACCCTGCGTGCGGGCAGGTAGCAGGCCGCCAGCGCCACCAGCATCACCACCCCGCTGACTTCGGCGTAGGTAGTCAGGTCCGTCGGCGTGATATCGAACAACAGCCCTTGGAGCACCGGTGTCAGCAGCACCGCGCCCCCAATCCCGATGAGGATTCCCGCCGCGGCCAATCCACCACCCTGGCGCACGATCATGGCGATGACATCGCGGGACTCAGCGCCGATGGCCATCCGGATCCCGACTTCACGGGTGCGCTGGGCCACGGTGTACGAGATAACGCCGTAGACCCCCACGATGGCGAGCAGCAGGGCGGCACCAGCGAACAGCCCGAGCAGGGTCAGATTGAACCGGCGCTCGGTGAGCGAGGCGGCCATCACCTCGTTCATCGGACGGATCTCGGAGACGGCCAGGTCACGGTCGATATTCTGAATCGCTGCCGCGGCGTTCCGCTGGATCTCGGCGACGCTGCTGCGGGCCCGGATGACCACGGTCAGTCGAGTCCACGGATCCTGCGCGAACGGAACGTAGAAGGTCGGCCGCGGAGTTCGATCGAAGCCACGCTGCCTGACGTCGGCGGTGACACCGACGATTTCGAGCCAGGGGCTGTCGTCATCAATCCGGAATCGCTGGCCCACGGCGCTGGCACCCGGCCACAGCTTCCGGGCCATGGTCTGGTTGACCATCGCGACCGCCGGCGCACCGTCACGATCGCCGGCGGTGAATTCTCGACCGGCCTGCAGCGTGATCCCCATACTCCGCAGGTAGTCCGGACCGGCGGTGAGGTAATCCGGCTCGAGGCTGGCGCCGGCCGAACCATTCGCCCCCTCGAGCGCGATGCTCCGGGTGCTGGAACCGGGTGCCAGCGCCAGTCGACTCACCACGCTGGCGGCCACGACCCCATTCACCTGCTTCACCTGGCTCAGCACCCCGTCAGCCAACTGGGCACGGGATGCCGGGGTTGGATAGCTGGCGGCCGGCAGCACCAGCCCGATGGTCAGCAGCCGATCGGGCTCGAGACCGAGCGGCATTCCCTGAACTCGGGCAAAAGTCTTGCCGAGCAGAACGGCGCCGATCGCCAACACAAACGCCAGACTGACCTCAGCCACGACCAGGATGCCACGGATCCGCCGGCGTCCGGGCGCGTCGCCGGCGCCTTTGCCACCGGCGCGGAGTCCGCCAGCCAGGTCGGTCTGGGTCGAGAACATCACCGGGCCGACCCCAAAGGCGATCCCGGTGAGCAACGAGATCACGGCGGTGAAGCCGAGTACCCGGAAGTCGGGGGCGGGATCGATCATCGCACCGATCTCGGCTGGTGCCATGGCCTGCAGAATGGCCACTCCCCACTCGGCGATGAGCAGGCCGGCGAGGCCGCCGAGGCCGGAGAGCAGCAGGCTGGCAACCAGTCGCTCCCGGACCAGCCGGCCACGGCTGGCTCCCAGGGCAAGCCGGACGGCCCACTCACGCTGCCTGGCCGTGGCATCGGCCAGAAAGAGGTTGGCCAGATTGGCGCAGCCGATCAGCAGCAGCACCGCGGCCGCGCCGAACAGGATGAGGAGCGCCACCCGGGAATCGCCGACTTCGTTGAGCCGGAACGGAACCAGGCTGGCGCCGACCACCGGCGCTTGATCCGCCACTGGTGCCGCCATGTCGCGGAGGATTTCGAACACCTCCTGGCGAGCGGTCGCTGCGGTTGCTCCCGGCGCCAGTCTCGCGATGGTGGTGAAATAGTTCGAACTCCGCAGCGCCGAGGGATCCTCAGTTGGCCGCAGCGGATGGGGCGGCACCTGGAACGGAGACGGCACCCAGAACTGGGCCCCGCTGGGCATCGCGAACTGCCGTGCCATCACCCCCACGACCGTGAGGCTCCGGCCATCGACCACCAGGGTGTGTCCCAGTACGTCCGGCGCCCCGTTCAACTTCGACCGCCAGTACCCTTCGCTGATGATCAGCTCCCTCCCCGCCAGGTGCCCGGCGCCGTCCGGAATCAGGGTCCGGCCGAGCCTCGGCGCGACATCGAGCAGCGGAAAGAAATCGGGTGACACCACCGCGCCATACACCTGCTCGGTCCGCTGGCCATCCCGCACGTTGAAGGTCCATTCGCGGAACCCCGCAACCTTTTCCAGGGTGTGCGACCGGGTCCTGAGCGCCAGAAAATCAGCGGGGACCGGGCTGACCTCCTGGTCTTCCCGCGTGCTGCCGTAGACTACGACCAGTCGGTCGGCGTCCCGGTACGTGAGGGGCCGGAGCAGCACCGCATCGACCACGCTGAAGATCGCGGTGTTGGCCCCGATCCCGAGTCCGAGGGTCAGGATCACGATCGCGGCAAAGCCGGGAGCGCGGAACAGCTGGCGGAGGGCGTGGCGAAGGTCTTGAGGCATGTGTCGGTGGTCTTTGGTCGTTGGTCGTTGGTCGATAGTCGTTGGTTGATTGTCGGATTGCTGTATTGAGGGATTTGCGGGTTGTTCGAGCCTTGTCACTGAAGGCACGCCGACAAATCCTGCAATCCATCAATCCGTCAATCTGGTCATTCGCTCCGAAGTACGATTGCCGGATCTACCTTCGTCGCCCGGCGGGCCGGCAGGTAGCTCGCGACCAGGGCAACGACTGACAGCAACAGGACCACCGCCACCAGCGTTCCCGGATCGCTGGCGCGCACCCCGAACAGCAGCTTGGCCATGATTCCATGCAACCCGACGGTGCCGAGCAGGCCAAGGGCAAGCCCCAGCCCGACCAGCGCCGCGGCCCGTCCGAGGACCATCCGGAGCAGGCTGCCGCTGTCGGCTCCCAGCGCCATCCGGATGCCGATCTCCCGGCTCCGTTGCGAGATCAGGTAGGCGAAGACGCCGTACACTCCGATTGCGGCCAGGGTCAGCGCCACCGCTGCAAAGATGCTCAGCAACAGGGTGTAGAACCTCGGCCGGGCAATCGAATCCCCCACCACCGACTCGAGCCGGGTGAGACCGATGACCGGAAGATTGGGGTCGATGGCGTGGACCTGGGATCCGAGGCTGGCCATGACGGCCGAGGGTGCGCCGTTGGTGCGGACCACAAAGCTGGCAAATCCCACTCGCACCTGCTCGATCGGCGCATAGAACATCGGGGTCAGGTTGGCCGCCAGGCCAAAGGCGTGCACATCGCCGACGATCCCGACGATCACTCCGTGAATTGTCTCTCGTGCCGGCCGGGCGCCGAACGTCACCTCGTGGCCGATGGCGTCGCCGGCTGGCCAGAACTTCCGGGCGGCCGACTCGCTGATCAACACCACCGGCAACGAGCCACGCCGGTCGGTGGCGTCGAACAGCCTTCCCCTCCGGAGCGGGATTTCCATCGTCCTGAAAAAGTCGCGGCTGGCCAGGCGGACCTGAGCCGAAGGTTGGTTCTCCGGCGCCACGGTGGTGCCGGCGATGGCAATCGAGCTGCTGAATCCGAAGTTGCTGAGCGGCAAGCCGAAGATGGCGCCCGTTGCGGTGACCCCGGGCATCGCTGCCATCCGGCCCAGCAACTGCTCATAAAAGGCGGAGGTTCGATCCCCGTCGGGATACCGGCTGTCCGGCAGCGAGAGATCGAAGCTGACCACGTTGGCGGAGTTGAATCCCGCGTCGACATGAGTCAGCGCCGAAAAGCTCCGGATCAACAGCCCGGCTCCCATCAGCAGGGTCACGGCCAGCGCCACCTCGGCCACAATCAGGGCGCTGCGGACCCGCTGGCCGCGGGGATCGTGGCCGGCCTGCCGGCCTCCGGCGAGCTGCATCCGCCGGGTGAGATTCGGCCGGGTGGCATGCAGCGCGGGCCAGAGCCCGAACAACACCGCCGACAGCACGACCAGACCAGCCGTGAACCCCAGCACTCGGCCGTCGAGTTGCACCTCGTCCAATCTCGGGATGTCCTGCGGTCCCAGTGCCACGATCAGATGAATTCCCCAGATCGCCAGCAGCACCGCAAGGAGGCCGCCCATCACCGACAGAACCAGGCTTTCCGTCAACAGCTGGCGAATCAATTGACCCCGGCCGGCCCCAAGCGCGGTGCGGATCCCGATTTCTCCCTCGCGGCCTGCGGCGCGGGCCAGCAGCAGATTGGCCACATTGACGCAGCCGATCAGGACCACCAGGCCGACCGCCCCGAGCAGCAGCAGCAGGACCGGCCGGATCCGGCCGACGATGTTGTCCTGCAGCAGATCAATGGTCCCTTCCCAGCCCTTGTCGGCATCGGGATGGTCCTGCTGCAGCCGCCGTGCAACGGCGGCGATGTCCGCCCGGGTCGACTCGAGCGTGGCCTCCGGCTTCATCCGGCCGATCACATCGAGATAGTGGGCCCCTCGCTGGCGTTCGACATCCGCGGGAAATCCAAGCGGGAACCACAGTTCATTCCCGGCCGACGGGTAATGGAAACCGGCCGGCATCACCCCGATGACCCGGTACGACTCGCCGTCGAGCATCAGAGTGCGGTCGAGGACGGCGGGATCCCCGCCAAAGCGAGTCTGCCACATTCCGTGATCGATCAGGACCACATGCGAATCGGTCGGCCCCATCTCTTCGTCCCGGAAGCTGCGCCCCAGTGACGGCTCGACCCCGGCCACCCGGAAGAAGCCGCCAGTGACCGAGGTGCCCTCGATCGACTCCGGCTGCCCCTGGCCGGTCAGGGTGTAGTGCCCCTGGTTCAGGGCCGCCAGCTCGGTGAGGGTCCGGTTCTGGCTCCGATAGTCGAGAAAGTTCGGCGGGGAGACCGAGAACCCCGTGAAATCCGGAAGCTTCTGTTCTTCGAGGGTGATGACCCGATCAGGTTCCGGCAGCGCCAGCGGACGGAGCAGGACGCCGTTCACCACGCTGAAGATCGCGGTATTGGCCCCGATGCCGAGACCGAGGGTCAGCACGGCCGCGGCCGTGAAGGCCGGGTGCTTGCGGAGCTGACGCAGGGCATAGCGAAGATTTTGGGGCATGAGTTGGGAGTCCGGAGTCAGGAGTTGGGAGTGAGGAGTTGGAGACCGATCCCACAACTCGAAGGCGCATGTATCGAACCGTGAACCGTGTACCGTGAACCCTTCACTCCGACCTCAGCACGATCGCCGGATCGACCTTGGTCGCCCGGCGGGCCGGAATCAGCACCGCCATCGACGCGACCCCGCCCAACAGGACCGCTACCGCTCCGTAGGCCACAGGATCTGACGCACCGATCCCGTACAACTGACTCGCCAGCACTCGGCCCAGCGCCAGGGCCACACCTAGGCCGATGGCGGCGCCGACCCCGACCATCACGAGGCCTTCCCGGAAGAACAGCCAGATCACCGAGCGCTGGCCGGCGCCGAGCGCCATCCGGATTCCGATTTCGCGGCTCCGCTGGCTGGCCGAGTAGGCAATGACCCCGTACAACCCGACCCCCGCCAGCAGCAGTGCCGCCACCGAGAATCCGATCAGCAGGTCGAGATTGAACCGCCGGCGCGCCAGGGTTCCGGCCATCAACTCATCCATGGTCCGCACCGCGAAGAAGCCGACACTCGGATCGACGGAAGCGAGCGCCTGCCTGACCGCCGGCAGTGCCGCGCGGGGATCCCCGCTGGTCCGGATGGCCAGGCTCACGACCGGATCGCCGCCCTGCCCCACCGCCTGGTACACCTCGGCCACCTCAGGCACGTCGAGTCCGTTCTCCCGGGTGTCGGCCAGCACTCCGATCACCGTGCGGTTGATTCCATCTCCATCATTACCGAGGTGGATCTGCCGTCCGATTGGATCAGCCCCGTTGAAGAACCGCTTGACCGCTGCCGCATTGACGATGGCCACCAGTGGCACGCCAGCGGTATCGCCCGGTCCGAAGGGGCGGCCGCTGAGCAGTGGAATCCGCAGCGCCTTGAGCAGCTCTCCACCGAGCGGCCGGTACGGCACACTGGGTACGTCAGCCGGCGCGAGCGCCGGTCCACCAACCACCTGGAACCCGGTGTTGTTCCCGAGATTGCTGAGCGGCAGCGTGTTGATCGACCCCACGGCCTCGACTCCCGGCAGCTGCCGGATGGCCTGGATCGAGCGTTCGGCGAACCGGCCCCACGCTATCGGGTCGGGATAGGAAGCCAGCGGCAGGATCGTCATCATGGTGAGCACATTGGTGGTGTCGAATCCGGGCTTGACGCTGGTGACCCGGAGCAGGCTGCGGAACAGCAGACCGGCCCCGCAGAGCAGCACCATCGAAAGCGCGACCTGGGACATCGTGAGCGAGTGGCGCAGCCGGCGGCGAGCCAGCCCTCCCGAACCGCGGCCCCCTTCCTTGAGTACCTCCGCCGGCGCCACCTGCCCGCCGCTCAGCGCCGGAGGCAAGCCGGCCAGCACCGCCACCAGGAGCGTGATGCCGATGGTGGCCATGAGCACGGTTCCGTCGAGCGACACTTCGGCCAGTCGAGGCAGGGTATTTGGGGCCGCCGCGCGGAACGCCGGTACGGCCCAGGCCGCGATCAGGATGCCGGCTGATCCGCCGAGCAGTGCGAGCACCAGGCTCTCGGTGATCACCTGCTGGGCCAGCCGCCACGGTGAGGCGCCAAGTGCTACCCGAAGCGCCGTCTCCCGCTGACGATCAGCCGCCCGGGCGGCCAGCAGCCCCGCCACGTTGGCGCAGGCGATCAGCAGGAGCAGGCTGACCGCGCCCAGCAGAATCATCAGGGGCCGGCCACTCTCACCAACCATCTGGCTCTTGAGACCGAGGGCCCGCACCTCGAGGTTGGCGTCGTGGTCCGGGTAGCGGCTGGCCAGCTCGTGGGCCGCAATCGCCAGGGACGCGTTGGCCTGTGGCATTGAAATTCCGGGCGCCAGCCGGCCCAGGATCCAGTAGTTGTCGTTACCCCGGTTGGTGTGATCGTCGGGGTCGCTCCCCATGTTGAGGTAGAGGTCCGGCTCGCGCGATGGTAGCGGCGCATCAGCTGGCGCCAGCGCGGACATGCTGGTTCCGGCCGGCAGGATCCCGGCGACGGTGACGGTCTTGCCGTCGACGATGATCGTCTTGCCGACCATGCCGGGATCGGACCCGTAGCGCCGCTGCCAGAGCTGCATCGTCAACAAGGCTTCGGCGGCGGCCCCTTTTTCGTCGGCCCCGGCCAGTAGCTGGCGTCCGCGGATCGGCTCCACACCGAGCATCGGGAAGAGATCCGAGCCGACGTACATCCCGAGCACCGACTCGGGATCGTCCTTCCCCGCAAGATTGAACAGGTAGAACCGGAACGGCGCCATTCCGGCAAACGCTCGGCTGCCACTCTTCAGGTCCCGGAAGTTGGGATAAGAGAGCTGCAACCCTGGCACGCCCTTGAACACAGGTACGATGGCGGTGAGTTCCTCCGGGCGTGCAAAGGCAAGCGGCTTGAGCAGGGTGGCCTGCACCACGCTGTAGATCGTGGTGGTGGCACCGATGCCGAGCGCCAGGGTCAGCGTCGCGGCCACGGTGAGGCCCGGGCGGCGGCGGAGAGAGCGGGCGGCGATTTTCAGGTTTTCGAGCATCAGTTCATTCCGTCATCGTGAAAGAGACAGTGCGTTGAAAGATTGATGGATTGACGATTGTGGGGAGCCGGGGCAACGCTCGACGCCCACAAATCCTGCAATCCGAGCATCCGACAATCGGGTGCTGACTACTCCGCCCTGAGGGCGATCACCGGATCGACCCTGGTCGCCTTCTGCGCCGGCAGATAGCACGCGAGCAGCGCGATCAGGCCCACCCCGGCCGTCACCATCCCGAGGGTTGACGGATCGAGTGGTTTCACCGCGTAGAGCTGGCTCGCGATCAGCGGGGTAAGCACCAATGCGCCCACCAGGCCCGCCCCTATCCCAACGACCGTCAGCCGTACTCCCCGGCCCACCACCAGCCGCCGCACATCACCGGCTGTGGCGCCGAGCGCCATTCGGATGCCGATTTCACGAGTGCGCTGGGTCACGAGGTACGAGATCACTCCGTAGATCCCGACACCGGCCAGCAGCAGGGCCAGCCCCGCGAACAGGCCGAGCACCAGCATCAGAAAGCGCTCAAAGGCCAGCGAGGCGCCCAGCACCTGGTCCATGGTCCGGATGCGCCCCACCGGCACCTGCGGATCTGCGGCGCGGACCACCCGATCGATCGCGCCCTGCAGCGCGGCGGGATCGCCCTGAGTGCGGACCACCAGATGGGTGGGGAACCAGCTGCTGAAGGCGCGGGTCAGACCGGCGGGCGTCTGGGCGGACGGTATGAAGATCGTGGGCTGGGCCGGCGCGCCGATGAAGGAGCGGATATCACCCACGACCCCGACGACCCGGCGGGGCATCTGGCTGCCTTCAAGGTCGACCTCGGTGCCGAGCGCGGGATTCTGGGCCAGGTACTTCCGGACGAACGCTTCATTCACCACCGCGACCAGAGGGGCGCCCGCACCGTCCGTGGCGGCCAGCAGCCGGCCTTGCCGCAGTGGAACTCCCAGGGTACCGAAGAATCCCTCCGTCACCGTCCGGTAGTCGATCGAATGATGGTGCTCGAGATCGCCGTTGAACGTTGCTCCGACATTCCCGCCGCGCACCAGTGGCAGCCCGGCTTCGACGATTGCCGCCGACGTGACGCCGGGAATCGCTTCGATCCGGCGGGTGAGCTCGCCGTAGAAATTGTGGATCGCGATGGTCGAATCGTATTTCGACCCCGTCAGCCAGATCTCCGCGGAAGTCACATGGCCTGTCTCGAAGCCGGGTTCGGTATGCACCAGGTTGGCAAAGGTCCGGGTCAGCAGCCCGGCGCCGACCAGCAGGATCAGCGAGACCGCCACCTCGAGCTCGACCAGCGCATGGCGCAGCCGCCCCTGGGCGCCCGTACCGGTGGTGCGTCCGCTCCCTTCCCTCAACGAATCGTGCAGCGCGCCTCGGGCGGACTGCCAGCCGGGAATGGCCCCGAACAGCAGTCCGGTCAAGACCGATAGTCCGAGCGTAAAGAGGAGTGCCCAGCCATCGATCCGGATCTCTCCGATCCGGGGCAATCCCTCGGGAACCAGCGCCAGCAGGGCATCGAGGCTCCACACCGCCAGCAGCAGTCCGAGCAGCCCGCCGGCCAGTGACAGGACCAGGCTCTCGGTCATCAGCTGGCGGAGCAGACGTTGGCGGGTGGCCCCGATGGCGGCACGGACCGCCAGCTCACGAGTGCGGGCGGCACCGCGGCCCAGCACCAGGTTGGCCACATTGGCGCAGGCGATCAGCAGCACCAGTCCGATGGCGCCGAATAACAGCTGGATTGGCACCTGCCGGTCTCCTGCCACCAGGACACGCCAGGACTCGAGATCGGTACTGGCCTCCTTGGGCATGCCGGGCTTGAACTCCGCCTGGAATGCCGTCAGCACAGTCCGTTCGGCGGCGCGGGCTGACGCCAGGGTCATTCCCGGTTTGAGCCGGGCTATGAGGCCGAGATTCTGGCCGTTGCCGATGGTGCGAGCCACCTGGGCCAGGGTGGTCCACAGTTCGGTATCCGCATCGGGATGGAAAGTTGCTGGCATCACTCCCACTACCACGAACGGCTGTCCGTCGAGTGAAACCGTCCGGCCGATCACCGCGGCATCGCCCCCGAATCGGCGCAGCCAGAGCCCGTAACTCAGTACGACCGTGCCGCCGGCCCCGGGCTGATCCTCCTCCGCCAGAAAATTGCGACCCAGCGCCGGCTGAATCCCGAGGGTCGGGAAATAGCTGGCCGAGACTCGCAGGGCGCTGATCCGCGAGGCCAGGCCACCGCTGAACAGGTTGAGCCCGACCGATGCCGAGGCCGCGATATCGGAGAACACCGGACTCTGATCGGCGAGGTATCTAAACTCGCGGTACGTCACCCCCTGCTCCGAACGCTGGCCATCCCATACCTGGACCACCCCGACGAGCCGCTCCGGCTCCGGGTACGGAAGCGGCCGGAACATCACCCCGTACAGCAGGCTGAAGATTGCGGTGTTGGCGCCGATGCCCAGCGCCAGCGTCAGGATCACGACGGTGGTGAATCCCGGCGAGCGGCGGAGGGAGCGGAGCGCGTATTTGAGATCTTCGAGCATTAGTCGTTAGTCGTCAGTGACAGCCGCTGGCCGTTGGCCTTTAGCCATTGGCCGTTCGCAAGCAGATTTCGAACCGTGAACCTTCGAGCACGCGGAACCCGGATCCAGAATCCAGAATCCAGAATCCGGAATCCAGAACCCGGAACCTTTGTCTCAGCACTCCGCACTCGCTACTCCGCCCTGAGCGCGACCGCTGGATCCACCCGCGCCGCGCGACGAGCGGGCAGCAGCATCGACAGGCCCGCCACCAGCAGCAGCAGCACCGTCACCGCGACATAGGTGAGTGGATCCGACCCGGTGATCCCGAACAGCAGGCCCTTGAGCACCTGACTGAGTGCCAGCGCGGCCACCAGTCCCATGAGCGCACCGCCGCCCACCAGCAGGGCCCCCTGGCGCCCGACCAGGTGGATGATGTCCCGGACCTGGGCGCCCAGCGCCATCCGCACCCCGATTTCCTGGGTGCGCTGCCCAACCGTATAGGACAGCACGCCGTAGATCCCCACCGCCGCCAGCACCACCGCCAGCAGCGCAAAGATACTGAGCACGAACATGGGGAATCGCCGATCGGAGACCGAGAGCAGCAGCCGGTTCTGCATCGAGGTCACTTCGCCCAGCGGCAGGTCGGCGTCGAGCCCGCGGACGGCCGCCCGCACCGGGGCCGCGAGGCTGAAGGGGTCGCCGGAGGTTTTCACCAGCAGGGTCATCGATCCGTTGGGCACCTGGGCCAGCGGGTAGTAGACCATCGGGCGCCGTCCCCCATCGAGGCCGTCGTTCTGCACGTCAGCCACCACACCGGCAACGGTCACCGGCTGATCAGGCGCCCACATGTCCACCTTGATCTGCTGGCCGACCGGATCCGCGTTCGGCCACAGGGTCTTGGCCATCCATTCATTGATGACCACGACCGGCAGCCCGCCCGCGGCATCACGATCAGCCAGGGCACGCCCGCGCTTGAGTCCGATCTGCATCATTTTGAAATAGTCGGGGTCGATGATCTTGATGTCGGCGACCGGCGCCTGCCCCGGTGCCGGCGCTGGCTGACCGACGACCGAGAAGGACGTCGCCGCTCCCTCGCCGGCGAGCGGAATGAAATCGATCAGGGAAGCCGACTCGACACCCGGCATGGCGCGAGCCCGCTGCAGCAGGCTCGAGTAGAAGACGGTCTGGCGCGGCCCGCGCGGGTACGTAGCTGACGGCAGATCGATCCCGACGGTGAGGATGCCCCGCGGGTCGAATCCGGGATCGACCGCCATCAGCCGCTGCAGCGAGCGCACCAGCAGCCCCGCGCCCACCAGCAGGACGACGGCAAGCGACACCTGCGCGATCACCAGCCCGCCCCTCACTGCGGCCGTCTTGGCGCCTGACGTGGTGCGCCGCCCGGCACCGTGCAGCTCGGCGGCCAACCCTCCCGCCCGATTCTCCCAGGCACCGGCCAGTCCGAACAGCACGCCCACGGCGATGGTAACCACGGCCGTGACCAGCATGACCCGCCCGTCGATGGTCACATGGGTCTGTTTCGGCAGCGGCACCGATCCGCCGACGATCAGCAATTCAATCCCCCATGCCGCCAGCATTCCCCCTCCCGCGCCGCCGGCCAGGGCCAGCAGCAGGCTCTCCGCCAATCGTTCACGCAGCAGGCGTCCGCGCCCGGCGCCGAGTGCCGCGCGCAGCGCGAATTCCCGGCGGCGTCCCGTGGCCCGGACCAGCATCAGATTGGCCACATTGGCGCAGGCGATCAGCAGGACCAGCGACACGGCGCCGAGCAAGGTCCACAGAATGGTTCGTGAGCCACCGACGACTTGCTCGGTGAGCGGAACGACACTCGCACCCCATCCGGTGTTGGATTCCGGATGCTCCCGGCTCAGATCGGCGGCGAGCCCGGACATGTCGCGCTGGGCGGCGTCAACCGTGACCCCATCCTTGAGCCGGCCGATCGTCATCGCGTAGCGCCCCTTCCGCCCGCGGTCGGCGGGATCAAGCCGGAATGGCTCCCAGTACTGGTCCTCCGGCCCGTACGGCATCGGCTGGAACGAGGCCGGCATGACGCCGAGGACCTGGACCGCCCCGCCGGCGACCGGAATGGCCCGGCCGATGATCGAGGGATCACCACCGAACCGCCGCTGCCACACGGCGTGACTCAACACCACCACCTTCGGTCCGCCGGGCGCCGCCTCTTCCGCCGTGAACCCGCGGCCGATCTCGGGCGACACCCCGAGCACTGCGAAAAAGTTCGCCGTGACCGCCCGGCCCTCGATGTGCTCCGGCGACCCGCCAGTCATCGTCATGCCTCGCCACGTGAAGGCGGTCATGTCGCTGAAGCTGTGATTGCGGTCCCGCCAGTCGAGGAAATTCACCGGGTCCACGACGTTGCGCGGATTGCCTCGGCTGTTGCCCTCCCAGACGACCATAAGGCGCGAGGGATCACGGTAGTGCAGCGGGGTCAGCAGCACGCTGTTCACCACACTGAAGATCGCGGTGTTGGCCCCGATCCCCAGCGCCAGCGTCAGCACCACCACGGCCGTGAAGCCCGGCGTGCGGCGGAGCGAGCGGAAGGCGAGGCGGAGGTCGTTGAGCATATGAGCCGTTCGTCGTTAGTCGTTAGTGACTGCCGTTGGCCATTGGCC
>JBDTTF010000329.1:0-3013 GCA_039930765.1 Gemmatimonadota bacterium | reverse complement strand
CTCAAGAAGGGCGACGAGATCACCACCGCCGGCGGGATCATCGGCAAGGTGAAGGACATCAAGGAAGACCGGGTCTCGATCGAGAGTGGCAGCTCGACGCTGGTGGTGGACCGGAGCCGGATCGTCCGGGTCGGCGACCAGACTGCCCCGGGCCTGCCCAGCTGATGAGCGTGCTGTCGATCCACCTGCTCGGCTCTCCGGTGCTCCGGACCAGGAGCCCGGAGGAGAAGGGTGTCACTGACGACACCGAGAAGCTGATCGCCGACATGTTCGAGACCATGCGGGCGGCCAAGGGCGTCGGCCTGGCCGCCAACCAGGTCGGCCAGGCCCGGCGAATCGCGGTGGTCGAGGCCGAGGACCAGAGCTTCGTGATGATCAACCCCGTGATCGTCGAGAGCGCGGGACGGGACAGCGCCGAGGAGGGCTGTCTGTCGATTCCCGAAATCTTTGGCGACGTGACCCGCCCCGAACGGGTGGTGCTGGAGGCCATGGGCCGCGACGGGCAGCCGTTCCGGCTGGAAGCCACCGGGCTCGTCGCCCGCGCCATCCAGCATGAGCTCGATCATCTCGACGGGATCCTGTTCCTCGATCACCTGAGCCCGATGAAGCGCAAGGTGCTGATCAGCCGCTGGAAGCGGGAGCACGACGGGGAGGGCTACATCAAGACCATCGTGCCGGAACCGGATATCGCCGACTGATGCGGATCGTCTTCTTCGGCACTCCCGCCTTTGCCGTTCCCAGCCTCCGCGCCCTGCTCGAAGAGGGATTCGATGTCACTGCGGTCGTGACCCAGCCCGACCGGGCACGGGGTCGTTCCCGCTCACAGGTCCAGCCGCCGGCCGTCAAGGAAGTCGCCGAGTCGGAGGGGCTGCCGGTGCTGCAGCCCGAGAAGCCGTCGGGGGACCTGTTCGTCAAGGCGCTGGAGCACACCGGTGCCGATATCGGCATTGTCGTCGCCTACGGTCACATTCTCCGCCCCGAAATCCTGGCGGTGCCGAAACTCGGCATGCTCAACGTCCACGGCTCGCTGCTGCCCAGGCTCCGCGGCCCGGCCCCGGTGCACTGGTCGATCCTCAATGGCGATGAGACGACCGGAGTCAGCATCATGCAGCTCGAAGCCGGACTCGACACCGGTCCGGTGCTGCACCGCATCGAGACCGAGATCCTGGCCGATGAAACCGGCGGCGAGCTGATGGAACGGCTGGCCGAACTTGGCGCCCAGGCACTGATCGAGGCACTGACGCTGCTGGCGGCGGAGGCCGGCACACCGGAGATCCAGGATCACGCCGCCGCGACCTATGCCCCCAAGATCGACCGTGAGATGTGCCGGCTCGACTGGAGCCGGG
The DNA here is from genome assembly GCA_039930765.1 of Gemmatimonadota bacterium. Taxonomy (GTDB): domain Bacteria; phylum Gemmatimonadota; class Gemmatimonadetes; order Gemmatimonadales; family GWC2-71-9; genus DATEHG01. The sequence continues at coordinate 1,667 of JBDTTF010000329.1, read as the reverse complement.
ATGCGGCGCATCTGGCTCGCCGGATCCGGGCCTTTGATCCCGAGCCGGGAGCCTGGACCACACTCGGCGGCCAGGAGCTCAAGATCTTCGGCGCCCGGGTGGCCCAGGGTTCCGGTGAGCCTGGCCAGATTCTCGAGGCCAGCCCGGCGCTGATCGTGGCCGGCACGATAGGCGCCATGGAAATTCAGGAGGTCCAGCCCGCCGGCAAGAAGCGGATGAGCGCCGCCGCCTGGTCCCGGGGGCGGGGCGGATCGGTGGGCCAGCACTTTTCGTGAGGCCGCTGCCGCGGCTCCACGCCGTCACCGATTCGGCTGTCATTTCCCGCGACGAGTTCGGCACCCGAGCCGCCGCCATCGCGTCCGTCGGTCCCGCAGTGGCGCTTCACGCCCGCCTGCCTGGTGGCTCAACCGGCCAACTTGTCAGCCTCACGACCCGCCTGCTGGCTCACGCCGGTCCGCCGCACGCGAGCGTGTTCGTCAATGGCCGGGCCGATGTGGCCCGGGCGCTGGGCGCACAGGGGGTACAACTCGGCAGCCGGGAGCTCAACGCGGGCGATGCCCGGCTGGTCCTGGCCAGCGGTGCACCAGTCTGGATCGGCCGGTCGGTGCATTCGCTCGAGGAAGCCAGGGCCGCCGTGGAGGAGGGAGCGGATTACCTCATGGTTGGTCACCTGTTCGATACGCCCAGTCATGCCGGTGCGGCCCCCGGCGGGAGTGAACTGCTCGAAGCGGTCGTGCCGCTAGGCCTGCCCGTCATCGCTATTGGGGGGATCACGGTTGATCGCGCCGCCGAGGTTCATGCGGCTGGCGCCTGGGGAATTGGCGCGATCCGGGCGCTCTGGGACGCGCCGGATGCCGGGGCAGCCGCCCTCCGAATGCTGGCGCCGTGGACCTCGGCCGGTGAGATGGGATGACCATCGTCGTCAATGGGGATCGCCGGGTAATCCCTGACGGCCTTTCGCTGGCCGGGCTGCTCGAACACCTGGGCCTCGACCCGCGGATGATCGTGGTGGAGTACAATCGAGCGATCGTGCGGCGCCCGAATCTGGCGGAGGTGCTCTTGAGTCCGGACGACGTGGTCGAGCTGGTGCACTTTGTGGGCGGGGGGTGAGACGAAAGGAGGAGAGAGGAGAGGGGTATTCCTGGGTGCGGCCAGAGTTGGCCCCCTCTCCCCGTCTCCTGTCTCCTGTCTGCTGGTTCGTTATCTTTCCGACCTATGGGTTCCCCCGCAACTGCCGCCGCCCCCATCACCGATTCGCCGCTCGAGATTGGCGGCCGCCGGTTCGTGTCCCGGCTCCTGGTCGGCACCGGGAAATACCGATCCAACGCGGAGATGATCGCGGCCATCGAGGCGTCGGGTGCTGACGTGGTGACGGTTGCCGTGCGGCGGGTCAACCTCGACCGCAGCGAGCGCGAGGGAATTCTTCATCACCTCGACCCCAAGCGGTTCTTCCTGCTGGCCAACACCGCCGGCTGCTACAGCGCCGACGAGGCGGTCCGCTACGCCCGGCTGGGCCGAGAGGCCGGCTTCAACGAATTCGTCAAACTCGAAGTCATCGGAGACAAGCAGACCCTGCTGCCGGATACTGAAGGGCTGCTGGCCGCGACCAGAACCCTGGCCGCCGAGGGATTCAAGGTCATGGCCTACACCAACGACGACCTGATCAC
>JBDTTF010000328.1:0-2841 GCA_039930765.1 Gemmatimonadota bacterium | reverse complement strand
GGCATGGAGGACTCGATGAAGGCGCTCACCCGTCGAGTGGCTGGGCTGGCACCCGCGGTCTTGAAGGGCCAGACGCGAACGGAGGCCGAGGCCGACCTGGCCGCGCATCTGCAGGTGACGGCGGAACACCAGCACTTGAGTGTCACCCGGGTCACTCCGATGCCGGATTCGGTGGTTCGTGCCGATGGCACGCTGCATCGGGTGTCGCTCGAGGCTAGCCTCACCGGCGATCTGCACGAAATCCTGGCCCTGGTCGATACCCTGTCTCGGGATCGCGTCGTCATCACACCGACAGCCATACGAATCACGGCCGCGGACCCGGGCGCGGTCCAATCAGCGCCTGAAGCGCTCACCACCGAGCTGACGGTGACTGGCTGGTATCTCGTGACAACGGGGTCGAAGTGAGCAATGCCCGGCTGGTCGCCATGGTTCGGATTGCCCTGATCGTGCTTGGCGTGGGGGTGGTGCCAGTTGCGGTCATGGCGTTCAGGCCCGAACGGCACGTTCCGGGTTCCGGGTTCCGGGTTGCCGCTCTGGCCAGCCCCAATGACACCGTTTCGATCGAGGTCCGCGAAAAACGATCCGTCGCGGCCGTAGCCCACGATGCCTTTCGGCGGAATCGGGCGCCTTCGACCCACCCGTACGACGGCTTGGCCGTCGAGTTGGCCCGCCAGGTGCCAGCGGCCCCCGTGGCACCCAAGCCACTCCTCGTTCTCAGCGGAATCGTGTGGGGCCGCAGGCCGGCCGCATTGATCGAGGGAGTGCCCGGGCAAGATGGATCGCGCCTGATGCATCCGGGAGATACGGCGGGTGGCATTCGGCTGCGGTTGATGACGAGGGACAAGGTGCTGCTCAGTGGCTTTGATACGACCTGGACGTTGACTATTCGAGAGGTGGGCAAGTGAGGCGAACCCTCGGCACCCTGGTGGCGCTTTTGCTTGGCCTGGCGCCCGCCTCGCCGAACCTTCTGGCGCAGTCCGCACCGACCAGCGACAGCGTCTCGGTCCATTTCGTCGATGCCGATCTTCGAGCCGTGATCCAGGCGCTGGCGGGATATCTCAGCAAACCGGTGCTGACCAACGGGATCCCGGCGGTGAAGGTGACGCTGGAGACACCCAATGCGGTGCCCCGTTCGGAAGTGCTGCCACTCCTGGCTGGGCTGGCAGAAGGCCAAGGATTGAAGGTCAGCGAGGAGACTTCCTTCTATCGAGTGGCGCCCAAGCCGGCGGAAGCACCGCCTTCGCCCGCACCGGGCACCCCCGGCGGCCCCGCCACCCCGGTTACTCCGCCACAGCTCTACGTGATCCGCCTCAAGCACGCTCGTGCCGCCGATGTGGCGGCCACAGTCAACCTGCTCTTCGGCGGCAGCGGAGCCTTTGCGGGCTCGAGCGGTCTGAACGGGGGTTCGACCCTCTCTCAGGAGTTGCGCCGGCAGCAGGTCCCGCCGACGCCACCCGGTGGCAATCAGCCCCAAGCAGCGAATCCTGCGGTGGGTGCTTCGTTCGCCGGCCAGGTCACCATCGTGCCGGATGAGTTGACCAACAGCCTCCTGATTCGGGCCAGTCACGAGGACTACGACGTCCTCACCCAGGCCATCGACCAGCTCGACATCCGCCCGCTCCAGGTCCTGATCGAGGTCATGATCGTGGAGGCCCGTCATGACTTGACCCAGAGCTTCGGGACCTCGGCCACTCTGCCGCCTCGTCCCTTGGACGGGGGCACCGTCGACGTGTCCAGCACCGGGGCCGGCCTGGCGGACTTCGTAATCCACCTGATGGATTTGGGTCACGCCAAGATCAGCGCAACCCTCGCCGCCGAGCAGACCAAGGGGGATGTGGAGATCATCTCGCGTCCGGTCCTGATCGCGTCAAACAACACCGAGGCCAGCTTCCTTGTCGGTACCCAGCAGCCCTTCGTCCAGGTCAGCCGATCCCTGCCGACCGACAACAACAACCTCGAGCAGGTCGTACAGTACCGGGATGTCGGCACCAAGCTGACCGTGAAGCCGACCATCAATCAGGATGGCTACGTCTCGCTGGTAATTCAGCAGGAGGTCAACAACGCCACCGGTGATGCCCTGTTCAACGCGCCGATCATCTCGACTCGGGAAGCATCGACCCAGGTTCTGGTCAAGGACCAGCAGACCATCGTGATAGGCGGCCTGCGTGACCTGCAGATTGTGAGGGGATCCTCAGGCATCCCCATCCTCTCGAGCATCCCACTGATCGGCGGACTGTTTGGCTCCACCAAGAAGGAAAAGCACAGGACGGAGCTGTTCATCTTCCTGACGCCGAGGATCCTCAAGACCGATGCGGATGTGGATAGTGTGACGGCGCCGAGATTAGGAGAAGGCGGGAATATCAGTGGTACGACCCCCTGAACCCCATGCTAGACAAGCACTTAGGCTATTTCCGCAAGTTGTTGAATCCACGCGCTGTTCTGGGCATTGGTGTCGTGGTTCAAGGGGCCCTTCGGGGCCCTTTGTAGTGAGAAACTCACAACAAGACTCACAACGTCGTCAGATTCGCCATTCGGGATCCCAAAGGAGCAATTGAACTCGGAAGGTTTCCGTCGACCCGATAGCACTGAGCAGCTATCCCACAGGCGAAAAGGTCAAATTTTCTATTCTACCAGCAGCCAGACGATCAAACGATGCGGGATGCGTTGGCCTCCAGGAATCGTCGGGCAAGCGGAAGCACATAGCCGGCGATCGACACAGGAATCGACACACCCGGGCTGTTTCCCGGATAACCAAAACCCCGCCAACCCATTCGGGCGGCGGGGCACACTCCTCTGACTCAACGACTTACGACTGTTCGCTTTTCGCTTTTCGCTTTTCGC
>JBDTTF010000327.1:0-12222 GCA_039930765.1 Gemmatimonadota bacterium | reverse complement strand
ACCTCTCACCTCTCACCTCTCACCTCTCACCTCTCACCTCTCACCTCTCACCTCTTACCCCACCTCCCGTCTTGCTACCCCGGCCTTCACGCTGCACCTTGGGGGCTGCGGCCATCCACCATACGGCCATACTGCCGCGGGTTCAGGCTCCAGGAAATTCACTCTCACTGCAGGAGTTGGTCATGCCGACCTATTTGTGGCAGGCCTCGTACACCGCCGAAGGCGCCAAGGGATTGTTGAAGGATGGAGGTACCAAGCGCCGAGCCGCGGTGCAGCAGATGGTCGAAAAGGCGGGCGGCAAGCTGCACTCCTTCTTTTTTGCCCTGGGCAAGGCCGATGTCTGCGGCATCGCGGAGTTCCCCGATAGTACTTCGGCCCTGGGCATGAGCCTGGCGATCAATGCCAGTGGGGCGGTGGAGTTCCAAACCACGCTGCTGATCAGCCCGGAGGAGATGGATGCCGCGGTCAAGCAGGCGGTCAAGTACAGCCCGCCCGGCGCCTGAGGAGGGCGGCGACGATCGTCGCCAGCGTCTGAGGACCGTAATGTCCACGGGGTGAGCGGCAGGACTTTGCCCCAGCACCGTTGGGAGCCACGGTCCGGGGTAAGCGAGGATACGGGCTCAGGGCTTCACCTCGAGCTGGTTACGGGCGCCAGGTGGCCTGCCGTCATCGGGGAGCTATTGGCGCTGTACCGAAGGCTCGACGTTGGCCGGGCGGATCTGCGGTCGCTTCGGACGATCGACCTCTCGTCGCGGCTGGCCGTCGTTAGCGTGGAGTTGGCGTTGTTTGATCGCAGAGGAAACGCTCTGTACGACTTCCGCGCGGCCTCTACCCTCGTCTGCGATGGCCCATCATGTCGGATAGTGGCGATCGCGCATGATGAACTCCCTCAGTCGCGCCGGTATCTGGCAGGGTTCCATTCCCCGGGCCCGCCAGGCGGTACGGCATCACCAGGTGCTGGCTAACAATCGCTGACGTCGACAAGCGATCGGTGGGGGCCCGCTTCGCTTCCATCTATTGAACTCCCTGGCCGCTTCGCGGTGACGTTAGGCCGCTGCCGATACTCACCCCAGGACGACTCCCCCTGCCCATTCATGACTATGGCTGATACCACATCCATGGAAAGCGCCGTGCGCGGCGCGCCGGATCCCGAGATCGTTGCGCTCGAGGAAGCGCTCCGCTCCGCGCAACTCTCGGCTGATGTGAGCGCTTTGGACCGCCTGATCGCCGACAGGCTCCTCTTCACCGGGCCTGATGGCCAACTCGGCACCAAGGCCCAGGATCGTGATGCCCATGGCTCCGGCGTCGTCCGGTTTCGTGCCCACGAACCTCAGGAACTCCACATCCGCCGTGTCGGGCTGGATGTGGCCATCACCGCGTTGCGCGCACGCCTCGTGGTGGAGGTCAATGGAGCCGTTGTTCAGGGCACGTACCGTTACACCAGGGTTTGGGCTCGCGAGGGCGGTGAGCCATGGCGGGTCGTGGGGGGGCACGTGAGCGTGGTTCCGGCCCCCGGGGCTGCCTCCGTCGACAGCCTGTGAGCGATATCCTCATGACTGTCGTCGCAGTCTCGGGTACCGAGGACGCGACCGTCGGTCCGCATTGTGGTGCCCTGCGGCCTCACGGTCGTTGCAGCCGATGAGTGAGCGTTGATCGCTCGCGTCCGCTCGCATTGTGTAGTTCACTCGCGGCCGGCGCGCTGGCTTTGGACTCGCTATTTCGCAAGCATTCTGACGCCGCGGGCTCACCAGCGCATCAAGCTATTGGGACTCATCGATCAGGGATTCTGGCAAACGGTGGGGGAGCGAATCGGGGCCGCAGCCGAGGCGCATTCCGTCAGGCGGCATCAAGGCTCATTCGCTCCAAGATCCCATGCCTGGCTCGAGATGACACACCTGCAGCTTCGAATCGGACAGGCACGGAGGCCTGTCCTGCCGGGCGCTGGATAGACCTCCACTTCCTTCGAGCGTACCGGGCTGACCGGCTGCGGCAGGTTTGCTTGGCATCGAGTCTGGGACTCGGAGGCAGGAGGACTGACAGACCGGTGCGGGGCCGCACCGCCCTGGCTTAAGGGGACCGCACCAGCCGGCCTACATCGAACCCTTGCGCCGCCGCGGTCGCGGTGAGTCGCGCGTAGGCCTCCGGATCCAGCGCTGGCGTCCGCGCCAGCAGCCAGAGATACTGGCGATCCGGCGACCCTACCAGCGCCGCACCGTAGTCGTTGGTGAGGTCGAGAATCCAGTAGTCACCCCAGACCAGCGACAGCCACGACAGGAAACCCGGTGCGAAACGCACCTTGAGCTGGGACGCCGGGCCATCGCGCCGGGCCAGCCTGGCCCGACCCCTGGCCTGCTTGCGCCCGCCGTCGGCCCGCAGGCAACTATTGATCACGTCAAGATCACCGTCGGGCCGCACCATGTAGTCAGCCGTGGTCTCCCGCGCGCAGTCCTTCTGGAACCGGTTGGGGAACCGGGCCACCTCGTACCACCTCCCGGCATACCGAACCAGATCGACGGTCGCGACGCTCTGTACTGGTTTCACTTTTCCCTCCTTGGCCGCGGCTGCCCTCACTCCCATCCCCCCGGTTTCGGTGGGGCCCGCCGAATCGGCAACGATGGGTGAAGGCGGTGGCGATGGCGGCGCCGCGGATTGCGCGCACCCCGCAGGGGCGAGGAATGTCAGCATCAGCGCGGCGATCGGCCCGGTGAAGCCAAGGCCAAGTGGGGCCAGCATGGCCGACCGAGCGGCGCGCTTGGGGAACATGGTCACGCCAGCGCTGCCCGGGCCAGCGCCCGTAGTGTCCCGCCGAAGACCGCCTGGTGCAGGGGCCAGAGCGCATACCAGTAGATCTGGCCGAACAGGCCGGCGGGGTCAAAGATCGCCGTCTGGCGGATGGTGCTGCCGGTCCCGCTCGGATCCACCTCGAACTGGAGCCAGGCCCGACCCGGCAGCCGCATTTCGGCTGATAGCCGGAGCAGGCGGTCGGGCTCGATGGCTTCCACCCGCCAGAAGTCGAGAGTGTCTCCCGGCGCCAGTTGCTCGGGATCGCGGCGGCCGCGCCGCATCCCCGGCCCTCCGACCAGCAGGTCGAGAAATCCGCGCAGCTTCCAGAGGTAGGTTGCGTGATACCAGCCGGTGGTGCCACCGAGGCGACGGATCGGAGTGAACGCGTTCGCCGGTGAGCACGCCACGGTGATCGACCGGGAATCCACCAGCCGGGTCCCGAATCGGGTGCCACCCCACCCCTGGCGGCGGCCCACCACGGTGAGCGCGTCCGACCACCTCGTCGCAGCAAACGAGCGGTCCTCGTTGACCAGCGCGCGGGCCATCGCGTCGGCCATTCCCCGGGGCTTTACGCTGAACTCGGCCAGCGCGCGGTCATCGCGCACCACGGTCTCGTTGCGCAGGCTGTCCACCAGCGCCCGGCCCACCCGGGCAAACACCGGCGTCACCAGGCCGAGCCAGAGGCTGGAGAGTCTGGGGGTGAGCACCGGTACCGAGATGAACCGCCGGCGCAGTCCCCGCTGCCGGGCGTATTCGCGCATCAAATCGCCGTAGGAGACCCGATCGGGCCCACCGATCTCGAACACTTCGCTGCCTTCAGAAGGGAGATCGAGCGACGCGACCAGGTAGGCGATCACGTCCTCGATCCCGATCGGCTGGGTCAGCGTGGCCACCCACCGTGGCGTGATCATGATGGGCAGGATCTCCACCAGGGCGCGGATCATCTCGAATGAGATGCTCCCGGAACCGATGACGATGGCGGCCCGCAGCTCAATGGTGGCCACACCCTCCTCCCGCAGGATGCGGCCCACCTCCTGCCGACTGTCGAGATGGCTCGACAACTCGTCGCCCCCGCCGAGACCACCCAGGTAGATGACCCGCCGAACTCCGGCGGCCCGTGCCGCCTGCGCGAAATTGCGCGCCCCAGTTCGGTCGGCATCCTGGAACGAACTGGTCGAATCCATCGAGTGCACCAGATAGTAGGCGGTGTCCACCCCGGTCATTGCCACGGCAAGCGATGCTGGATCGAACACGTCGCCGGCGACGACCTCGGTGCTCGGCGCCACCCGGGCCAGGAGGTACTCGGGGCGGCGTGCCATGCAGCGGACCAGTCGCCCGTGCGCCTCGAGTGCTGCCAGGAGCCGGCCACCGATGTAGCCGGTGGCGCCGGTGAGCAGCACTCGGCGGGAGGGGTTCACGCCGAAGCCGAGGCGGCACTGGTGAGCTCGCGCAGTGCGTCGCCCAGGTCCACAAGACCGGTGAGCAGTCTGCCTTTGGCGGCCACGACCGCATCGGTGTAACCGGTTGCCGCTGCACCGCCCACCAATAAGACCACGCCATGGGGGAGTGCCCGTCCGAGCGCCCGGAGGTGACCGCGGACCGCAGGGTCATCAGCAGGGTGAACGATGCTCAGCGCCACGGCTCGCGCGCCGGTTCGGCGGGCGGTCTCGGCGATCTCCTCCACCGGCAGGTCGGCGCCGAGATAGCTGACCCGCCACCCCAGGTTGGCGGCGGTCGCCGCGGCCATCAGCGCTCCCCCCTCGTGGATCTGGCCCGGCGGCGTCCCGACGATCAGGCCCGGTGCGGCTTCTCTCGTCTCCGCCAACTCCCGTACCCAACCCAGAACCTGGCGCACCACCCCCGATGCCAGGTGTTCCTGGGCAATCGTCATTCGACCGGCGTGCCACCGTTCGCCCATCTCGATAAGCACAGGACCCACGACCTCCTCCAGCAGCCGCGGCACACCGAGCGACAGCGCGGCGCGCTCGAGGTCACGGCGGAGCCCGATGGCGTCCATCGCTTCGATGCCCCTCAGGGCATCCCGCCGGCACTCCTCCGCGTCACGGGGCTCCTCCGCCGCGACCACCGACGCAGAACCGGCTTCGGCCATCCGACGCAGCTCTTCTATAGAAAGGCGGGCCAATTGCCCGATCTGAGCTCCACCGACTGCCAGGCTCTTGAGGAGCGCGAGTCGGGCGACGTCGGCATCGGAATACAGCCGCTGGCCTGCCGCGGTACGGGTGGGAGTGACCACCCCATACCGGCGCTCCCAAGCCCGGAGCACATGAGCGGAAAGTCCGGTTCGGCTGACCACCGCCCGCACCGGATGTCGAGGGATTTCGGAAACTGGCTTTGGATGGCTTGCCATACGCAAGCATAGCCAGACGTCTAACTAGTGTCAAGGCAATTCGTTAGACATACGCTTGACATTACATCATAATACAGTGTATTTTGTTAGACGTCAGTTAGACGCAGATCACATCACCATTTGGAGCACTCATGAAAAAACTGGACATTCTTGCCGCCGTACTTCTCGTGGTCGGTGGCCTCAACTGGGGTCTGATTGGTTTCGGCGGGCCGGACCTGGTGGCCAGCCTGTTCGGCACAGCCAGCGCGATGAGCCGCGTGGTATACGGATTGGTCGGCCTGGCCGCGGTGTGGCAGGCATTGCAGTGGAAAGCGATTCAGCATCGCTGGTCGCACGGCTTCCGGGCGGCGGGTGTGGCCGCCGTGCTGGCGCTGATGGCGGTGGCGCCGCTTCGGGCCCAGATGGCCGAGCAGCCGGCGCACCCCGGCACCATCGTTGAAACCGCCGCGGCAGCGGGCCAGTTCAAGACCCTGGCCGCGGCACTCCAGGCCGCCGACCTGGTCACGACTCTGTCGGGCAAGGGCCCGTTCACCGTCTTCGCCCCGACCGACTCGGCGTTCGGAAAGCTCCCATCGGGTACCGTCGCGGCCCTCCTCAATGACCGGGCCAAGCTGACGTCCATCCTGACGTATCACGTGGTGTCCGGTCTCATCACCGCCGCGGATCTCAAGGCCCGCGCCGATCGGGATGGCTACGTCACCCTCAAGACGGTACAGGGCGGCAATCTTCGGATTCACCTGGCCGGCTCGATGGTGCATGTCGGCGACAAGTCCGCCAATGTCATCGCGGCCGACGTGCCGGCCAGCAATGGCGTCATCCATGTGATCGACGCCGTGCTCATGCCGACGATGTGACCGGGCCGAGCGGCCCAGCCCTGAGCAACGGGCCGATGATCTCGAGTTTCGATTGACATTCTGGAGGTGCTGAGCAATGAGCACGATTCTGCCGGTTCGTGAGCCCAGTACCGACCGTGTGGCGGCGACGATAGCCAACTCCTCCTTCAAGACCCCGGCGACAGCCCTGGCTGTGGTCGGCCTTGTCGGCATTCGCAAGCGGACACCTCGTACTCCTGCCCCGTTTGGGGCGGATCCAACTCCAAACCGGACCCACTGACATGAAACCATTTCTGATCGTTCTCGGCGCCCTGGCGATCGTTTCGCCGCTCGCCGCCCAGTCTCCCACCCGGACCTACTTTGTTGAAGGCCGAGCCGGGGCCATGGTGCCCACCTTCGACATTGCCGACGTCGCCAAGACCGGCGCCGCCTTAGGCGGGACCCTCGGCTACCAGCTTGGGCAGCGCCTGGTCCTGATGGGCGAGTTTGACTACGGGATGCACAAGGACAAGGCTACGGGCAACACCGACATCAAGACCCTGCACTACATGGGGAAAGTCGGCTACTGGCTGGTCGGCCCGCGTGAGAAAGGCTGGGATTTTCTGGTGAACCTCGGCGCCGGCGCCGTGACCTTCGATGTCGATGGGGCACCGAAGAAGTACACCTACGTGGCCATCAACGCGGGGGCCAAGCTGGCCTACAATTTCAGCCCCTCTTTCGCGCTGGTCCTGTCGCCGCAGGGTGACATCGCGTTCAGCAAGAAGAGTGAGCTGACCACCACCAATGCCTGGGTCTGGCCCGTGACCGCCGGCCTGCGGGTTCGTTTCTAAACCACTTTCGAGGAGAATCGTGCACATGAAGCAGCTCGACGTACTCGCCGCGATCCTGCTGGTCGTCGGCGGCCTGAACTGGGGGCTCATCGCCGTGGGCAATTTTGACCTGGTGGCGGCGTTGACCGGCGCCGGGGCGTTCGGGGCCAAGAACATGCTGGGCGTGATCGTGTACGGCCTGGTCGGGTTGGCCGCCATCTATCAGGCCCTGGCCTGGAAGCCAATTCAGCGGCGCTGGCAGGCACAAGCCTGACCCTGTTCGCAATCTGACGAAGAACGCGCGGCTGGGAGAGTCCTGTCCCAGCCGTGTTGCCACCTGAGGAGGCAAGCGCACCGGCTTCCTGACTCTGCACCCTCCCTCCATCCCGTCCGGCATCGCGCCCGGCGCGTTGCCGCCCGGATGCCAGGGCGCCACGGCGGCTCAGATGTTGGGCAGCAGGTCGAAGTAGTCGTCGTCCTCCTTGGTGCCACCTTCGCCCTTGCCAAGCTGCGTCACCGATTCGACGAACTCGATCCGCTCGATCCACTTCACCATCTTGTAGCCCAGCTGGTTCTCCACCCGCAGCCGCAACGGCGCGCCGTACACCGCCGGGAGCGGCTGCTCGTTCATCCGTGACGCGAGCAGACAGCGCGGCTTCAGCACGTTGTCCAGGCTTTGGGTGTCGTAGTAGGGCCCGCCATACTGTGCCTCGCTGAACGAGTAGAACGCCACGACCCTGGCCTCCGGCCTGGGACGCACCAGCTCGACCAGCGTTTTCATGAGAATGCCATCCCACTGGGCGACGCCGGTCCAGCCCTGGATGCAGTGGTGCAGCGAGATGTGCCCGGCGGCGCCCAGTTGATCGATGTCCTGGAGCGAGAGTTCCACCGGGTTGTCCACCAGCCCGTCCACCCGGAGCTTGAAATCGCGGAAGCCGCCCTCGAGCAACCGCTTCCAATCGTCCCGCACCGGCAGGGTGCCGTTGGGCCAGAAGAATGGGGAGATGTCGCGCTGGGAGTAGTGCTCGCGTGGCTCGAGCCGGTTGAGTGTAATCCGCTGCATCGGGTAGGTCACCAGCTTCTGCGCGTGCTGCAGCGTGCGAGGGTGATACCAGGAGATGTAGTGTGCGGCCACCCACGACAGCACCACCACCGCGAGCCCCGCCAGGCCCAGTATCATGCCGAGGTAGCGCTGATCGTCGGTGCCAAGCACGATGTGGTTCATGTTCCGCACCAAGCCGGTCATGGCGACCATCGTCACGTGCGCGACGATGAACCCCGCGAAGCTGAGCATCGTGAGGAAGTGGATCGACCGCGCTCCCTGCCGACCGCCGAAGATCCGTGCATACCAGGGGAACCGGTTCACTACCGCCGGCGACATGGCGATCCCGGTGAGAATCGCCAGCGGTCCCAGGCCGAAGCACACCACACAGTAGGCCAGTTGCTGCAGGGCATTGTAGCCGAAGAAGCCGTTGGGTTCCGGAGGCAGCCGAAACGATGCGTAGTGGACCCAGATGCTCCAGGCCTGGGTGAATACCTGCCACGACGCGGGCACCAGTCGCCGCCACCGTTCGGTGTCGAACAGCAGGACGCCATACAGGAGCCCGGTGATGATGAACCCATGGACCACAATGAAATGCCAGGCGCGCGCCACGCCGATCGAGTGTCGGTACCCGGGCGTTCCGATGAGCGGCGAGAGGTAGCGCTCATCATCGTTGGCCGTCCACAATCGGTCACGCGGCACCTTCAGGGGGGTGAAGCGGATCCACTCGCTTCCCGGGGTGCAGTCGTCGTTGAAATACAGGCGGGGGTGATCGGCGAGAATGGAGAGCCCGCTCCGAACCAGCAGCATGACGAACAGGAAAGTGAAGAAGTGGCAGGTGCGAACCCACACCGGGAAGCCCTGCAGCGCGGCGCTACCGACGGCGACAGGCGTCTGGATGGCCGGTTGCCCGAACATGGCGACCTGCAGCCACGAGGCCACCAGGGCCACCCCAATGAGCGCACCGATGCCGATCAGGATTGACGGACGAATCCAGATGCGGAGGCGACGATCCGCCGGGAAATGCACCGCCGCATGCGCGGCATCGAAGGCAATCATGGTTTGTTCCCCCAGCCCAAACTACCCCGGAACCACCAACCCCGCACCCGTCCGTGACGTGGCCCGCCGAGCGGGCCATACGCCCGATCGCTGAGGAACCTGGCTCGGCTCCCCTGGACGTGCCCAAGCCACCGACACTGGAGGCTGAGCGTAGGCCCACCGGTGGGCTCGTCGGATCCGCGCTGGTTGAATGCCGCGAGGCTCATGGACGGGTCGGTCGTGATGAAACTGCGGCCCGGAGCTTCGGGCCAATGGAAATGGCCCAGTCGCCGTGGCCAGCACCGCAGTGATCCGATGCCGCTCTCAGCGACGATCCGCCAGCAGGCATGGCGGCAAGTCGAAACAGGGCGCGGGCAATGTCGGCGGACGAGAGCCCCAGCCGGCGCAACAGGCTGAGGGTGTACCTTTCGTCCGCGGTGATCGTGGAGCGCATGGGGTCTTCAGTCTCCAGGAAGCGATTCGAAGGGCACCCGACGCGCCGGTCACCGTACTCATTCCTGTATCGGTTGCACTTCGGCTATTCATCCGCCCACCCAAAGGATGTTCGTTCTCCTCCCGCCAACCCGCAGACCGCCGAGCCGGCAGGCGCCGGAACCGAGACTCGGATGAAACGGATTGTCACTGCGGCGCTCATTGCCTTTGGCCTGATCCTTTGGGCTCACCAGCTGCCCACGATCGGCGGGCGGGTGCCATTGGTATTCGTGGGCTTCTGGTTTGGCTCGACCGTAATCGTCGCCCTGATCGTTTCGATCGAAGCTGTCAATCCCTCGATTGGCGAGGTGATGCGCCGCAGAGCCGAGCGGCAAGTCGAGTGGCGCGACAAGATGCGCATGACCGCCCTTTGCCTCTTGCCTTTCATGCTCGTTCCGCTGTTGGAAAGGCGGGGCGTCGGGAACGACCCTGCGGTATGGCTGCAGGATGCGGCGCCGTTGATTGCGATCTGCACGGTTCCCTTTTTCACCTTGGTGGCACGGAGCGTGGTTGGAGGCGCCGTATTGAGTGTGGGAGCGTTTCAGGTCGTCTGGACCTGCGGCGCGTCGGCATTGTTCGTGGTCATGAAGCAATCGGCAGCGGCCAAAGGGAAGCCGTTGGCGCAAGGGGGCAATTGTGAAGGCTTCTTTCGATCGGACTATCGCAGCCTGTTCTCTCTTCTCTGTGTGGTGATGTTGCTGGGCTATTGCCCCGCCTTGCTGCGATTGGGCCATCGGCGCTTCCTGCGCCAGCACGGAACGGTCGCGGCGCTACAGCCGCGGATCGGTTCGATGAGCTCGTGAAGTATGCCGTGCTGAGTGCCGCAAATCATCGTCCTCCCGGTGTCGGTCGTGCCCACCTGGCGGCCTGACGAACACTGCAGCCGGCCAGCGAGCTATTGATTTGGGATGGCCGCGCCATGACTCTTGTATGGTGCCCCCACGGCTGAACGGGGGCGTTGGGCGGACAACACAACAACCGGGAAGGAACGACGCCGATGAAAGACATCAGACGCGTGGTGCAATGGGCCGTGGGCGCGCTGATTGTCGCGCTGGTCGGGATTCAGCTTGTACCGGTGGATCGAATCAACCCCCCGACCGAAACGGAGGTGCCAGCGAGCGCGCAAGTGCGGGCAGTCCTGCGGCGTGCATGCTACGACTGTCACTCGAATGAGACCGTCTGGCCCTGGTATAGTCGGGTCGCTCCGGTGTCGTGGCTGGTCGCGGACGATGTGCACGAGGGTCGAGAGGAACTCAACTTCTCGACCTGGAATCGCTACACCGCGGAGCAGCAGCGCAAGAAGTTGAACAAGAGCGGGGAGGAGGTCGCGGAGGGCGAGATGCCACCCCGGCTGTACCTTCCGCTGCACCCGGACGCGCGACTCACGGCCGATGATCGAGCGCTGCTGCGCGCGTGGTCACAATCACTCGGTAGCCGGGAGTCCAGTGGGCAGTGAGCGGACCGGATCGACCGGCCGTCCGGCAAGCCGCTGAAGCTGAGGATCGCCTTGGCCGCTTGCCGCTAGTGTCTGATGGGTGAGGCCGGACGCGATGGGTACGGAGGGCCGATGGACACAAAACGACATTGGGATGAGATCTACGGCACCAACGCGGCAAGCGACGTCAGTTGGTTCCAGCCAGAGGCCCGGCTGTCGCTTGAGGTGATCCAGGAGGCCGTTCCCGCCCGCGGCTCAGCCATTCTTGACGTGGGCGGGGGTGCTTCGACACTGGTGGACGGTCTGCTCGGGGCTGGATACACAGCGCTGACTGTCCTGGACCTCTCATCGGCCGCCCTGGCGCAGGCTCGCGAGCGTGTTCGCGTGCTGGGGGAACGGGTCACCTGGTTGGAGGCTGATATCCTGTCAGCCCGACTCCCCGCGGCAGAGGTTGACCTGTGGCACGACCGCGCGGTCTTCCACTTCCTGACCACTCAGGGCGAGCGTCACCGCTACATCGAACAGGTGCGCCGTGCGGTCCGCCCGGGCGGACACCTGCTGATCGCCACCTTTGCCGAGGACGGCCCGACCCGCTGCTCAGGCCTCGAGGTGGCGCGATATTCCCCGCAGGCGCTTCACGCTGAGTTCGGTGCGGGCTTCCGTCTGGTTCGAGGGTATCGCGAGGATCACCTTACACCTCGTGGAGCGCATCAGGCCTTCACCTACTGCCTGTGCCGCTGGGAGCCGCACGCGGCCGTGCCACCTGCGACCTGACCACGGGGTGGAGCGGTTGGCGAGGTGCGCCGATCTGCACAGCTGCCCTGGCTGACCATTCCGCTGCTACCATGGACGATGACTCTGTCAGCTGACAGGTCGCCGACCAGTGCTTTGGGGGGGCATTCCACTCTCCGCTCGGTAAGGTCGTGGCGATCGTCGGCGGTGTGAGCGCGCTCGGCGGCGCCGTCGCTGGCGGAATCGCTGCGCTCATTGCCGCGAGGGTGTTGAGGCCGAGTGAGCCAGTGACCACGGCCCAGATCGCGCTGATGGTGGTTGAATACGGCTTCGTGGCGGGCGTTGCGGGGTCGGTCCTGGGAACGATCGTCGCATTCGGTGCACTGCGGCGCGTGCCACTGGGCCAACTGGTCCTCGGCACCAACGCAGGCCTCTTCGCGGGACTTTGCGCCGGCTGGCTCGGAGGGCCATGGGCCTGGCACCACATGGAGTTGCTTGCATTCGGCGGTTTTGGCGCAGGCGCCCTTGTCGCACGCGCCTTCTCGCGCGGATCGCCGGTGTCGAGGTCGAGCCTGGCATTGGACCCGGTTCCCGTGAGCCCGACGATCGGGTCGGCCGCGCCCGCAATGGCTGAGCTCCCGAGACTACCGCAAACCGGCGATCCGGAGTTCCAGCCGAAGCGCTAACGC
>JBDTTF010000326.1:0-2214 GCA_039930765.1 Gemmatimonadota bacterium | reverse complement strand
TGCTCCCACTGAGCCAGCGGCTGCGACGACGCAAGCTGCCACCAGTCGACAGGCGTCAATCCTGACCAACAACGCCACCGGGTAGAGAGACCATGCGCCTTTGCGGCACCGTCATACTTCTGGCATCCACTGCGTTGGGCTCCGCACCCGCTGCAGTCTGCGCTCAGGCACTGGACTCGGTAGCGGGTGTCGCGGCCGCCACGCTCCCCCTCCCCCCCGAGCTGCGCACCGCTGCGACAGTCGTTCGGCTGAGCCGAGTGGGTCGGCCGGATACGCTGAGGGCCGGCTCCAATCCGATAGTCTGCTTCACCGACGCTCCGACCGACACCCTGCTCGATGTCCGCTGCTACCACCAGAGTTTCGCTCCCCTCATCTACGAGTCGCGACGACTGCACCAGAGCGGTCTGCCTGATTCGGCGGTGGAGGCCCGCATGCTCGAGGAAATTCGCTCAGGGAAGCTGCGGGCGCCGAGCGGGGCGACTGCTGGGTATCGCGTTCTCGGTCCGATGCGCGGGTACGATCCGGTGACGGGCCAGCTCGGCCCCAGCCTCGATCGCTGGCAGTCAATTCATGTCCCATTTGCCACGACCGAGACGCTCGGCATCGGTACATCGGAACACGGGACGGAGCCGTTCATGATGGCGAGTGGCACCTGGTGGGCCCATGTCATGGTCATGGAGCAGCCGCTCCGGTATTGAGGCGGGTGACAGTAGCCGGGTAGCTTGTGTGGGCGCGAGCGGCTCGCCGGTCGCCCGAGTCAGAGTAGTCACCTCCTGGAGGCAGTGTGAATCAGTCGCATTCAATAGTCGACACACCCCGGGTCCCCTGCCGCGGCCCCTATTCGCAGGCCGTCCGGGTCGGAGACTTGCTCTTTATCGCCGGCCAGGCCGGCCTCGATCCCGCGACCGGCACCCTGGCCGGTCCGACGTTTGACGGCCAGGTCCGCCAGGCCTTTGCCAATCTTCGCGCCATTCTCGAGGATGCCGGCAGCGGGATGGAGCACGTGGTAAAGACCATCTGCTGGCTGGCGGCGCCCGATGCCTTTGACCAGCTCAACGCATTGTATGCCGAGTACTTCGCGACCTCAGCGCCGGCCCGCTCCACGCCGATCGTCCAGTTGCCGCGCGGCCTGCTCTTCTCCATCGAGGCCATTGCGGTTGTACCGCCCAAGCCAGCCAGCTGAGCAGGACCATCCGCAGCCTCGATGAGTATGAAAGGATTGAACCTTGCCTCGAGACGACCTCTATTCCCTGCCCCCTGATCTACCCGTTCCGGTCGATGATGGTGCGGCCGCCCATCTGGCCGGGATGGATCTTCCGGCCATTTCTCTCCCCTCGACCCGCGGCCGCCTTGTCCGTTTGAATCAGCTCGGCCCCGGCTGGGCGGTGCTCTACTGCTACCCCCGCACCGGCCATCCTGCTGAGCATGCTCCGCCGGTATGGGATTCAATTCCCGGCGCCCGCGGCTGCACCCCGCAGGCCCTGTCCTATCGGACCCACTACGACGAGCTGCGGGAGCTGGGCGCCCAGGTCTTCGGGATCAGTACCCAGACCACAGACTATCAGAGCGAGATGGCCGAGCGGCTGCATCTGCAGTTCGAAGTGCTGAGCGATGCAGAGTTCAAGCTGACCGATGCACTCCGCCTCCCGACCTTCGACGGGGGTGGCCAGCGCCTGATCAGACGGCTCACGCTGCTGGTCATGAATGGCCGGATCGAGGAATGCTTCTACCCGGTCTTTCCGTCGGATGCCGATGCCGGCCGGACCCTGTCCTGGCTCCGCGAACACACCGGGAGGGCAGTATGACCTACGATCTGCGTGTCGTCGAAATTGCCCCGCAACTCACCGCCGTCATCCGCGGGCAGGCTGCAGCCGAGAAGCTCTCGTCCGTGATACCGGCCGCCTGCGGCGAAGTCTGGCAATACATGAAGGCGGCTGGGCATCCCAAGCCCGGGCACAATGTGGCGCTGTATCTCGACGGCACGGTCACCTTCGAGGCGGGCGCCGAGGTCAGCGCTGCCTTTCTTCCGGGGCCCAAGGTCTTCTGCTCGCAGCTTCCTGGCGGCACGGTCGCCACCGTTACCCATGTGGGCGACTACCAGCTCGCTCCGGCACACCAGGCCATCCGCAACTGGTGTGGGGCTAACGGCCGGAGCTCGACCCTCAACTGGGAGATCTACGGACATGGCACCGACGATCCGGCGAAGATCCGGAC
>JBDTTF010000325.1:0-4163 GCA_039930765.1 Gemmatimonadota bacterium | reverse complement strand
GCCGGCGGCAAGTGGGGCCAGATCCTGATGGGTAAGGAGCTGGGCCTGTTCAACCGGGGTAATATCCTGAACGACCAGACCCTGTTCGGCGTCGGCGGCGGCGGGATCGATCCGTCCGGCACCACCCTGGGCCGTATCGGCTATGGCTACATCTATCCGAACTTCGTCCCCCAGATCACCTACTCCACCGTGGGTGGCAAGTCGGCGCAGCTGTCGATCGGCCTCTTTTCGCCGAGCACGTTCGGCCCCTACGGCCAGCTCCAGACCCCCCGGGTCGAGGCTGAATTCACCTGGAAGCAGGGCGGCATCGGCATCTTCCTGAACGGCACTGTCCAGAACGGCAAGAGCGCGGACAGCGGTTCGACCTCGAAGACTGCCACGGGTGTGGGCGGCGGCATCAAGTGGGCCGGGGCGCAGTTCAACATCTCCGGCACCGGCTACTACGGTAAGGGCATCGGCACCACGCTCCAGTTCGGTGGGGCGGCAGCGGATGGCGCCGGCAACCTGCGCACCTCCTACGGCTATGTGTTCCAGGCCGGCTGGAATGGCGCCACCACCAACATCGAAGCCAGCTACGGCACCAGCGCGCTCAAGCTGACCTCCGATGAAGTCGGCACCGGCGTGGGCAAGCCGCGTATGGAGAACACCCTGGTCGTGGTGGGTGTCTACCACCAGCTGACCAAGTCCCTCAAGGGTGTCGTCGAGGGTAACTATATGTGGTCCGACATCAAGGGCACCGATGCTGGGGTCCTGGTGGGTGGTCCGCGGCCCTACAAGAAGAACACTGCATTCACCGCCGCTGTCGGCGCGATGCTGTTCTACTAGTCGTTCTGCTTGACCCGCGGGCTTCGGCCCGCCGAGCGGCCTCCCTCCGGGGAGGCCGTTTCGTTTCCGCCACCCTGCACTGTCGGGGGGCGTCCCAGTAGATTTGGGCTCAAGCGTTTACCCGTTCCTTCACCGACCCGGAGTTCCGATGGCGCTGAGGCCCTCATTCCTGCTGGCGTTCGCTGCACTGCTGTCGGCCTGCGGCGCCAAGTCGATTTATGTCCACGATGAGTTAATGAGCCAGTCGGATCCCGAAAAGATCCTGGCCTGCACCAAGGCTCAGTTTGATTCGATGAAATACAAGGTGTCGCGTTACGACGTCGATGATCATCGTCTCGAGGGCAAGAAGCTGCGCCCTGATATTCAGCGGTCGGACCCGAGTTTCTATCGAGCCTTTGACGAAATCGAGGCGCTGATCACGCCGGACGCGACCGGTCACACCAAGGTGGCGCTCCAGGGTCATTCCTACTTCGATTCCCGAACCTATCAGGGTCCGAAGGACCTCGAGCAGCCGGCCAGCGATACGGTGAAGGCGGATATGGCCAGGGTGGCTGATCGTTGCGGCAAGGCGGCGGTGTACTAGCTAGCAGAACGGGCGGGCCACCTGGCCCCGAAAAAACAGCGCGGCCGTCCTCAATTGGACGGCCGTTTGCGTTTGGGAATCAGTGAGGGGTCAGGACGTTGCCAGGCTCAGAACCGGTAGGCTAGTGTGAGAAGCAGGGCCCGGTTCTTCACGTCGCCGGCTGCCGAGCCCGTCCCGATTCGATTGAGGCCGAGGTCATACCGTCCCTCCAGCGCCAACGCTCCGAGACCGATGCCTGCGCCGCCGATCACGGAAAAATCGGTTTCACGAACCGAGGCGCCCGCGCCCAGGCAGCCGGTATCGACGGGATTATAGGAGACCGCCTCCAGCCTGGTCGTGCAGCTTGTGGTCAGGGCCAGTGCCGGCCCCGCAATCAGCCCGAGCGCCAGGCGGGAGACCCGGCGCAGTGGCAGCTCGAGGCGGAGCAGAAGCGGAAGCTGCAGATAGCCCATCTTGAACGTTGCAGTCACGCCCCCTCCCACCAGGCGGCCACCCTTCTGGACGTACAGCAGCTGCGGCTCCAGAGTCAGCGGTCCCGCCAGTTCAAGATGGATCAACCCGCCCAGCACCAAGCCGGTGCTGCTCTTGCCACCCGCCACATCCTTGCCGCGGAAATCGGCGCTGCTCACGCCCCCGATGAACCCGATCGGGTAATGTGTCTGCGCCGCCAGCTGGGCGGGCAACAGGGCGAAACCAGTGATGCAATGGCGCAGCCAGTACGATCTTGGGCGCATGGAATCTCGGGAGAGAAGAATGAGGTCGATTGTCGGCGGATAGTGGCCGTCCCGCCCGAAGTGCTCCAACCACGGACTGCCCTCCTAGAATCGCCAGCCCAGGGTAAACAGCCACGCATTGGTTCTCACCCTGGTATCCGGTTCGAGTTCCCCGAATCCGACGTCGTAACGAGCCTGGATGGCCAGCGATCTGAAGTCGAGGCCCAGCCCGAACACCAGTGACAGGTCGGTGCTCCGGACCGAGGGCCCTCCGTCAGCGCAATTCTGACTGGTCGCCATAGGGGGGCCGTTCTGCTGGTGAGAGCTCACGGCACACCCGACCTTGAAGCCGATGGCCGGCCCGGCAAAGAAGTTGGGCCCGACCCGGGTGCTGCTGGCGGTGGGCAGCAGCAGCTTGAGCAGCAGCGGCAGCTCCAGGTAATCGAGCTTGAGCGTGCTCTGCAGCCCTCCGTTGATATCGGTCCTGGCTCCCTTCTGGACGTACAGCAGTTCGGGTTCGAAGCCGAGCCGCTCGCCGAGTGGAATGTCGACGAAGCCACCAGCCACGAAGCCAGTCCGCGAACCGGTGCTGCTGTCGTCCATGCCGTGCAACCTGGCCAACGACATTCCGGCCATTGGGCCGAAGTGCGGACGTGACTGACCCTGGGCCGGCCCGGTGGCCAGGGTCGAAGCGAGGACCAGCACCGCCAGGAGAACAGTCTTGCCAGGGCGCATTGTGTTTCCGGATGAAGGAGAGGAGAATGGAATCTGGCTGCCGAGTGGTCTATCGGGAACTACCAGCGGTGGTAGGGATGCCAGCAGGAGTCAAAAACCAAACGATCCCGCCGGACAGATGTCCGGCGGGATCGTTGTGACTAGCGAGTACCGAAGCTCCTAGAGCCGGAAGTTGAGCCCGCCGCCGAACTCGACCCGGTCAGCGTCTCCGAGGACAACCCGGACCTGGGCGAAGGGGAACACCTTCGACTTGGTGTAGAACTGCCAGCCGCTGAGCAGGCCGAGGCCGATATTGGTGGCGGAAGCGTCGGAACCGCTCACGCTGGTGTGGGCGACATCGACACCACCACCAAAATAGAGCCCGGAGTTGGCGATGTTGAGCTTGGGCCAGTACCGGAGGTTACCGCCCAGGCTCCAGATATGGAAATCGTGGCCGGGAAAGTAGTACTGGAAACTGGGATAGATGTCGAGCCGGTTGACGATCGGATAGGCAAACTGGGCACCGATGAAAAATTTCACGCTGTTGCTGCCGTAACCAATCTGCGGACCAATCTCCGCCCGGTTGATCTGGGCAACGCCAGTGGCCTTCTGCTGGGCGAACGCGCGGGGGCTCAGCGCGAGGGTGGCGATGACGGCGATCACGGCGGTACGACGGGCGAATTGCATAGGATCCCTCTTCAAAGAGTGAAGGTCGAACGGACTACGGAAGGGTATCTAAGGTGGTGCGCGAAGCCCGGCAAGGGCCGGCGTCACAAAGCTGGTGACTCGAATTCGGCAGGAGGAACGCTGCGGCTCTCAGGAGGGATCGAAGGCCGGTGGGGACGGGCTGCCACGCCCGTTCCCATCAGAATCCCCGGAATTGGCCGGCCAGAGCCAGGGGTAGGTACCGATTCCGGGCCATCTACTGGCAGGATTGACCTCGATATACCGCTGGGTTCTCCGCCGCTCGGACTCATCCCGAACAATCCGGTCCCACGCTTCAGTCTGCCAGATTCGGCCTGTTCGCCCGTGGCGCCGCTGCAGCTGATTTGCGCTGAAGGATTTCCACGAATGCTGCAACCGGTCGAGCGAGTAACCCGACACGGTCCGCACCAGAACATGAACGTGGTCGTCCATGACCACGACCGCGTGGAGATGAAACCGCTGACCGTGGTAATGGCGAATGATCCCGAATACGAGGCCGCGCTCCGCCATGTCCAGGAAGGGTTGCTGGCGATGCAGGCACCAGGTGACGAAATAGGTTGCCCCGGCCCGGTGGTCGTCCCGCGACCGGCGGTCGCCCCGGAACGGGGGTCGCCCGCGTCGTG
>JBDTTF010000324.1:0-8959 GCA_039930765.1 Gemmatimonadota bacterium | reverse complement strand
ATTCCAGTCGAGTCGGCGGTGTTCGGCGTCACCCCGTACGACAACTACACCGTCTACCTGATCTTCCCTGAAGGATTTGGCGGCGGCACGGCCCTCGAGCACCAGAGTTCCAACGTCGGAGTCTATGCCACCGGCCTGATCGGCACGCCGGCCATTCCCAACATCGTGGCCCACGAGATGTTCCACGCCTGGAACGTGAAGCGGCTCCGGCCAGCCGAGATGGTCCCGTACCGCTACAGCTCGGCCCAGCCCACGACGCTGCTCTGGGTCAGCGAAGGGTTCACCGACTACTACGCCGACCTCGCCGAGGTGCGTGGCGGCGCGATCGACTCGACCGGCTTCGCCGAGAACACCTTGAATCAGATCCTGTCGGTGGCCAACTCGCCGGCGATCTCGGTGGACGAGAATTCGCTGTCGGTCTGGGTCCATCCCATCGACGGCACCTTTTTCCTCTACTATGACAAGGGCGCACTGATCGGGCTGCTGCTGGACATCATGATCCGCGATGCCAGCGACAATCACGGGTCACTGGATACCGTCATGCGATCGCTGTACCACAGCACATATCTCAAGGGACTCGGATTTACCCAGACGGATTTCTGGACGGCGGTCAGCCGGGCCGCAGGCGGCCGGTCGTTCCGTGATTTTCGACGCCGCTACGTGGCTGGACAGGAACCGCTGCCAATCGACTCGGTGCTGGCACTGGCCGGGATGCGGCATGTGACCCTGAAAAGCCGGGTACCCAGGCTCGGGATCGGAACCAGGGCCGACAGTTCCGGAGTCATCGTGACTCAGCTGGTTCCCTCCGGACCGTACGCCCAGGCTGGCGGACTGCTTGGCGATACCATCGTGACCCTCGGCGGTCGCCGGGTATCCGACGATCCTGATTTCACGGCATTTCGGCGCGAGTGGGCGGGCCACGAGGGAGAATCGTTTCCGGTCGAGATCCGTCGTGGCGGCCTGCGCCAGACCTTGTCCGTCAAGGTAGTGCTGATTGACCGGAACGATGATCGGCTGGAGTATGACGCCGCGGCGACTGGCAAGCCCCTAGCCATCAGGAACCGACTGCTCCACGGGGACGGCCCCCACTAGGGGGCCGGGTCAGACCGTCTTGGTAAAGGCGGCAAAGGCCGAGCTGAACTTGCAGAGCTTCTCGAACTCGATCTTGTCGACCTGTTTGCGGAGATCCTTGGCGGGAAACTTCATCCAGGCACCCTGCCGTCAAGGAAACCGCCGATCCGGGCTACGGCGGATCGCCGAAATTGGAACCATTTTCCTCAACCAGCAGCACTCAGCACTCAGAACCGTGAACCGTGAACCGTGAACCGTGAACCCGAATCCCAGATGACCACTCCCGATCCGTTCAAGCTCTACACCGCCACGCTATTCGACGCGCTGGGCAGCCGCAATCCGCTCGAGGTCATGCGGGGCACTCCGACCGCCCTGCGACATGCGGTGAGCGGACTCTCACCCGCGCAACTGGCGCAGCGGGAAGCGCCGGGCAAATGGTCGCCTGCCATGGTGGTGCAGCATCTCGCCGACGCCGAGCTGGTTGGCGGCTTCCGGTTCAGGATGGTGCTGGCGCAAGACTCCCCTACCCTGCCCGGTTACGACCAGGATGCGTGGGCCGACCGGATGCGGTACGACCTGGCCGATCTGGAGGCCAGTCTGACGACCTTTAGCGCCATTCGGGCGGCCAATCTTCGGCTGCTCGAGCGGGCCACACCGGCCGAGCTGGCCCGGTACATGGTCCACTCCGAACGGGGCAACGAGAGTCTCGAATTCATGCTCCGGATCTATGGCGGGCATGATCTGATCCATCTCCGGCAGATTTCCCGGATCCGTCAGGCCATCGGGGCCCGAGGCTGATCCAGGGTGCCCGCGATCACCCTGGTCTCCCTGGATGAATCGAGTCTGGCGGCACTCAGTTCTGCTCCCGGCGACTACGCCTCGATCCACGGCTTCGACATCGGCTCCAACGAAGCACTGATTCGGGGGGTGGCCGAACAGAGCCTGACCTTCCGCAGGGACAAGGGCATCCAGCATCCATGGGCAGGCTACCTGGCCGTCGATGCCAAGTCGCTGGCCATCGTCGGCACCTGCAGCTTTACCGGGCCGCCTGGAAGCACCGGGGCGGTCGAGATTGCGTACTACACCTTTCCGGGCTCCGAAGGCCAAGGTTATGCCACGGCCATGGCCGAGGCACTCAGGGCCATCGCGGTCGCGTCGGCCGATGTGCGAGTGGTGACCGCGAATACCCTTGCCCAGGGCAACGCCTCGACCCGGATACTGGACAAGCTGGGATTCACCCGGGTGGGGGACAACGTCGATCCGGACGATGGCGCAATCTGGCAGTGGGAGTGGCGGTTGAATGGCTGATCAACCGGTTCGCTTGACGTACATCGGTGGCCCGACCCTGTTGATCGAGATCGCGGGGCTCCGGCTCCTCACCGATCCAACCTTCGACGCAGCCGGGGCCGAGATCCGGAACGCCGCCTATGTGCTGCACAAGAATGCGGGTCCGGCCCTGTCGGCCGTTGATGTGGGGCCGGTCGACATGGTGCTGCTGAGTCACGACCATCACTTCGACAACCTGGATCAGGCCGGCCGGCGCTTCCTCGGCGATGCAACGCTGGTGCTCACCACCAAGGCGGGAGCCGAGCGTCTGGGCAGGAGCGCCGAGGGCCTCGAGGCCTGGGAGACGATGAAGATCCCGCTGGCGGACGGGCGCACCCTCCTGATCACTGCCACCCCGGCCCGCCATGGGCCGGCGGGCGGTGACCGCGGGCCCGTCATCGGTTTCGCACTCAGCCTGTCCGACACACCCGGCGCCGCGCTCTACCTCAGCGGGGATACCGTCTGGTACGATGGCGTCGCTGAGGTGGCCCGGCGCTTCCAGGTCACAACGGCGGTGCTGTTCATGGGAGCCGCCAGGGTGGCAGTGGTCGGCCCGGCGGCGCTTACGATGACCGCGGCCGATGGTGTCGAGGCGGCCCGCGCGATGCCCCACGCCACCATCATCCCGGTGCACTTCGAAGGGTGGGACCACTTTTCCGAAGGCCGAACGGAGATTCAGGCCGCCTTTGATGCGGCAAAGCTCGGCGGCCGGCTTCGGTGGCTCACTCCAGGGGTGCCGGAGGAGATGTAAAGAGACGAGAGACGAGAGACGAGAGACGAGAGACGAGAGACGAGAGACGAGAGCCCGAAGCTGAAACAATTCCGGATTGTGTCAAGCTTTTCCCCGCCCACCCGTCCTACCTCTCCCATTGCCACACAAGGGGTCTCGATCTATACTCCCCTAGCCTCACATAGGGAAGCAGCCATGGCGCAGGATGCCGAACGTCTCCGCGGGTCCCTCGACCTCCTCATCCTCAAGGCGCTGAGCCTCGGACCCCGCCACGGGTACGGCGTGGCCGAATGGATCCGCCAGTCAACCCGGGATGTGGTGCTGCTCGAAGAGGGCACCCTCTACCCCGCCCTGCACCGGCTGGAATCCCGCGGCCTCATCGATTCCGAGTGGGGCGTCTCCGACAATAACCGCCGCGCCAAGTACTACGCCCTCGCCAAAGCTGGCCGCGCCGAGCTCAAGACGGAAACCAGCGCCTGGCGGCAGCACGCCGAGGCCATGGCCCGGGCGCTCGGCAAGACCGCCTCCGAGTCATGAGCCGGCGCCGGTTCTTCCGCTTTCCATTCGGCCGGAACCAGCTGGCTGAAGATGTGCGCACCGAGCTCGAGCATCACATCGCCCTCACCGAAGAGGGGCTGGTGCAGGGCGGGATGACGCCGGCGGAAGCCCGGATCGAAGCGGCCACCCGGTTCGGCAACCGCGCGCTGGTCGAATCCGATTGCCTCCAGGTTGGCGAGCAGCTGCGGCGCCGGAAAGAGCGCAGCATCAGCCTGGTTGACCTGCGCCAGGACCTGGCCTACGCAGTCCGCTCGCTGCGGCGCGACCGGGCCTTCACCCTGACAGCCACGCTCATCATGGCAATCGGGATCGGGGCCACCACCGCGCTGTTCAGCCTGTATCGCGGGACCGTGCTCAAACCGCTGGCCGTCGATCGACCGGACCGCCTCGTGATGATCGAAACCGAGAGTGTGTCGGGTCAGGGCGGCAGCAATACCCCCGCCGCCTGGTTTGCCTGGCGAGAGCGGGCTCATGCGCTGGCGGGGCTCGCCTTTGCCGAGTACGCCTATGGCACGCTCTCGGGCCAGAATGAGCCGGAACAGCTGGGGGGCGCCGGGCTGAGTGAGGGCGCGCTCGACGTCCTCGGAATCCATCCCGCCCTGGGGCGAGGATTTCTCCCTGACGACTACCTGGGCGGAGATTCCCCGGTGGTCCTGCTGAGCGATGCCATCTGGCGACGGCGTTTCAATGCCGATCGTGGCATCGTCGGCCGCACCATCACGCTGGACGGGACGGTGCGCACCGTGGTTGGCGTCATGCCCGGTGGAGTTGATGTATTCGGTGGCCCGCTCGATTTCTGGACTCCGGCCTCGTTGCCGCCCTCCCAGCGACCCAATTTCGGCACCCGCTATCTGACCGTCCTGGGTCTACTCCCGGCAGGTGGCAGCGTGAATGCCGCTCGGAGGGAGCTGTCCGCTCTCTTCGATCTGGTGCGCCCCAAGGACGATCTCTTCGCCCAGCAGTGGCAGATCGCAGTGACACCGCTTGGCCGCTACTACACTGCCCCGTTCCGCGACCGACTGCTGCTCCTGCTCGGCGCCGGCCTTGCCGTACTGCTGATCGGCTGCGCCAACATCGGTAACCTGCTGCTGGCCCGTGGCACCGCTCGCCGGCAGGAGCTCGCCGTGCGTGCGGCGCTGGGCGCCAGTCGGGGCCGGCTGGTCCGCCAGCTGCTGACCGAAAACCTGGTGCTCGGCATGCTCGCAGGCGGCATCGGCCTGGTGATCAGCTTCTGGATGTTGCGCGGCATGATGCAGATCCTGCCATCGGACATTCCGCGGCTCGGAAGCGTGCACCTGGACTGGCATGCCGTCGCCTTTGCGATCGGCCTTGCCATGGTCGTGGCGCTGCTAGTAGGGCTGGTCCCCGCGTGGCGCGCGGCCCGCATCGACCTCCGCGGCATCCTGAGTGAAGGCGGGCGCGGCGCCGGCCACCACGCCACCGGCAACGGACTCCGGCGTGGGCTGATCATCGCCGAGGTGGCACTCTCGACGGTGCTGCTGATCAGCGCCGGACTGCTGGTCCACAGCGCCGCAATGCTGAGCCGGGTCCCCCCCGGATTCGTGACCGACAGCGTCCTCACCGCGGCGGTGGCGCTGCCGGAGCGGGACTACCGCACCGGGCAGCTCATCAAAGTGGCCTATCAGCGGCTGCTGCTCTCCCTGCAGTCAGCGCCGGGTCCGCGCGCGGTCGCCATGATCTCCCAGGTGCCGCTGGGCCAGGGCGGGTTCGGGACCAGGTTTCACCAGATCGATCACCCGATGGTCGGCACGGACGGGGTGCTGAGCAACATCAGGATCAGCACCGAGGGCTATTTCGGCGTCATGGGCATGGGGCTGATCGCGGGCCGCGATTTCAATTCAGCGGACGAGCCTGGTGCTCAGCCCGTCGTGCTGGTCAACGAGACATTCGTTCGGGAGATGAAGTGGACCGGCCCGCCGATCGGTCAGCTGGTCCGGACCGACAACAAGGATATCGGCAGCCGGGAAGGCCAGACCAGCAACTTCGAAGTGATCGGAGTGGTAAAGGACGTCCAGGAATGGGGGCTGCGGCGCCCGCCCTCCCCCATGATGTACATGCCGCTGGCGCAGGCACCCGACGCGCCATGGGACTGGATCGGGCGCCAGATGCTGATCGTGGCCCGCGGTCCCGCCGACGCGATGACCCTGATTCCGTCGATCAAGGCCGCGATTCGCGGGGTCGATCCAGGACTTCCGCTGTATGGCATCCAGACCATGGGTCAGCGGCTGCGTGAGTCGCTGGCGGCGGAACGGACCAATACCATCGTGATCACCGCGCTCGGCCTGATTGCCCTGGTGCTCGCGGCGGTCGGGATATACGGCGTGCTGGCCTACGGGGTGAGGCAGCGCATCGGTGAGATCGGAATCCGGATGGCGCTGGGCGCCGAAAACGGGGACATTATCCGGCTGGTCATGGGAGAAGGGATGCGGCTGGCAGTCATCGGGCTGCTGATCGGCCTGCCCGCGGCCTACGGGGCCTCGCGATTGCTGCAGAGTTCACTGTTCGGCGTGGCGCCGACGGATCTGGCCTCCTTTGCTGGCAGCAGCCTGGTGCTGTTCCTCGCGACGGCCCTGGCGTGCTTGATTCCGGTGCGGGTGGCGCTGGCGGTGCCACCGGTGGATGCGCTTCGGAGTTAGTCGCTAGTCATTGGTCGTTAGTCGTTGGCCATTGGCCGTCAGCCGTTAGCCGTTAGCCGTTAGCCGTTAGTGAATGTGCACTCTCGACCCGTGCGACCCGCGACCTGCGACAGGTGTGAGCGGTCAGGAGAACCCGCTCCGTCACCCTTCTCGCCTTTCGCCTTTCGCTGTTCGCTTTTCGCTTTTCGCTTTTCCTCGCAGTTCCAGTGCCTACCAACTCTCGGCGGCGGCAAGGACCATCTCTCCCAGCGACACCACATCCTTGAGATCGATCACCTCGGCCGGTGAGTGGCTGTAGCGGAGCGGCCACCCCATCGGGACATCGGGCACGCCATAACTCGCAAAGGTCGACCCGTCGTTGCCACCGTTGGTGGTGCCGACCTGGAGCGCCACCGAGCGGCCCCTGGCCAGGAGCCGGAGGGTATCGACGTACGCCGGCGGAGTGACGCTGCTGTTGTCGAGCGCGCGAACCACGGCGCCCTGGCCCAGCGGCGCCACGGCAAAGGCGGGATTCTCCAACGGAGAGTCGGCCGAAACAAAGGTGTCGATGGCGTGAACCCGGGCTGGCCTGATCCCAAGCGCATTGGCCACGACCCGGGCACCGTCGAGGCCGGTCTCCTCGCGGACCGAAAAGATGAACGCCACCTCGTGGCGGAGCTTCTTGGGGTCCATGCCCCGGAGCGCCAGCAGCAATGCGGTGCAGCCAACCCGGTCGTCGAATGAGCGGCCAGTGGCGCGAGTGCCGGCAAACCGCTGATACGACTTGGGCATCGAGATCGTGTTCCCGACCCGGATCCCCAGCGCTTCGGTGGCGGCCCGCGAGCCACTGCCGACATCGACCCGGAGCGGTGGCGGGGTATGCAGCACCTTGGGGCTTCCGTCGGTCCTCGCCGATCGATCGGTTTCCCGCGGTACGAACACACCGGGAACGGTACGGTTGCCGGTATGGACCAGCGCCGGCCGACCCTCATACAGCGAGGTATAGAAGCCGCCCATCCGCTCGAGGTCGAGACTTCCGTCGTCGCGAAGGGCCGTGACCCGGTAACCGATCTCATCCATATGGGCGACGAACACCACCTGCGGATCTCCGCTCCCGGCCCTGACCCAGAGATTGCCGGCCGTATCAGTCTCTGCCTTGGCCCACGACGGGAGGAAGCGGATGACGGTCTCCCGGACCGGCCCCTCCATCCCTGACACTCCATAACTCTCGACCAGCGCCGAGAGAATCGGTTCGGCGTCGGCAATCCGCTGAGCCATCAGGGCGGCCGCGGGCGTAGTGCCCTGGGCCGCGGCAGTTGACAACTGGAGCGCCGTCGAAAGCAATCCCGCACCAATGGCCGCAAGAAATCGACGGGTCATTGGGATTTCTCCATCAGCGCCTGCAATCGGGCCGCCAGGTTGCTGACATCCTCGAGAGAAACGGTTTCCACTGGCGAGCCGGCGTAGCGCACCGGCAGGTCCCAGCGCGATACAGCGCCGAGCCCCGGACTCGCGAGGGCAGTGTCGGGGCTGATCAGCTGTTCACGCGCGGCACCGGCCGCGGCGCCGACGAAGACCGTCTGCGCGAACGGACCCGCGGTGGTACCCAGGCTGCTCAGCCCCCGGCCGGTGAACAGCCCCTCCACCGTAAACGCGATGACCGTACGGCCGGCTGCCGGCCTGGCACTGAGCGCCGCCCGGATCAAGGCGGCACAGGCGCTCCGCCGGCCGATGCTTGGCGCCGCGACCAGGTCGGTGCCATACCGGTGTGGACGCTTGGTCAGCGCCACCGGGGCCAGCACGCTGATGCCGAGCTTCTCGATGTCGGCTGCCGTGCTGGCGCCGACATCGACGTAGGCGGCGTCGATGTTGAATGGCTCGTCAGCGCCACTGCGACCGCGGGACAGGTGGGTCGAGCGGACCGCCACCACTCCCGGCACCGCCCCGTTGCGCCCGAAGACGGTGATGCGCTGGCCTTCGAGCTGCTGATCGAACAGCGGATCGCTGGTAAAGGCCACCCGCTTGAGTGTGAGCCAGCCGTCGTCCCGGAGGCCGCCGACCACGTAGCCTGGCTCATCGACGCCGCAGGCGATCAGGCGGCGAGGCTCGCCATCGCCTTTGACCAGGATGACGTTGCCAGTCCGGTCCTTCTTGCTGCCGGGCAGCAGGCGGAGCAATGAATCGGTCAGCGACTGCTCGTAGCCACTGACCGCCGTCATGGCGGCCAGCCGCTCGACCAGAGCGCCGGAGTCGCGGTCCTGGGCGCTGAGGCTGGTGGCCGCCACGGTGAGGCCGACCAGTGCTGCGCAGGAGGCCCATCTGCCACTAGCTTTGTTCATCATTGCTCCGGAGAATGTTATGCGTCGAATTACTGTAGCCTTGGTGCTCCTGGCCCTCGCCGCCTGCGGCAGTCCCAAGGAAGACAAGAAGGCCTCCACTGGCCGGACCGAGCGGGAAACCGACAGCGTCATCGCCAATTCACGGGTGCCGAACCACCAGGCCGTCGGCGCCGCGATGCGGGCGGCGGATTCGACCAGTCGTGAGATCCGCCGTGATACGACGCCGACGGAGCCATAGGCCATCAGCCTTCAGCCATAAGCCCTAGGCACAAACCAGCCGCCATCAGCTTACGGCTTAA
>JBDTTF010000323.1:0-9783 GCA_039930765.1 Gemmatimonadota bacterium | reverse complement strand
CCAGCTCGTCCTCGAGCACGTCGCAGGCCCACACCGCCGCGCCACGCTCCGCGAACGCAAGGGCAATCGCCCGGCCGAATCCGTGCGCGGCGCCGGTGACGATCGCGGTCCGGCCCGAGAAGTCGAGCTTCACGAGGCGAGCGCCGCCAGATTATCGCGGGTGAGGGGGCGGAGGCCTCGCTCGATCTCCTGGATCAGCGTGACCCGGTCAGAACCCAGCCCCGCGGCCAGCTCGGGTCGCAACACCTTGATCGCGACCGACCGATCGTGCTTGAGATCCCGCACGAGATAGACCGTCGCTATCCCGCTGCGGCCCAGCTCGCGCTCGACCGCGTAGCGGTCGCCCAAGACATCCTCGAGGTTCTTAAAGATCTCCGTCATCTGGCTGTGGGCGGCTCCTGCACCCCACCCAGTCGCCGGAGGGCCGCCTTCGCCTCATCCACCAGGTGGCGCTGGGAAGCGACCGGCATGTCGTAGCGCTGGAGGAATTGCTCATAGTCCCGGCGCGCAAGCGCGCCAGATCCTTGCGCCTCTTCGACCTGCGCCCGCAGCAGATACGCCCGCGCCGCGAAGAGCTGACCGATCCATAGCAGACCTCCAGAGTCCGCGTCGTGCCACGCAAGTTGTTTAACCGCACGCGCGGTATCTCCGATGGCAAGAAGGGCCTGCGCCGCAGCAAGGTGATTGACGGACATCGCGTACGGGTAGTTGGAGTGGCGACCGAGATCCCCCTCAACCGCATGCTCATCCAGCTCGATCGAATCGGCTCGTTGCTTCTCCGGAAGGTTGAGCGCGGCCAGGGACCGGTCCAGGTACAGCGCGCTCGGGACGCCGGTACGCCGGATGGCTTCCCGGGCGGCGCTGAGCCCGCGGGAGTCTCTGCGCAACACGGCGAGGAGGCCGTCGCACCAGGCCAGCATCGCGCGGAGGTCCGGGGTGTCTTCTCCCGCGGGCCGTTGATCCAGGTACGCCACCGCCGCTGACCGCCTCTGTGCCGCGAGGCTGGCATCTACTCCGCCGAGCCAGGCGCCCGCCACGACGATCTGATACGCGTCGAGAGCGGACGCCCGTTCCGGATACCGGGCGGCATACGCGTCCAGGGCGACCAGGGCCGAGTCCCAGGCGCCCCGCGCTGCCCAGAGGATTCTGGCGGTGCTCCAGTAAGACGGAACAAATTGCGGCGCCGGTTCATACCGCAGCACCAATCGATTCAGCTCGATCTGAGCGGCAGGAAACCCGCAGACCGCCAGGGCACGACTTCCAAAGAGGATCCCGGGTCCTGAACTCGAGCCGGCAACGGCCCGCGCGAGGCTATCGAGCAGCGGCTCGTTCACCTTGCCGCCGCTCGATTGCAACTGGAGAATTGTTCCCCAGAGCAGTCCAGCGTCGAAGCCAAAGTTGGCTGATTCTTCCTCCAGCTCACCGAGTCGCGTCAGGGCGTCGATGGCGCTACGGGTATCGACGGAGTCCTGGCCGAGGCTTACGGTGAGCAGGTGCTGCCAGGCCGGCGTGAGGTTGGGGTTGAGCTCCACCGAGCGCTCGAGAGCCGCCCTGGCGTCCGCCTTGGTATACCCAATGAGTGGCGCCCCGTGGACCAGGTGATCGGCGTAAAAGAACCATACCGTCCAGTCGTCAGGGAAACGATCCTTGACGGCTCGGAAACGCGCCAAATGATCTTCGAACCGCTCCGTCTCTGAAGTTCCCTCTCCCTCGATCATGAGCCGGTCGCGCAACGTGAACACCGACAGGTGGGATTCGTACCCCCGGGTCAACAGAGAATCCGGTTCGCCGTTCGGCACCCACATTTGCGCTCGGTTGTATTGCCAGCCGGCAACCCAGAACGTCGAATCGATCTTGACCGCGCGGCCTAACGCATCCGCCGCCTCGTTCCAGTGGCCAGCCACCGCGTCACGCTCTCCCTCGAGAAACTCCCGCAACGCCGGCAGGGAATGCGTGGTCACGTCAGCGAGATGCGGAGAGGGTGGCGTCCCATTGCGCCAGATCTGCCGCAGCACCGCCATGGTGATCGAATCGGACAGCGCAATCAGGCTGTCCGGCGATGCCCGGATGACCACCGCGGAGCCGACGGGAGCGTGGGTATCGGTGCGATACAGTCCGAGGTCAAGCCGCACCAGGGATCCATCATGCACCAGGCTTCCAATGACGACCGTGCCGGCGCCGAATCGGCGACCGAGCACCGTGGCGTCCTCGATCGAGTAGGTCGTCGGCCGGTCCGCCTCCCGGAGAACCTTTGCCCGATCGACGGTGCGGAGCTCGCCGACCTGGTCGAGGGTCGAGCTGACCGTCATCATCAGGTCGCCGCCGAGCCGGGCGAGCGCGGTATCGGGCGTGTTGGGCGTGAAGGGAAGCACCGCGAGGAGCGACGCCGAGCTCGCGATCGGGGAGCGGTTGGCCCGGACGATGACGAGCGTTCCGACTATGAGAAGGGCAACAGCGCCGAGTGACACGAGCGCGCGCCGAGGCAGTTTCCGGGGTGCCCACTCGCGAGTGATGGGGGCGCCAGGGCGGGTCAGCGCGTCGCTGAACTGGGACGCCGTGGCGAACCGATCGGCCGGGACTTTGGCCAGCGCCTTGGCGATGGCCTGCTCGACGGCGAGGGGCACGGTAGCCCGCACCGTGCGCAGCGGGGGCGCGGTGTCGACCGAGTGTCGGGCCAGGATGGCCTGCGCGGTGGGGCCGGTAAAGGGGGGCTGGCCGGCCAGCATCTCGTAGAGCACACAGCCCAGGGCATAGATGTCGGCTCGGCCATCCAGCCGGCCGCTGCCGACGGCCTGCTCCGGGCTCATGTAATACGGCGTGCCCAGTGCCATGCCGGTCTCGGTCAACTTGGGCCCGCCGGCGGCATCCAGCGCGCGGGCGATGCCGAAGTCCGCCACCACCGCGTGGGTGCCGGTGAGCAGGATGTTTTCCGGCTTGATGTCGCGGTGGATGACGCCCTGGGCGTGGGCGTAGCCCAGCGCTTCGGCCACCTGCTGGATGATCAGGAGGGCATCGTCGACCGGCAGCTGCTGCTCCCGGTCGATCCGGTCGCGCAGCGATTCGCCGGGGACGTAGGGCATGGCGTACCAGAGCAGGCCACCGGCGTCGCCCGAGTCATAGAGACCGAGGATGTGGGGGTGCTGGAGCTTGGCGGCGAGCTGGATCTCGCGGAGAAAGCGCTCTGGGCCGAGGGCGGCGGCGAGTTCGGGCCGCAGCACTTTGATGGCGACCGGTCGCTGATTCTCGAGGTCCTGCGCCAGGTACACTACCGCCATGCCGCCGGCGCCGATCTCCCGATCGAGGCGGTAGCGATCCTGGAGGGCGGTGATCAGGCGGGGTGGGACTGGCATCAGGCTCACGAGGGCAAGAGGGAGTGTGCCAATCTGGGGTCCGGGACAGCATCACGCCAGCCGCACCTGTCCCGCTGCGACGCAATCCTAATCCAGATGCTCCAGCGCCCCGCTCTTACATATCGTGGTGCGGCGGGTATTGTCGCTCCTCGGAGCGAGTTGGTTCGGGTGCCGGCACCGTTCACGCGTTTCCCGTTCACCCTCCGTGTGGAGCCCCGGGGATGCATGCGGAGATCATGGAGCGGCCAGCGCTGCGAGCGGTGGTCGTGCGGCGTATCGACTTGAGTCACTGAGAAGGCGGCCGCCACGGCGGTCCTATCGGCGTCCGAAGGTGAATGGGAGTTGCGGGCAAGGAGGAGCGTGCAGACAAAACACGCTGACGCGTGTGAGCGACGGACGTGGCAGATGCAGACTCCAGAGGAGGGGCACTGAAAGACCGCGGATCAGGCACTGAAGGAACCTTGAAGGTGCCACCTAACGCATAGCCATCAGCTACGGGCGATCAAGCCCAGCAGCACGACATCAACATTCCATTGAAAAGGGCACGTGGGGTCACTGTGGACCCCTTACTTCCCGTCAATAGTCATGTTGCCGTCGATGTCGCTTAGAGTGCGGTCGGGTCCGAAGTTCAGCAACCGACTGCTGGTTTCGACCCGGCGTCCCTTGTTGGCGCCTTCGGTGATCGCGCCGACCAGGTGGGTCTGACCCGAGATCACCTCGACGGTTCCACGCAATTGTGCTTTGAAGGATTCTGAAGCCGGAACCGCCGTGAATACCCAATGGGAATGAATCAGTGCCTTCCCGGCTTCCCCGGACGACCCCTCGTCGAAGCCGAACACGACGATCGCCCGGCCCTGCCGCTCCCCGCTCACTGCACCTGACATCTCGTACTGTCCCGCGCTGTCCCGCTTGATACCCTGCAAGTGATAGGACAGCTCTATGTTATGAGCCTGACTCGGCGTATCGGTCGGAGTCACACTCTGACCGTTCAGCGAGCCTCCGATGGGTACGAGCCCCAGGCTCAGCACCACAAACGCATAACTCTGGATTCTGGTGAACATAGGTGGCCTCCTCAGGAGTAATCGTGAATAGGTTCGGCTCAGTCGAACATGAATGCACATACTTCCGCCCCCCGGTCTAGAAGCTCGATCGCGACAGCGCCGTCGACGATGGACCTTCGGCATGCCGCCTCGTCGGCGACGCGGGGCGAATCCTTGCCATTCCAACCTGCGGTGCGGGACGCCCACTCCCAATGTTCGCTCACACTCATGCGCTCTCTCAGTCCATCTGACCTACGCGGGCAAGCGCATCTGCTTCCGAAGGCTCTTGTCAAACGCAGACGCGGGAACGAAGCGTCGAAGGAGGCTGATCTGACGCGCGGCCCGCCCTGCGGTGTAGCGGCGGAGCGGATTGACCGCGGTGGAGGCCTTCACCACAGCGCCCGCGACCAGTTCCGGCGAGTCAGCAGTCTTCATCCCCTCCCGCAGGACACCCTCCGCGTTCGCTCGTGCCGACCGATAGACGTCGAGCTGCTGGTCGGCCTGGTAGACATTGCCCTCGAATGAAGTCTGGGTATAGGCGGGCTCGACCAGCACCACTCTGACCCCCGAGCCTCTGGTCTCATGATCGAGGGACTCCGAATAACCCTCCACGGCGTGCTTGCTGGCTGCGTACAGCGCCATGAACGGCGCCGGGATCAGGCCCATGATCGAACTGATGTTGACGATTCGTCCCGCCCGCTGCTGGCGCATGATGGGAAGCACCGCCATGGTCATGCGAATCAGACCAAACAGATTGACCTCGAAGAGAGACTTCGCCTGCACGAGTGATGATTCCTCGGCCCCCCCGACCAGTCCCACTCCGGCATTGTTGACCAGGAGATCGATGCGGCCGGTCCTGGAGAGCACTTCTCCGACCGCGGCCTGCACCGCCTCGTCACTGGTCACGTCACACACGAGAAACGCGATATCAGGGGACCGCGTGGCCGGGGCCCGACGAGAGGTGCCGAACACTCGATAGCCGGCGGCCCGAAGGGCCCGCGCAGTCGCCTCACCGATCCCTCCTGAGGCGCCCGTCACGATTGCCACCGGCTGAGTCTGCTGCTCCTGATTGCCTGACATACTGTGTTCGCTTTCCGTTGAGGTAAACAGCTCTATCCACATATGATGAGCATCATATGCTTAGGCAAACGCCACCCAGGCACCGATGCATAGGGAATCAGCTTGTTGGGGTGAGGTGGTTCAGCGCCGCTTCGCGTACCGCGACGGAGAGCTTGGGGTCGTCGACCGCTCGGGCCAGGACCAGCGCGCCGAGCGCAGTGGCCACGGTGACGAGCGCCCGCTGGTGCGCGCCCGGCTGCCCCCAGTCGGGCGACTGACGGGCGACCAGATCGATCATTTCCTTGATTCGGCGGGTGGCGGCCTGACGTACCTTGGATGCCTGACGAGGCATTTCCGAGCCCAGCGCGGCGACCGCGCATCCCCACTCCGCGCCTTCCACATGCATTTTTGAGAGATAGGCGTGGAGGATGGCCTCCAGCGCCTGCCCAGGCGGTGCCGCGGCGGCCGCTTGCACCAGCAGGGCCAAGCCGTCGGCACCAGCCTTATCGGCCGCCTCGGCCAGCATTGCCTCACGCGACTCGAAGTGGGCGTAGAAGCCGCCATGCGTGAGCCCGGCCTCCTTCATGATCTCGGCCACGCTGGCGCCGCCATAGCCGCTGCGCCGGATGGCGCGGGCGGCGGTCTCCACGATGCGATCGTGGGTGGCCTCCTTGCGGCTGGGGGCGGGTCGGCTCGAGGTGGCGGCTCTCATATGATGACCATCATACTACTGTCGTGCCTCGAGCGCAAGTGACAGGGGTCGGCATACCGGCGCACCTCGAGGCGAGCATGCGGACAGGCAGCCAGGCTCCGGCGGGCCGCGCAGCGGACCACGATTCACGCGAGAGGAGCGTACGCACTAACACTACAGCGGCCCCATTCGAGAGAGTCTACGAAGTGGCTCCGCTTATCTGTACAGAAAAGCGGGGCGCGATCCTTAGCTGCCTGCTTCGCGAGAGCTTGCGCCTTGGTCCTGAGTGGCCGATTGGTCGGGAACGTGCCCCGTCGCTCGGCGTCGGCAAATCGAGCTTGGTGGATGAGACTGGCCCGATCCCGTTTCTACTGGGCATGACGCAACCCATTCACCCGTTCGGCGGCGCTGGGGGATACGAGCGTGAGTAGAGGGAGAAGCTCTGACGGTATCTGCCAGCCGTGCAGGGGCCCGTTGTAGGAACTACCTCGGCGTCTCATCCCCGTTCGAAGTCTGCCACGGTCCTGAACGTAACTCGGCGCGATCAGGCGAGGTGGCTCGCGAGCTTGCGGGCAGTACTGATCGGCCGCAACAGCTTGCAGCGTGTTGCCCCCCAGGCCGGTCAGCGATCGACGATGACCTTGAACCCGCCCATCAGCATTGTCTTGCCGTCGAACGGCATCGAGTTCGGGTCGAACATGCTCATCCGCGGATCCTTCATCACTTTGGCGTTGACCCGGTCGCGGTGGGCCCGCGACTTGTACACGATCCAGGAGAAGACGAGGGTCTGGCTCGGTTTCAGCTTGAACTTGGCCGAGAACGATGTGGGCATGCCCTTGACCTTGAGATCGTCCCCGACGCATTCCCGATACTCGAGGGCACCGTGCTCCCGCCACAGTTTGGCGCCGAGCCTGGCCATTTTCAGGTAAGCGGCGAGGTTCTTCTTCGGGATCGGAATCACGAATCCATCGACGTATTTCATCGGCTACTCCGTTGGGACTCTGGTGGTCGATTTCACGGAACTCTGACAGCAACCCAGGGGTCGATCTTCGCGGCGGGAGGAACTCAAAGAGGGAATCAAACCCTGGACCTTCGGGTTGTACCGACTGGAACGGTACAGGTGCAGGTGTGATGTGCCAAGGGGGCCGGTACAACAAGGGGTCAGGGATACGGCCTGACGGATCGCGCACATGTTGCGGGCCTGTTTCAGGCCTCAACCGGTTGCCATGATTCCCATTCAATGAGCCCCTGCAGCGTACGGCAAGTTTCAGCCAGCCTGGATGTTCCACCTCGGCCGCAGCTGGGGAACTCCTGATCGATGAGTCCTTATCGCTTCATGCGCTGGTTACGCGGCGCCAGAAACCGTGGCCAGAAATGCCACGGCGAATCTCAACTCTGATGGCAACCTTCTGCCGGGGAATATCAACGCCGATCGGAGAGGTGGTGGGGGCCAGATCAATAT
Source organism: Gemmatimonadota bacterium (assembly GCA_039930765.1). Classification (GTDB taxonomy): domain Bacteria; phylum Gemmatimonadota; class Gemmatimonadetes; order Gemmatimonadales; family GWC2-71-9; genus DATEHG01. The sequence goes on along the minus strand of JBDTTF010000323.1, from coordinate 2,181 downwards.
TTCTTGCCCGAGCCCAGACGTCTTGCGCCCAACTAGAGATGTGAGCGGAACCGGGAACGAGGATCTGCGAGAGTCGACAATCACCCCCACCAGGTATCCTAACGAGCGCACCCCCATCACAATGGTCCAGCGGAATCGTGCAATCCATTATTCCACCCAGTTGTGACTCACGAAACCGCTCGAGTATCTGGCCGTCAGTCACTTGGATCGCGCCGATCGAATCCGTTAAACCTAGGAGAGCCCCATCGTAGTACCGTCCTTCGAAGTAGAAATCCGCCGCAACCATGATCTGCCCCAAATCTGAAAGCGAGGAGTCATCGGTGACGAGAGCGACAGAGAGCTCGGAAGGCAAGTGTAGGGTCATAAGTGTGGACGTGATGAGAGGCGCGGCCTAACGGATCGCGCACAAGCTGCGGCGCCGACCATCGGCATGCCGAATCAGCCAGTCCTTCAAACACGGGCGCTGCCAGCTTCAGGGGCTGGTTAGGCCGCGCTCAAAGGCGGAATCAACGCTACTGAACCATGGATATACGTGTCACTCGACCGTCGCGGCTAGCGATTTCAGCATGAGGTACGCTTGCGATATATCCTACTGGAGTTGTGCCCTCCACGGTCCAGACTCCAGATCTTAGGACGGCCGAGAAAGGGCCGCGATCCTGTCTGTCTCCGTACAACGGAATCCACACCGCGACCGCAATCCTCACTGCCGTGGCGGAGTCAGGTACGAATCCCCGACTCGGCTTGGCCTGGACTGGGGGAAGCACGCTCTGGGCTCGAGCGACACCCGGCGAGGCGAGACAGAAGCACACCGTTAGGACTTTCAGCGTCCCAATAACCTCGAAGAAGCGCGGCCTAACGTCCCCACATAGGCTGCAGGCGCAGGCGCGGGACGGCAGGCCAGCCCTTAGACGGTTGCTGGTCTGGCCCTCCTAGCCAACCGTGGGCCGAGCCTGGCAGCTTCCTGTGGTTGTTCGGCCGCGCTAGCGGGCCTGTCCCGTGCCGTTGCATGAACCACAGGTCAGGCGGCCGCTGTTGACACAATGGGAGCAATGGATCTGCTGGCCCGTCCCTTCCGCCGTCTGTGGTGCCTCCCAATAGCTGCCGCGCCCAGCGCACCACGTGCACGTGAGCTTGCCGGTCCCGCTGCATTGCTGGCATGCCCCAACGTCGGTCGGGGCGGTCCAAGGCGCGGGGGCCGCGGGCTCCATGTCGCCCGAAGCGAAGAGCGTGTCTGACCACGCGTGGTCTCGGAAGGCCAAACGCCAGGCGACAAACCAGCCGATCACGGTCCAGCCGAGGAAGAGCACGAGGGCAAAGAGCTTCCAGGGCGCGATGCTCGCGTGGGGGTTGCGTTGATGTCGGAACCAGCCGACGAGGGCCGGCGCGAAGTAGATCAGAGGCCAGACGAAGGGTGTATTCACCGCCAGAGGTCCTCGACGCAAGGGTTTGGCATGCTATGCGGCGAAACGGCGGGAAAACCGTCAGCACACGACGGGAGCTAGGCCTGGTGATCGGAAGAAGCGATGCATGGCGTCGGCCTGACGACCACGTTCACCCGCGGAGCGGGCCACTGAAACATGCGACCCTCCGAGGCCGCTACGGCCCGCCCCGTCAGGTGAAACGGCTGGTTCGGCGCGGTCCTGGTGACGAGCCCGCCGAGAGTCAATTGAAAAGAACCAGGCCGTCTCACATCCGGCGCTCCGGCTTGGTGGCGGTCACGATACCGGTTACGGCCCAGGGACCGCTCCACCAGAATCGCCAGCCCAACCCACGACGGGCAACGTCACTCATCCCGATTTTGGCAAGCCGTGCCTGGTATTGCCCGGTGGCCCGAATGTCGGCGATCATCAGCCGGCCGCCAGGACGCAGCACCCGCACCGCTTCGTCGATCGCCTTCTCCCGGCCGGCACGTCCACTAATGTTGTGGATCGCCAAACTGGAGACAACCACATCGAAACTGTTGTCTTCAAAGGGCAGCGCCGTCATGTCCCCCGTGTGCAGTTCGACGCGATCCGCGACCCCCTCGGCGACGGCGTTGCGCTGGGTGGCCTCGGGGGAATTGCCGGACTGATCGGCGCTTCGCCACAGGTCCACTCCCACCGCCCGGCCCGTGGTCAAGTGCTGAGCGGCCATGAGCAGGACCGCACCCCGGCCACATCCCATGTCCAGGATGCGCTCATC
>JBDTTF010000322.1:0-5429 GCA_039930765.1 Gemmatimonadota bacterium | reverse complement strand
GCTGCAGCTTCCGCTGTAACCTCCCGTCCCACTGATCGTACGGCTGCTCTCCTGATCGCCGCAACGTTCCCCCGTCCGCCCCTGGATAAACTCGATGCGAGCAAGATTCTGGTATCTGCCCCTGTGCGTCACCGCGCTGGCATGGGCTCGGCCCGCTCGACACTCGATCGTCATCCGTCACGATCGCCCCGATTCGCTGTACCTGGCACTTGGCGCGCGGTTTCCGGCGGTGGCCCAGATCGGTCGCGCCGGTGATGGCACCCTGATCGCCGACCGCTGGGTGCTGACCGCGGGTCATGTCGCGGCGGGCATTGACGTGGATCGGGCCCAGGTCCGGATCGGCGGCAAGTCCTACGACATCAAGCGCGCCATCGTCCACCCCAGGTGGCAGGAACTTGGGCCCCACGACATCGGCCTGCTTGAACTGACCCAGCCGGTCACCGGTGTGGATCCACTGCCGCTGTACGAGGGAACGGATGAGCAGGGGCAGGTGGCCGTGATCGTCGGTCACGGTGATACTCGCAGCGGCAAGGGCGGGCCGTGGAAGCAGGATGGACTGGCGCGTGGGGCGATGAGCCGGATTGTCGGGACCGATGAGGATCATCTGGTGTTCCGGTTCGATGCGCCGCCCAAGGGAGACAGCCTCTCGGGAGCGCCCGGCCGGGGCGACAGCGGTGGCCCGGCCCTGATCCTCCGCGGGAACCAAGCGTTGATCGCGGGGGTCAGTTCGGCCGGATTCGATGGCAGCAATGGACCGGGCACGTACGGGGCCGTCGATCACTTCACCCGGGTGTCGGGCTACCTCAGCTGGATTCGAGCGGCGATGTCCGGGTCCAGGTGAATCATCGTACTACTGGGTGCTCTCGAGCTCCCGGTTGCCGTCGATGAACTTGAGATTGAACCTCAACGCAGAGATCCGCCACAACCCCGTCTGGTATTCCAGCCCGAAATCATAGGTTCCCACGAAGCGGCGGACGTTATTGCCCTCCCTGGTCGTGCGGTAGTGCAGCGCGATGCCGTAACAGAAGGCGGTGGCGCGGGTCCCGTCGATCGAAATCTGCAGGTTGCCAACCTGGTGATGGACCTGCTCCAGCGGCTGCAGTCCGGTTTCCCATCCATCGGTGATCTGGGCCGGCGTCAGCCGCTGCGGCTCTCCACCGGCCACCGAGGTCATGTCAAAGGCCACCGACTCGGTGAAGCAGCCCCGGACCAGCGACCAGTCCCGCCGGTCGGTGCCGATGAACAGGTCGTGGATACAGGTGGACACCTGGTCCTTGGCCACCAGCGTCGCGATGTCGCTCATTGTGGCAGCACCACGAAATGGGCCGCCTCATCAGCGGTGAGTTCAAGCGCCTGGAACGCCGTCGAATCAGCAGTTCCGGAGGCGAAGGGGTTGGACTGGGGCAGCGCCACGATGTAGATCCGGCCATTCCGCTGGGCCACTGAGTCACCAGGAGGAGGCCCGCCTTCGGCCCGGACCTGGGCCCAGGCGGCCGAGTCGTAGACCACGATCGCAATGAGGGTCTCGGAGTGCTGGGTGGAGTTCTGTGGCAGGTAGGCGTACTGGATGGCTCCGGGCGGTGCGTTGCCGCGCTCCTGGGTGGACAGGGTGTCGAGCCGATAGAGGCCAGCCCAGCGCGGCGGGATCCGGACCTGGTACTCGCTGGCCGGTGTCGGCTTGAGCAGTCCGACCGTTGGCGTCCCGCGAGCCGCGGCGGAGGGCTTCGCCGGGGAGCAGGCGGACAGAACGGATAGGATGGATAAGCCGGAGAGGGCGGGCAAGAATAGAGAGTTCATGGCTTTCCAAGGAAAGAACTAGCCGCGGATGAACGCGGAGAGACACGGATTCGCCCCGCGCGCAGGTGGATCCCGATGGTACAGTGGACTACGGAATTGCTGGAAACATTAACACGGAGCCGCCCAGGCGGTCGAAACCCGAGGTGACTTCCGAATGATCCGCGCTGGTCCGCGGCCAACGCTGTTGCTGTTTCTAAGTGAATGCGGACGAGCACAGAAAGCTCGGGACCGGTCCTGAGCGTCAGTTATCAGGGACACTCCACCAATAGCTCTTCGCAAACAATCGGGTTCGGCCAGGAAACTGGGGCCGGCATGCAAGTGGAACGATTCCGCGTTCATCCGCGGTCATCTGCGTCCTAGAGAGAAACAATCGCCACAGAACAACGCAGACGAACGCCGATACATCCTATTCAGCGGCGAAGCTCAATTGTCATGAAAAAGCCGCCCGCTTTTCAAACAACAAAACTGGAACTCGACGGGAAAATGGAAGTCTGACCGCGCTCGGAACACATCCGTGCTCGTCCGTGTTCATCCGCAGCCAATGCAGTTGCTGTTTTTCCGCACCCTACCTGACGTCGGTTTTCCAGAAATCAATCCCGCCCGCCATCTGCCCCACATCCACCGAACCCACCCGTGCCCTGGTCGCCAAGTCGATCACCTCGACCGTACCGGGCTCGGCGCCATACCCCTCGACCGTCACAAAGGCGTACTTGTCATCGGCCGACACCGTGACCCCGCTCGGGAATCGCCGCTGCGTCGCCACCTTGGCCAGCTCGGCGCCGCTGCCGGCATCGTAGATCGACACCGACTTGCCCTTCTTGTTGGTGGTGATCAGCAGCTTGCCGTCGTGAGTCACCGCCATGTTGTATACCCCTTCACCAGCGGCAAACCGGCGGTTCATCGTCCATTTGGCCGCATCGATTTCGACGATCTCGGCGCTCTTGTTGCACGCCACCCAGATCCGGCTGCCATCAGACGAGGGCTGGACCCACGTCGGCGAGCAGACCGGCGGCTTCATTCCCGGCATCCCCCCGTGAACATCGTGCCCAGCCATATCCCTGGTCTGCTCCCGGGCCGGCTCCATCCCGGTCATGCCTGCCATGTCGTGACTGGCCGCAGCCACCGGTCCGCTTTCGCCGTGCTCCTTGCCCTTCTCGAGCGAAAAGTGCCGCGACACCTCAAAGGTCCGGGTATCGATCTCGACCACCATGTCATCCATCATGCAGGCAGAGTACTGCAGGGTGCCCTGCGGGTTGATCCGCGAGCCGTGCGGCATGGTGCACGTCGTCGGCCGAGCCACTTCGACCATGTCGTCGGCCCCGACGATCGAGACCGAGGAAGGCACCATGTCGCCATGGAGATTGAAATTGACCAGGTACACGAATAAGCCGTCCGGCGTCACTTGCACCGTGGCTGGAAACATCCCCAGTTCAACCCGCCCCAGCTCTCGCCCGGTCTTCGCGTCGTACTTGAAGAGGTAACCGTAGGGCGTGCCGTGGGCGGTGGTGACGTACAGATATTTTCCATCGGGGGACATGGCCACCCCATGCGGCCCGTCGAGATCGACCGGGTTGAGCCCCACTGACATCGTCTTCTCGACCGTGGCCTTGCCGGCCGACGGAGACCATCGCACCAGCGCCACCTGGTCCACCGCCTCCGACGCGACGTACACCAGGTAGTCGGGCCCCTGGGCCGCGACCGGGACCGCGGGCAGGCCGACCAGCGCAAGCAGGAGTGGCAGGCGGAACCGTTGCATTGCGGAGATGCCCTCGCTGAGGACGACAGGTGGCGTTACCATTCTCGCTCTCCCACAATGTAATGAACCGCCTTCACAGGATCTCACATGTTCCTGACCGCCCTGTTGATGCTGGTGCAGGTCCAGCAGCCTGCCACCCCCCCGGCTCCGGCGATGACCGAGTCGCCGGTGGCCGAGCTGACCATCACCCCGGCTGGAGCCACCCTGGTCCCAGGTGACACTCTGCGGCTGGTGGCCGTGGCCAGGGACGCCAGCGGCAAGCCGGTCGAGAACGTCCGGTTCAAGTTCACGGCCAGTGGGCGGTTTGAGGCCAAGGTCGACAGTACCGGCCTGGTCTCGGCCGGCTCGACCGGAACCATCCCGGTCACCGCCGTCGCCATCGTACCGGGCGCCAAGCCGGTGATCCGGCACGTCGAGATCAGGATCGTGGCTGGACCCGCCTCCCGTCTGGCCATCGACGCCAGTCCCGACAAGCTGGTCGCCGGCCAGACCATCCACCTCGGCGCCAGGACCTGGTCCTCCGATGGCGATGCGCGGGATGACAAGTGGGCCTGGAAGAGCTCCAACCCGGCGGTACTCAAGGTCCAGCCCAACGGGATGGTGACCGCGGCTGGTGCCGGCAAGGCCACACTCACTGCCACCGTCGGCGCCATTACCGACAAGCGCACCATCCAGGTCGTGGCCAATACCATTTCGCGGATCGTCCTCAAGCCGGCTCAGACCACGGCCCGCCAGGGCGATGTGATCCGGTTCACGGCCCAGCCCCTCGACGCGGCTGGCAAAGAAGTCGCCGGGCTGACCCCCAACTGGAGCTTCTCGCCCGGCCAGGGTGAGATCGATCCCGACGGCGGGTTCGTCGGCTACCAGGCGGGCGAGTACACCATCACTGCCAGCTTTGGCCGGGCCAGCGCCGAGGCAGTGGTGTCCCTGGCGCCCAGAAACGTCCGGCACCAGGTCGAAGTCGTGGGCCGCCTGCCCCGGAGCCTCTTCACCACCGAAGAGGTGTGGGTCCATCCCGACGGCAAGCACGCCTACCTCGGCACCGGCAGCGGTGGCGACCGGATGTATGCCATCGACATCTCGGACCCGTCCAAGCCGACCGTCACCGATTCCGTCATGGCCAACACCCGGCGGGTCAACGACATCATGACCACCCCCGACGGCAAGTTCCTGGTCTTTACCCGGGAAGGCGCCGCCGACCGCAAGAACGGGATCGTGATCTGCTCGCTGGAGGATCCGGCCCATCCCAAGCCGATCGCCGAATTCACCGATGGTGTCACCGGCGGGGTCCACTCCGCCTTCATCTACAACCAGGCCAAGTACGGCACCCACGTCTACCTGACCAATGACGGCACCGGGGCGCTGCACATCCTCGATATCAACGATCCGTACCACCCCAGGGAAGTGGCCCAGTGGCGGACCAACCGCCCGGACGCCGGCCGGACACTGCACGACGTCGATGTCCAGGACGGACTGGCCTACCTGTCGTACTGGAATGACGGCCTGGTCATCCTCGATATCGGCAATGGCATGGCCGGCGGCAGCCCGTCGAACCCGGTGCTGGTCAGCCAGTACAAGTACGACCTCAACGCACTGTATCGTGATGTCGAAGCCCGGAGCGGCCCCGGCTTCATCCGCGGGACCCACACCGCCTGGCGCCACAATCAGTATGTCTTCATTGCCGACGAGGTCTTCCCGGCCGCCGCGGTTGAAGGCGCCAAGGATGCCTCGGCCTTCCGGGCGTTTGGCCGGCTGCAGGTGCTCGACGTCTCCGACCTCAAGCACCCCAGGTCGGTGGCCTGGTACGAACCGGAGTACGGCGGGGTCCACAACGTCTGGGTGGCGGGAGATACGCTCTACATGGGGGCCTACAACG
>JBDTTF010000321.1:0-3922 GCA_039930765.1 Gemmatimonadota bacterium | reverse complement strand
GCTCGCGGCAGGCCGAGTCCACAAAAAAAACGAGGCCCGGAGAAACTCTCCGGGCCTCGCGAGTATGCGGCCGCGCTCTAATTGCGGCGGTTGCCCATGAACCGGAGCAGGAACAGGAACAGGTTCACGAAGGCCAGGTAGAGACCGAGGGCGCCCACGATGGAGTAGGTGGCCAGCTGCCCGTCCGGCAGGGCCAGCGCCATGGCCCTGAGCTGCTGGGCCCGGTAGGCCGTAAGGCAGGTAAAGACGATGACGCCGACGATCGAGATCACGAACTGCAGTGCGTCGCTGTGCCAGAAGAACCCGACCACCATGGCGATGAGCACCCCGAACAGCCCCATGATCGCAAACTGGCCCACCCCTTCGAGGTTGCGCTTGGTGACGGTGCCGTACAACGCCAGGGCGCCAAAGGCACCCGACGCAGTAAAGAAGGTCGAAGCGATGGAGGCGCCGGTATACGCCAGTAGAATGAACGAGAAGGTGACTCCGTTCAGCGCGGCATAGCTCGCGAACAGCGCGGCGGCCTGCCGGGGCGACAGCGAATCGATCTTGGCCTGGATCAGGATCACGAAACCGAGCGGGGCCAGCAGCACCACAAAAAAGAGGATCCGGTTGCTGATCAACGCCTGCACCAGGGACGGCGTGCTGGCAACGGCGTACGAGACCGTGGCGGTGAGCGCCAGGCCGACGAACATCCAGCCATACACCTTGGTCAGGAACGAACTGATTCGAGCCGACTGGGCCAGATCACCGGCCCAGGTGCTCGAAGGATTCTGCGTCATCGGGTCCGACATGGATTGCTCCGTTGGGGGAACGACCGAAATATAGTTGGTTTTCGGGTGCTCGCTGTGTGGCCGGGTGCGCTACACGTTGAAGCGGAACAGCAGCACGTCACCATCCTGCACCACGTATTCCTTGCCCTCTGCCCGGGCCAATCCCTGTTCCCGGGCCGGTTTCCAGCCTCCCACCCTGATGAATTCGCCATACCCGACAGTCTCGGCCCGGATGAAGCCCTTCTCGAAATCGGAGTGGATCACGCCCGCGGCGGCGGGCGCCCGGTCGCCGCGGTGAATGGTCCAGGCCCGGACCTCTTTTTCGCCGGCGGTGAAGTAGCTCTGCAGGCCGAGCAGGTGGTAGGCGGCGTGAGCCAGGCGGTCGAGACCCGACTCGGTGAGGCCAAGGGAGGTCAGGAACTCGGTGCGGTCGGCCAATGGGAGTTCGGCCAGCTCGGCCTCGACCTTTCCCGAAAAGGTCACCACTTCGGCCTGCTCGCCTGCGGCGACGATGGCGGCTTGCAGCGTCGAGACGTGGGCATTGCCGCTGACCACCTCGGACTCGAGCACGTTGGCGGCGTACAGCACCGGCTTGGCGGTCATCAGGTTAAAGGCCCGAAAGGCCGGCTTTTCCTCGTCAGTCGGCACTACGGTCCGGGCGGGCTGCCCGGCCGACAGGGCATCGCGGAGCTGGGTGAGCAGCCGAGCCTCGATCTTGGCCTGCGGATCACCGGACTTGGCGGTCCGGACGGCCTTGTCCTGGCGCTTTTCCACCGCCGCGAGATCGGCCAGGATCAGTTCGAGATTGATGATCTCGCGATCCCGGGCGGGGTCGACGGGACCCATCACATGCTGGACGTCGGGATCCTCGAAGCAGCGGACCACATGCACGATGGCGTCGACCTCACGGATATTGGCCAGGAACTGGTTGCCCAGCCCTTCACCCTGGCTGGCGCCCTTGACCAGCCCGGCGATGTCGACGAACTCGACCGTGGCGGGCACGGTGCGCTCCGGCTTGACCAGTTCTGCCAACGCGTCGAGCCGCGGATCGGGCACGGTGACCACGCCGGTATTGGGCTCGATGGTGGCAAACGGATAGTTGGCTACCAGTGCCCCGGCCGAGGTCAGGGCATTGAACAGGGTGGACTTGCCGACGTTGGGGAGGCCGACGATACCAAGCCGAAGCATGTTGGGATCACACCTGACGATTGAAGAGGGCCGTTGGCCTTTGGCTCACGGCTTCTTGTTGTGCCACGACATCGCCTTTTCGATTCCCTGGTCGAGCCAGGTGTCGACGGCATCCGCCATCGGATCGAGCTGGGCTGATAGTGCGTCGGACTCGGAGCGGTCGAAGCGACCCAGGACGAAATCGGCGGGATCGCGGCCGTCGAGGGGCAGCGGGCCAACCCCGATCCGGAGCCTGGCGTAGTCCTGCTGCCGCAACGCGCCCTCGACACTCTTGAGGCCGTTGTGGCCGCCGGCACTCCCGGCGCCCCGCAGCCGGAACGACGCCAGCGGTGTGGCATAGTCATCCACCAGCACCAGCAGATCCGCGGCGGGGTCAAATCCCGCAAGCGAACGGAGCGGAGCCAGCGCGGCCCCGCTCCGATTCATGAACGTCCACGGCTTGAGCAACCGGACATCCTGGCCGCGAACCTGGCCCCTGACTTCCCGGGCGTCGCTGGCTCGGCGGAAGGCGCCGAGATGCCATCGGGCCGCGAGATGGTCGGCCAGCAGAAACCCGGCGTTGTGCCGGGTTCCGTCGTACTCCGGGCCTGGATTTCCCAGGCCGACGATGACCCGCAGGGCTCAGCCCTTCTTGGCTTCGGGCTTGGCGTCGCCCTCTTCGCCCTCTTCGGCCTTGGCCTTCCGGATCAGCTCGGGCTCGGTGGAGGCCGGGGCATCGGCAGCCGGAGCCACGACTTCCTCGGCGCGCGGTGCCACCACGGTGCAGACTGGCAGGTTGGCATCGGTCATGATCTGGGCCTTGGCCACCGTCACGTCCCGGACGTACAGCGAGTGGCCGATGATCAGGCTGGTCACGTCCAGGTCGATGTGGGACGGCAGGTCGCCAGGGAGAACCAGGATCTCGAGGTCACGGAGCACGTGGTCAAGTACGCCGCCAAAGTTGCGGACCCCGTCCGGAGTGCCGACCAGGTGGACCGGCACCTTGACGGTGATCTTCTCGTCCGCCCGGACCTCGTACAGGTCGATGTGGATGATGGCACCATGCTGGATCATGTCCCGCTGGATCTCGCGGATCAGCGCCTTGACCGGCGCCTTGCCGCCGACCGACACGTCGACCAGGGTGCTGGCCGCCGAGATGCCGATCAGGGCGCGGGACAGCGCCGCGCGGTCCATGCTGAGCGCTTCGGGTTCACGGCCGTGGCCGTAGATCACGGCCGGAATCTGGCCGGCCCGCCGCATGCTGCGGGCGGCACCCTTGCCGGTCTGGGTGCGGGGCTGCGCTTCGAGAGAGACCTGTGCCATCGTGGGAATCCTTTTTCAGTCGAACAGCGAGCTGACCGAGTTGTCGCTGTGGGTGTATCCGATTGCCTTGGCCAGCAGCCCGGCGATCGAGAGAATTTTCAGTTTGTCGAACTTCCGTTCCGGCGGGAGCGCAATCGTGTTGGTGACCGTGATCTCCTTGACCGGGCTGTTCTGCAGCCGTTCCACCGCGGGGCCCGACAGCAGCGCGTGGGTGGCACAGGCGTAGATGTCCTGGGCGCCCAGCCGTTTGAGGGCGTGAATGGCTTCCGACATGGTGCCGCCGGTGTCGATCATGTCGTCGGGGATCAGGCAATCCTTGCCCTCGACATCTCCGACCACGTTGACCACTTCGGCGACATTGGCCGACGGCCGGCGCTTGTCGATGATGGCCAGGGTGGCATTGAGCCGCTTGGCGAATCCCCGGGCCATCTTGGCGCCACCCACGTCCGAGGCGACGATGACCAGGTCCCGCAGCGCCTTCTGCCGGTAATGATTGACGAACACCGGCATGGCGTACAGATGATCGACCGGCAGGTCAAAGAAACCCTGCAGCTGGTGCTGGTGAAAATCCATGGCCAGCACCCGGTCCGCTCCCGCCATCGACACCATGTTGGCCATCAGCTTGGCGCTGATCGCGACCCGGGGCTGATCCTTCCGGT
>JBDTTF010000320.1:0-2475 GCA_039930765.1 Gemmatimonadota bacterium | reverse complement strand
ATCGTGTCCGAGGTGCTGCCGGTCTTTTCGCGGAAACCGCTGTTCGGCTACGCCGCGATGGTCTTCTCGGGCTGCTTCATTGCCTTTCTCGGCTTCGGGGTGTGGAGCCACCACATGTTCGCCACCGGGATGGGACCGTTCGCGGACACGTTCTTCAGCCTGGTGACGATGCTGATCGCGATACCGACCGGGGTCAAGATCTTCAACTGGATCGGCACCATCTGGGGCGGCCAGCTGCAGTTCAAGACCCCGATGCTGTTTGCGCTGGGCTTCGTGGCCATGTTCATCATCGGCGGCCTGTCGGGCGTGATGCACGCCTCGCCGCCGGCCGACCTGCAGCAGACCGACACCTATTTCGTGGTGGCCCACTTCCACTACGTGATGTTCGGCGGCAGCATATTCGCGCTGACCGCGGGCGCCTATTACTGGTACCCCAAGATGTTCGGCAAGATGCTCGACGAGGGGCTCGGCAAGCTGCATTTCTGGCTGATGCTGATCGGGTTCAACGTCACCTTCTTCCCGATGCACTTCCTGGGGCTCAACGGCATGCCGCGGCGGGTCTACACCTATCCGGCCGAGCTCAACTTCGGATTCTGGAACCTGATCGAGACGTTCGGCGCCTTTACGCTCGCGCTCAGTTTCCTGGTGTTCCTCTACAACGTCTACAAGACCTGGCGGAGCGGGGCCAAGGCCCCGGCCGATCCGTGGAACGGTGCCACGCTCGAGTGGGCCATTCCCTCGCCGCCGCCTGAGTTCAACTTCGCCGAGCTGCCGGTGGTGGTAGGCCGCGATCCGCTCTGGGAGCTCAAGCGGGAGCGGGGCGGGATGCTGCCCGAGCCGCCGTTCCACAGCGGCCAGGGCATCCACATGCCCAGCCCGTCGTACTGGCCGATCGTCACGGCGCTGGGCATCGCGGTCTTCTTCTGCGGCTTCCTGGTCGGCTTCCCGTATGTCAACATCGCGGGCATCCTGCTGACCTTCCTTGGCATCTACAGCTGGGCCTTCGAGCCCGCCTGAGCGAGCCCACGGCCCTTACCGGGAGCACGATCTTGTCGCACGATACGCACGCGATGGAAATCGAGACCTCGACCGGTCTCGATACGCGCAAGGTGGCCATCTGGACCTTCATCGGTTCGGAGTGCCTGTTCTTCGCCACGCTGATCTCGACCTACCTGGTGTACCGGGGCCGGAGCCTGGTCGGGCCGTTCCCGCACGAGGCATGGACCTCGCCGACCGGCCAGCACTTCGAGCCGATCCTCGAGATCAAGCTGGTCACCGTCGGGACGGCGCTGCTGCTGTTCAGTTCGCTGTTCGTGGTGCTGGCGCTGTACGGCGCCCAGAAGGGCAAGCGCGGAATGATGCTGGGCTGGCTGGGCGCCACCATCATGTGCGGGATCTTCTTCATCGGCATGCAGGTGTACGAGTTCACCCATTTCGTGCACGAAGGGCTGAAGCTGTCGACCAACCTGTTCGGGGCGTCGTTCTTTACCCTGACCGGGTTCCACGGCACCCACGTGACCATCGGCGTGATCTGGCTGACCACGGTGTTCATCCTGGCACTCCGGGGCAAGCTGCCGCCGGAAAAGGCCCTCAATCTCGAGCTGGCCGCGCTGTACTGGCATTTCGTCGACGTGGTCTGGATCGTGATCTTCCCCGTCGTCTACCTGATGAAGTGAGGGATTCGACCATGTCCACCACCACCGCCGACCTGGCCCACGACCACGACACGTCCCATCCCGGTCCCGCGATGTATCTCAAGATCGGGATCATCCTGTTCGCCCTGACCGCCGCCGAAGTGGCGGTGTACGAAATCGGGTACAACCACGCGGAGGCCGGCTTCGGGGCCATCCTGCACCCGATCGTGGTGCCGGTGCTGCTGGTGCTGTCGGCGGTCAAATTCGCCCTCGTCGCAATGTTCTACATGCACCTCAAGCAGGACAGCAAGCTGCTGAGCGGGCTGTTCGTCTTTCCGCTGCTGATTGCGGCATTCATCATAGTGGTGCTGATGCTGCTGTTCGCGTACCTGCATTTTCAGCATCCGGTGGTCGTCAAGCCGTAAGGCTGCAGCCATAAGCCATAGGCCGTAAGCCCTGAGCCTTCAGCAAAGCAGGAACGGCCTCCGGAGATCTCCGGGGGCCGTTCTCTTTTTCGTTTCAAGCTTATGGCTTATGGCTTAGAGCTGATGGCTCATGGCTCTCACGGAGTGACGGGCGTGGACAACGGCTTCATCCGCACCACCCACAGCCCATTCAGCATGTCATTCACGTAGGCGTTGCCGTCCTTGACCACCACGCCCCAGGTCATCGGGGTGTTCTTGACGTTGCCGTCCATGTCGCCGGTGTGGACATGGGCCATTTCGCGGCCCTGGGCCCGGAGATCACCGCGGAGCTCGCCGGAGATGTCAAAGGCCCGGAAGCCGCCGTTGTAGGCCCCCATGTAGAGCGTATCTCCCGCCACCCAGACGTTGTGGACCCC
>JBDTTF010000319.1:0-48880 GCA_039930765.1 Gemmatimonadota bacterium | reverse complement strand
ATGAGCCAGCCCTCCGGATCGCGCTCCGGTCGCCGGCCCGGTACATCGGCGCCATCGGCAGTCGGAAGACCCAGGCCGCCCGGCGCGACCGGTTGTTGCAGGAAGGGTTCAGCGAGGAGGACCTGAAGCGGATTCACGGGCCGATCGGGCTGCCGCTCGGTGGCCGGCGGCCGCCGGAAACGGCGGTGGCAGTGCTGGCGGAGATGATAAGCGTGAGGTACGGATCAACGTCGAACCGCAGCCAGGCCGAGCTGCGGTAACTTCGGGCCGCGGGTCAATCAATCCTGGTAGGAAAGCGGCCGACAGCGGACCGTCACGATGAATGGACGGCTCCCGGGCCACCACTCCCTCCTTGTTCAGGCCGCCGGCCGACACCACCTGCCCCGGAATACCCCACGAGGCCATCGATCTGACATGAGCGCGACCGCCCTCGGATGAAGGCGGTCGTCGCTGCCTGATTCAGGCCCGCTTCCGCAGCAGCGCCATCACTGCCTTGCTCCCCTTCACCTGCTTCAAGGTTGTTGGCCCCACCGCACCGGCGTCGAGCAGCAGCTCCAGGGTCCCGGCGTAGTCTCCCGTTTGGGAATACCAGCCGTTGAGCGACCCGTGGATCACCCAGCCGACGGACGTCTGCCCGTAATCTTTTTCCTTTACTTCGAGCGAGGGATTGTGCGCCAGGATCACGCGCGCCATTTCCGGGTTTCCGTGGAATCCGGCCCAGTGAAGGGCCGTGGCGCCGTGCTGCCCTGGCGTATCGATCGGCCATCCCGCCTCAAGCATCAGCCGGACCGCGGCGACATTGTTGTTCTGCGCCGCATCGGGAAGTTTGCGCCGCTCGGCGGAGGTGAGTCGCTGGACCATGTCCGGCTGGCTCTTGAGCAGCGCCGCAAAGGCGGTTTGGTCCCCGGTTTCACACGCCAGGGCCAGCCTGAGCGGTTCCGGCGTGCGCTCCATCAACAGCCGGAACACATCCTCATGACCGAACTCCCGGGCCACCGCGTGGGGTGATTTCTTCTGCCCCAGGGTCCAGATGTAGATCGAGCCACCGGCATGGGGATTCTGACGGGGGAAAAATTCGTCGGAAACGATGGTACCGACGGCGCCGGGATCGGCGTCGAGCATGGTGCGGACCCGACCGATCTCGCCCAGGGCCGAAGCGAGGAGAATGTCGGACTTGGCGCCGCGGGAGACCAGGAATCGGGCGATTTCAGGGTGGGAACGGACCAGGTACTGCGCCGGAGTCGATTCATGATCAACATCCCGTGCGTCGACCTCGGCGCCATGCTCCACCAGGAACTGGGCGATAGCAAGGCTGGCAGCGACATGCAAAGGCGTCTGGCCATCACCCGCCCGCTGGTAAACAGCCTTCGGATCCGCCGCCACCAGGCGCTCGAGATCGGCCAGCCGACCAAGCTTGGCCGCCGCCACGGCGTCCAGTACCGCGCCCCGCTCGATCAGGAAATCGGCGAGGCCATGGTCGTCCTCCAGCACATGGAACCCGCCGGCCCACCAGTGACTCCGCTGATTGATATCGGCGCCGGCGTCGAGCAGCACATCGACCATGGCTCGGTTGGCGTGCTGCACCGCGACAATCAGCGGGGTTGCGCCAAACGCGCCACCGGCGACAGGCTCGTCAAGCTTGCTCCGCAGTTCGGGGTGATGGCTGATCACTCCAGCGACGGCGTTGGCGTCGTGACTCTTCAACGCTGCCGCCAGCGCGTCGGACGGATCGGCGGCGGCCAGTTCCTCGACGTGGGCCTTGAGTTTGGGCCAGCTGGCAAAGCCGTACTCCCGCGCCAGTGCATGCTGGCAATCCGCCAGCGTCGGCGGTTTGAAGGCGCCGGCCGGACCCCAGGCGCACAACCGCTCGACGGCGATGGCGTCGCCGCTCTTGGCGGCCCGGAGAAAATCCTTGGATTGCTTGGAGAGGAACTCGAGACTGGCGCGTTCAGGCAGGCTGCGGGACATCATACCCCCTTCGTTGAGCCCATGGTCCGCCATCGGTGGGCTGGAAGAGAGGTGACGTCGATTGTCCAGCGATGGTGCCCAGGTGGGATCGTCCCTGCCCGCGGACCGGATGCGCCCTGACGCGCGTCATGATTGTATCTCCCGATCAGGGTCGGGTCAACCATGCTGGCACTCCACAATATGGACCTCTTCCCCTCCCGCCCATCGCCGGGTTTCTTCATTGCCCAGTCAATCATCATTCAACACCTCGTCCGTATTCCGACGCAGCAGGAGCAGCCATGGCCCCAGCATTCCGGAGATCGACTGCGCTTGCCCTGACTGCGCTCCTGTTCGTTGCCGCTCACCTGTCGGCCCAGGACACCCCTGCCTTTCGATTGATCGACCGGTACATCACCCAGTCGATGCGGGGGGCAGACACTCCCGGTCTCGCGATCGGGATCACGGACCGGACCCACACCCTCCGCGTCGCCACCTATGGTTACGCCGACCTCTCGGCGCAGAGACTCCTCACGCCGCATGACCGGTTCGAAATCGGGTCGGTCTCCAAGTCGTTCACCGCAATGGCCTTGATGCAGCTGGCGGCCCAGGGCAGGTTCGACCCGAAGCAGCCGATCACGACCTACCTGCCGTGGTTTTCCATCAGGACGAAATACCGGCCGCTCACCGGCGAGGATCTGCTGACTCACACCGGAGGACTGCCCGCCGATCGCGACGATATTCCTTCGTCCATTGCGCAGGCCTACAACCTCCGCGACCGCAGCACCGGCTCCGCCCCAGGCACCTACTGGTCCTACAGCAACATCGGCTACCAGACGATGGGTTATGTCCTGGGCGCCATCGCGGGGAAACCGAGTGCTGAAGTGGTCCAGGAAAAGCTGCTCGCGCCACTTGGCATGACGGAGAGCCAGGGGTGGTGGACCCACGCCGACCGGACCTCCATGGTCGTGGGGTACGGGACCCAGTACGACGATCGGCCGAGCCGGGCCGGTGATCCGCTCTTTCCGGGCACCTGGCTCGAATATGCCGGAGGAGACGGCGCGATCATTTCCAATGCGGGTGACATGGTGAAGTACGCCCGGCTGCTGCTCAACCGGGGCCGCGGCCCGGATGGGGAGATCGTTCCCGCCAGATGGTTCGATGAATTCGCGGCGCCCAGGAAACTGATGGACCCCGCGGACAGCAACGCGTTCTATGGCTACGGCATCGAGGCGGTCAAGCGCTCCGGGCATCATTTCCTGGCTCATACCGGTGGGATGATCGGCTACTACACCGCGCTTGAGGTCGATCTTGATACCGGGTTCGGCGTCATCGTCCTGGTCAACGGCCCCGCACATCCGAGTTCCGTCGCCGCCTTTGCGCTCAAGGTCATGGCGGCGGAACAGGCCGGTACGCCGCTGCCTGACCTTCCCACGCCGGAGGATGCGTTCAACGTGGCCGATGCCAAGCAACTGGCCGGTGTCTACACCAGCGCCAGTGGCCGCGCCCTCAGCTTCGCGGCCGACAGCAATCGGCTGTTTCTGCTCAGCGGGACCGAGCGGATCGCGCTCGAGTCCAATGGCCAGGATGCGGTGCTCGGTCCGTCCGACTCATTCCCGCTGTTTCCTCTCGAGTTCCGCCGCACCAAGGGGGTCGTGACCGAGGTGACCTACGGCGGCGACTGGTACACCAACGATCACTACACCGGGCCAAAGCGCTTTTCCCACCCCGCTGGCTGGGATGCGTTCGTGGGCCACTGGCGGATTGCGCAGGATTGGGAGCCCAATTTCCGGGTCATCGAGCGGAAAGGAAAGCTGCTCTACGTGTCGTCAGGTGGGGACGAGCAGGCGATGACCCTCCTGCCGTCCGGTGAGTTCCGGGTCGGAGACGCTCAATCCGCCGAGCGGCTGCGGTTCGACCAGATGGCCGGTGGCAAGCCGCTGCGCGCCAACTTTTCCGGCATGAACTACTATCGGTCGTTCACCCCATGAACGGAGCGCACAGAGTGCATCGCAACGCAGCCGTCCTATCGGCCTTGGCTGTCCTGTCCGCCTCACTCATTCTCTCATGCACCCCGTCCCCGACCTACGATGTCGTGATCCGTCACGGCACGGTGTATGACGGCAGCGGCGGCAAGCCGGTTCAAGCCGATGTGGCCATCAGGGGCGATTCGATCGTCGGGATCGGCGATTACTCCAAGGCGCATGCCAGGACCGAGGTCGACGCGACCGGTCTGGCAGTGGCGCCCGGATTCATCAACATGCTGAGCTGGGCCACCCAGTCGCTGATCCAGGATGGCCGTGGCATGGGCGACATCATGCAGGGCGTCACCCTCGAGGTCATGGGGGAAGGCGAATCGATGGGCCCCTGGAACGACGCCCAGAAGGCGTTCGACGTCTCCCAGCAGGGCGACATCAAGTATCCCGTCACCTGGAGCACGCTCGGCGGCTACATGGACAGCCTGGTGAGCAGGGGAATCTCGACCAATGTGGCCAGCTTCGTCGGCGCCACCACGGTGCGAGTCCATGAGATCGGGTCGATCAACCGGGCCCCGACCCCCGAGGAACTGGAGCGGATGCGCGGCCTGGTCCGCCAGGCCATGGAAGAGGGAGCACTCGGTGTCGGTTCGGCGCTGATCTACACCCCGGCCACCTTTGCCAGCACCGAGGAGCTGATCGAACTGTCGAAGGTCGCGTCATCCTACGGCGGCAGCTACATCAGTCACATCAGGAATGAGAGCAGCCAGCTTCCCCAGGCCATTGATGAGCTGATCCGGATCAGCCGTGAGGCCGGGATTCACGCCGAGGTGTACCACTTCAAGGCGGCGGGGAAGGAAAACTGGGGCCTGATCGATACCGCGATTGCGCAGATCGAGCGGGCCCGGGCCAGCGGGTTGAACGTGACGGCGGATATGTACAACTACACCGCCAGCTCGACCGGCCTCGACGCCATCATGCCGCCGTGGGTTCAGGAGGGCGGCTATGATGAATGGGTCAAGCGGCTCAAGGATCCCGCCATCCGCAAACGGGTAGCCAGGGAAATCGTGACCCCGACCGATGCCTGGGACAACGGGTACATCTCGACCGGCTCACCGGACAAGATCCTGCTGGTCGGGTTCAAGGCGGATTCGCTCAAGAAGTACACTGGCAGGACGCTGGCGGATGTCGCGAAGATCCGGGGCAAGTCCGCCCCCGAAACCGCCATGGACCTCGTCATCGGCGATGGCACCCGGGTGCAGTGCGTCTTCTTCGAGATGTCGGAAGACAATGTGAAGAAGGAAATGGCCCTTCCGTGGGTAAGCTTTGCGTCGGACGGTGAGTCAATGGCGCCAGAGGGAGTGTTCCTGCTGTCGAACACCCATCCGAGGAGCTACGGCAATTTTGCCCGGTTGCTCGGCAAGTACGTGCGCGAGGAGAAAGTCATTCCGCTCGAAGAGGCCATCCGCAAGCTCACCTCGCTGCCGGCCACCAATCTCGGTCTCAAGCGGCGCGGGATGCTCAAGACCGGCGATTTTGCCGATGTCGTCGTGTTCGATCCAGCCACGATCATTGACCACGCCACGTTCGACAAGCCGCACCAGCTTGCGACCGGGGTGCGGGACCTGTTCGTCAATGGCGTGCAGGTGGTGAAGGACGGAACCCATACCGGGTCCAAGCCGGGGCGGGTTGTCCGGGGGCCTGGCTACAAGGGCAGATAGACGGGCAAGACGGGCAAGAATGTAGCGATCAACGGGTATACGACCTGGGATCGGCGCATCAACTCCTTTGCGAACCTTTGCGTTGTCTGCGTCTTTGCGGTTCAAGTTGCAGTTGCGGTTGAATTCTCAATCGAGAGGTACGATGCCCCGTGCGGATTCGTTCCCTGATGATCCTCGCCGCCCTGAGCGCGGCACCCGTCATGACTGAAGCCCAGAAGGCCCCCGCCCCTCCAGCTGGTTGGAACGACGTCCGCTCCTTCTTTGCCCAGTCGGTCAAGGACGAAGGAGTGGTCGGCGCCGGGCTGGCCCTGATCCACCGGGACACCGTGCTGGCCCACGACAGCTGGGGCGACGCCGACCGCAATCCCCGGCGGGCGGTCGATGCCAACACCATCTGGCACTGGGCCTCGATCACCAAGACGTTTACCGGAATCGCGATCATGCAGCTCCGCGACCGGGGCAAGCTCTCGCTCGACGATCCGATCGTGAAGTACGTCCCCGAACTCCGGGCAGTGCACGACTCGTTCGGCCCCATCGAGAACATCACCATCCGCCAGCTGATGAGTCATTCGGCCGGATTCCGCAATCCGACCTGGATCTGGGGTGGCGATCAGCCGTGGCATCCGTTCGAGCCCACCGAGTGGAGCCAGCTGGTCGCGATGTTCCCCTACACCGAGATCCTGTTCAAGCCGGGCTCGAAATACAGCTACTCCAACCCTGGCGTGATCTTCCTCGGCCAGGTCATTGAGCGGCTGTCCGGTGACGATATCGAGGTGTACATCGACAAGAACATCCTCAAGCCGCTGGGGATGACTCATAGCTACTTCGATCTCACTCCCTATCACCTGCTCAAGTATCGCTCCAACAGCTGGGCCACCGATGCCGGCAAGACCACCCCGCTGGGCCTCGACTTCGACACCGGCATCACCACCGCCAACGGCGGCCTCAATAGCCCCATCACCGACATGGTGAAATATCTGGCCTTCCTGTCGGGCGGCGCCGCCAGCAGGGACGAGCCCGCGGTCCTGTCCCGGAAGTCACTGGACGAGATGTGGAAATCGTTCCTGCCGGTCGAGGACAAAGACGGAATTCAGGAGCGGATCGGGCTGTCGTTCTTCGAATGGACCAAAGGCGGGAAGCGGCTGGTGGGGCACACTGGGAGCCAGCGCGGATTCCGGGCTTTCATCTACGTCGAGCCTGCATCAGGCTACGGCGTGATTGGCGTGATCAACACGGCGCCGGCGGACGAAGACGCCAAGGACGCGCATCCCGCGGTGGAGAAGATCTGGAGTGGGGTGCGGAGCCGGGTGTTTGATAGCCTCTTGAAGTAAGGCGAAGAGGGGAGAGCGTAGAGGGGACGTTCAGCAGCGTGGCCGCCGTTGCTTCAACAGGCCTACCAGAAGCGCTTGGCTTCGTTCAGAATGCAGACGGAGTCGCTCGCCAAGTTCGGGCGGGACGACACCGGTTTCGATCATGAGACCAATCAGATCGGCTGTTTCGATAGCAGAGCCGTGCGCGATCGCGAGATGCCGGTTGCAGGTTGGCGAGGGGCCGAATGCCCACCCTTCAGCAATGTTGAGCTGGGCTGATAGCGAAGCTCGCTGGACCTGATCAAAGACAGCCGAAGCCCAGGGTTTCCAATGATGCCTTCCTGCTTCCAGGACCGCGACGACGACAGCACGAGACTCCTGCCACGCAGCGAGGGACTGATGTTTTGGCATGCCGCCATCTTACAACGCCGGACGGGGATGGCCTAACCAATTTTCATCGATGCCTCGTCGGGAAAATGCATTAAGGAGCTTCCCCTCTCCCCTCTCCCCTCTCCGCAGTTACGGCGTCCCCTTAATCACGCTCCGTATATCCGTCGTCCAGCCGGCCGCATCACTGGGCGGCGCAAAGGACCAGGTGGCCTTGCTCCGGCCGTTGCCACTCGAAATCAGGACCCGCTCTCCATCCTTGTGCACCTCGTAGTCGCCGTTTCCGCTGCCACCCGCCACAATGTCGATCCCGACTTTCTCGTTCTTGTGCAGGTACACCGACCGCCTGGTCACGATGATCGAGGCCTCCCGATTCTCCCAGGTATTGCTGTTGCTCGAGGTCTTCTCGGTGTAGCGGAAGGCCTGGTCATCAGCGCGGTGCAACACCCCTTCGGCCTGGAATCGCTGGTCGAGGTCCGGAGTGAGTGTTGCCGTGGTCCTCGGCTTGCACCCAGCCATCAGCACGACTGCCACTAGCAACAGCATTGGCCGCGGAAGGCCACGGATGAACGCGGATCGGCCTGACACATTTGTCATAGTCCTCGCGCCAGGTAGGCTTGGAAAATTGTTGTAAACAGCTTTCATCTTGGCGATTCGGCGGATCAGACATCTCTTCGCGCAGTCAATCGCCACAGCATTGGCCGCGGAAGGCCACGGATGAACGCGGATCGTCCTGACACATTTGTCATAGTCATCGCGCCAGGTAGGCTTGGGAAATTGTTGTAAACAGCTTTCCCCGGCGGGCTGGGCAATCGCTCATTGGGTCAGGTCCAGACGAGTCATCTACGTTTTCCACGCCTCGAACCGATATTGGTCGCAGATGAAAGCAGAGTTATTGCTGTTCACAGAAAATTGTGGCAGTCCGTCTGGCGTTTCCGCGAATCAGGCACGCCCCGATCAATCCGTGGCCTTCCGCGTTCATCCGTGGCCAATGCTGTTCAGGACTCGCCTAGCGATCCGGCGGATCAGGCATGCCCCGATCGATCCGTGGCCTCCCACGTTCATCCGCGCCTAACCCTTTGTCAGTGTGTCCCCCGCGACGTGAACTGCCGGAAATGCCTGAGCAGCTTCCGCTGCGCTTCTCCGCCCCGGCTGGCCACGAAAATGGTGTCGTCCCCCGCCAGGGTGCCCACCACATCCGCCCACGCCAGCCGGTCGATGGCCACCGCCACCCGGTTGGCTTCCCCGGGCGGGGTGTGCAGCACGATCATGGCGTCGCCGGCCGGCTCCGCCGTCAGCACCCCATCGGCAATCCGCCGCTCATCGGGATGGACTGCATCGGCCGTGATCCGGGTCGGCCGCTGGTACGCCCCTTCGATCTTCACCAGCTTGAGGGCCGTGATATCGCGGCTGACCGACGACTGCGTCACGTCCCACCCCTCGCTGGCCAGCGCATCGGCCAGCTCTTCCTGCGTATGCAGTGGCCGGGTACTGATCAACTCCAGGATCTTGAGCTGGCGCTTTCGGCGGTCGAGGCTCATCGCTTCCCCGCCAGCTGCTGCATCGCCCGGGTAAAGCGGCTCCGCTCCTTGTCGCCCCAGCCCCGGGCGGCCCGCAGCCGCCTCCGGACCGCCGGCAGGCCGAGGTTGCCCAGCATCCCGGTCGAACGACGGCGCGCAATGATCTCGGTGGCGGAGGGCTCACGCCAGAGATCACCCTCACGGATGGCGGCAGCCACTTCACGATACGCCGACCGGAACGGCTGACCCCCTTCGACCCTGCGCATGACTTCGTCGGTGGCCAGTGCTCCGCCGGTCAGCGTACTGAGGCACTTGTCGCGATCGACTGCCAGCTTGGGCACGGCCACCGCCATCATCGACAGCATGCCCTCCAGCCGGTCCACCCCTCGCATCAGCGGCTCCTTGAGCAGCTGGAAGTCGCGATGATACCCGCTGGTCAGCTTGCTCTTGAGCTGCAGCACCGTGATCAGGTCGGATTCGACCGCGGCGGCCCGGGCCCGGGTCAGCTCGAACAGGTCCGGATTCCGTTTGTGCGGCATGATACTCGACCCGGTGGCCAGATCGGCCGGCAGCACCAGAAATCCGAATTCATCGGCGCTGAACAGGATTACGTCCGCCGACAGCTTGCCGATCTCGTGGGTCAACTGACTGGCCCAGAACAGCACGGCCGCTTCGAGTTTGCCGCGGCCAGCCTGCACCAGCGCCACGTTGTGCTCCACACTGGCAAAGCCGAGCGCCTTGGCCGTGGCTTCACGCTTGAGGGGCAACGGGACACCGTAGCCGGCGGCACTTCCGAGCGGTGAGCGATCGACCTGGCCATACACCGCCGGCAGCGTTTCGACGGTATCGAGAATCCCCTCGGCGTACGCCGCCGCCCACAACCCGGCCGACGACGGCATCGCTCGGCGCTGATGGGTGTATCCCGGCCAGAGCGCATCGGAATAGTGATCGGCGAAACCGATCAGGCTCTCGGCCAAGTCGAGGGCGCCGGCCTGCAGTAACAGCAGCCGGTCCTTGAGATACAGCCTGAGATCGCAGACGATCTGGTCGTTGCGCGATCGTCCGGTATGCAGCCGTTCGCCGGCCGAGCCCAGCCGCCGTGTGAGCCAGCTCTCGACCGCCGTGTGAACATCCTCGTGTTCCGGTCCAACCACCAGGTCGCCGGAATCGACGGCCCGGAGCGCCGCCCGGAGTCCATCACGCAGCCTGGTGTGCTCGCTGGCAGTCAGCAGCTTCGACGCCCTGAGCCCCTCAACGTGGCCCAGGGAGCCAAGCACGTCCCACGCGATCAGCCGGCTGTCCCAGAGCCGGTCCTCGGCCGCGGTGTAGTCGAGCATGCCACGATCGATCGAGGCGCCGGCGGTCCAGAGTGTGGCAGGCGCACGGGAGGGTGCCACCGGCTTGACCGGCTGTGTTGCACGACGGCTCATTGCAGGTAGGCCTCGGCGAGTCGGGTGTAAAAGGCGCGCGCGGCAGACAGCTCCGGCAGGTCGACGTATTCGTCCGCCGTGTGCGACCGCCGGCTGGTACCCGGTCCGCACTTGATGGCATCGAGATGGCGGACGAAGACCCAGTCGGAACAGGTGGCGCTGCCGAACCGGTGCGCCCCGGGCCGCACTCGCGCCGCCGCAGCCAGCAGCCTCGATTCGGCCGGTGACTCGCAAGGAACCAGGCGGTCCGAGGTGACCACCACTTCACTCTCCAGCTCTTCGTGCAGACGGGCGGCCAATTCCTGGTGCGTCCAGGCCGGTGTGCTGCGAACGTCGAGCACGGCCTTGGCTTGGGCGGGCGTGACATTCCGACTGATGCCGCCTTCGACCATCGTGGGCGTGGCGGTGGCGGGACCGAGGATCGGGTGATTCCGGTCGGCAAAGATGCCATCGAGCCGGGCCAGGTCCCGGCCCAGCCGGACCAGCGCGTTCACCCCGCCTTCGTCGGCGGCGTACGCCGCATGGCGCTGATCGCCACGGGAGATCAGGTCCACCATGAGCAAGCCGCGCTGCGCGATGGCGATGTCCAAGTTGGTCGGCTCACCCACGACGGCCGCGTCGATCGCCCCGGCCCGGCTGACGGCAACGCCCATCGTGGTATCGCGAGTCTCCTCGCTGTAGCCCAGAATGACCAGCAGCCGGCCGTGCGCCGGGCCACCGGCCTTTTCGAGATCGGCCGCCGCCATGATCATCGCCGCCACCGAGGCCTTCGCGTCGCCGGAGCCGCGACCGTACAACCGCTCCCCCTCGATCGTGGCATTGAAGGCCGGCCGGGTCCACCCTTCCCCGGGCGGCACCACATCGAGATGCGAGAGGTACGCCAGCGTAGGCCCTTGGACCGCACCGGTGACCTCGAGGGTGACCGAGGCCTCATCCCGGGTGGCGACGAGCCCGAGCTCCCGGGCCTTGCTCTCGATGAACCGCGCGATCGGTTCCTCCCCACCGCTGGGCGAGCGGATGGAGACCAGCTCCTCCAGCAGCCCGACTTCAGCCGGCCAGGTCGACGCCAAGGTAGGTCGCCTTTTCCTTTCGTCCCACGATCATGGTCCCGCAACCGGCGCCGGTGAACACCTCGAGCAGCAGCGCATCGGGTGCGGCCCCGCCAACGATATGGGTCCGTTCCACGCCACCGGTGGCCGCCCGGATGCAGGCCTCGACCTTGGGCCGCATTCCGCCGGCAATCGCACCGCTGGCCAGCAGCGGCGCCAGGTCATCGGGATCGGCAAAGGTGAGCAGTGACGCCGGGTCATTGCGATCGCGCAGGATGCCGGGAGCGCCGGTCAGGAAGATCAGCTTCTGGGCCTTGAGCGCCACCGCCAGCGATTCCGCCACCGTATCAGCGTTGACATTGTACACTCGGCCCTCGTCGTCCCCAGCAAGACTGGCGATGACCGGCAGGAAGCGGGCGTCGAGCAGGGTCTGCAGCACCCGCGGATCGACGGAGTCGATGTCGCCCACGTGACCGAAGTCCACCAGCCGGCTCTGGCCGGCATCATCGACGATGTTCACCGGCGGCCGGCGATGGGCCGTGATCAGGTCCGCGTCCACCCCGGACAGGCCAACCGCCTGCACCTGCCGGGCCCGGAGCGCCGCCAGGATATCAGTGTTCAAGCTGCCGGCATAGACCATCTTGGCCACTTCGAGTGCGCTATCATCGGTCACCCGGCGCCCGGCCACCATGACCGGCTCCTGGCCCAGCCGGCGAGAAAGCGCGCTGGCCTGGGGCCCGCCGCCATGCACCACCACCATCCGGATCCCGAGTGAACTCAGCAGCCCGATCTGCGCGGTGACCTGTTCCAGCACGGCGGGTTCGGCCACGACTTCGCCGCCCAGCTTGACCACGAAGACATGGTCGCGGTAGGCCCGGACGTAGCGCAGGGCGCCTTTGAGGCCGGCAATACCCTTGAGGGGGTCAATAGTCACGACTCATACCTCCAGTTCAAATATTGGTGAGAGGTAAGAGGTGAGAGGTGACAGGGGGCAGTTCCCTCTTACCTCTTACCTCTTACTTCTCACCTGTCACCCCTTGCCAAGCATTTCCAGCAGCAGCGCCCGCTGTACGTGCAGCCGGTTCTCGGCCTGGTCGGTCACCACCGACGTCGGTCCGTCGAGGACGTCATCATCGATCTCGACGTTGCGGCGGACCGGCAGGCAGTGCATCACCAGCGCCTGGCCGCCGCGGCTGGAGCGCAGCCGCCGGCTGGTGAGCTTCCAGTCCTTGTGGTTGGCCCTGAGCGCAGCCTCTTCGGCCGGCTGGTCGTAATGCTTCACACTGCCCCACGCCTTGGCATAGATCACGTCAGCGCCGACCGTGGCCTCGTCAGGATCGTTGATGATGTGGACGAACTCACCGCCCCGGGCCTGCGCCACCTTCCGGATCAGCGCCGTATCATCGGGATCCAGTTCATAGCCGTCGGGCCGCGCAATCACGATCTCCATGCCGAGGCTGGCGGCGGCCAGCGCCGCGCTGACCGGCACCGCGGTCGGCAGCGCCTTCGGATGCCAGGTCCAGTTGAGCACGAACCGTTTGCCCTTGGGATCGGGAATCCGTTCCTTGATCGTCAGCGCATCCGCCAGCTGCTGGCAGGGATGGCGACGGGCGCTCTCCATGTTGATCACCGGCTTGTCGCAATACTCGGCGAAGGTCTTGAGCACCTTGTCCTGCCTGACCTCCGACCAGGGGCCAGGGCGCGGAAAGGCCCGGAGCGCCAGTCCGTCGGCGTACCGGCTCAGCACCCGCGCCGTATCGACGATGTGCTCGACGTTGGCGCCGTCCATCACCGCGCCGATCTCGGTTTCCAGGGCCCAGCTGCCCCGCCCCGGTTCGAGGTTGATGGCGTGGCCGCCGTGCATGAACATGGCGGCCTCGAAACTGGTCCTGGTCCGGAGACTCGGATCCAGGAACACCATGGCCAGCAGCTTGCCGGTCAGCCGGCCGCGGACATTGCCTTGCTTGATCCGGGCGGCCAGCTGCAGCAGGCCATCGATGTCATCCGGGTTCCAGTCCTCGACCGCCAGGAAATCACGCTTGGTCACCGCAGGACCTCACTGAGAGCGCCGAGCAGGAGGGTGGCCTCCTCGCGGCTGAAGGAGAGTGGCGGCATCAGCCGCAGGATGTCGGGTGCATTGGCCGTACCGGTGAGAATGCGGCGCTCGAACAGTGCCTGCTGGACCGCGCCAGCGGGCCGGCCGAGCCGCAGGCCCAGTAGCAGGCCTCGGCCTTCGATCGTTGTGATGCCAAGTAGGTGGGCGCCTTCGGTGATCTGGCGGCCGACCCCGATCGCGTTGGCGATCAGTGCTTCTCGATCGATCACTTCCAGGGTGGCCAGCGCCGCGGCGCAGGGCACCGGGCCGCCGCCGAAGGTGCTGCCGAGGTCGCCAGGTACGAGCCCAGCCGCCACGGGCGGCGTCATGATTACCGCGCCGATCGGCAGACCCGACGCCAGCCCCTTGGCCATCGTCAGCAGATCGGGAGTGATGCCGATCGACTCCGCGGCGGTAAAGGCACCGCAGCGTCCCACCCCGCACTGGATCTCGTCGAAGATCAGCTGAGCGCCACGGAAGGTCGTGGCTTCGCGGACCGCGGCCAGATACTCGGCACTGAAGGCCCGGGCGCCACCCAATCCCTGCACCGGCTCGAGGATGACGGCGGCCGTGGTCTCGTTGATGGCACTGTCGAGTGCGGCGATGTCCCCGAACGGAATGATCGTCGAGAGCGGCATCCCGGCAATCCGGGCGCCATTGCGATACTTGTCGCCGTCGGTGACCGCCAGCGTGGCCACCGTGCGGCCGTGCCAGCCACCGGCAATCGAGACCACCTGGGACCGGCCGGTGATCTTCCGCGCGATGGTCAGCGCATTCTCGTTGGCCTCCGCCCCCGAGTTGCAGAAGAACACCCGCTCCAGTGGATCAGGACAGCGGGCGGCCAGCTCCGTGGCCAGCCGTTCCCGATTCGGATGTGGCACGGCAGTGGAGTAGAACAGCAGCTGGGCCGCCTGCTCGGCGATGGCGGCCACCACGTGCGGATGACTGTGCCCGGTGCTGCACACCGCATGACCGCCGTAGGCGTCCAGCCATTCGTGGCCCGCCTGATCGACCAGCCAGGAGCCGTGACCACTCACCGGCCGAACCGGGAACTGCGCGTAGGTCGGCAGCAGCGCCGGCGGGCCGCCGGTGTTGTCCACCCGGGTTTCCGCCCCGTGCCCCGCCGCTAACACGGGAACATTCCCGTCGCGCCAAGCCCGGCCTGCTCCGGCAGTCCCAGCGCCAGGTTCATCGCCTGGACCGCCTGACCGCCAGCGCCCTTGATCAGGTTGTCGATGGCGATCATGACCTGAATCTCGCGGCCGTCATCGCTGGCCGCGGCATGGATGAGGGCGTAGTTGGTGCCCACCGCGTGCGTCAGCTCCGGCGCCTGGTCAAGCATCCGCACGAAGGGACGACCGGCATAGCCGGTCTTGAAGCGTGCGACCAATGCATGTCCATCGGATGCACTGTCTCCCTGCCCGCCTGCCCCCCCAAGTCTCGCATGAAGCGTCAGGTAAATCCCCCGCACAAACGGTCCGGCGTGCACCATCATCCTCGCGTCCGCATCCGCCTTGCCGGTCCACTCCCGCCAGCGCTGCAGAATCTCGGCCTCGTGGCGGTGACCCATGACTGAGTAGGCAAACAGATTGTGGGCCCGGGCCGGGTGATGGGTCGTCGGCCTCGGCTGCACGCCGGCGCCACTCGAGCCGGTGACGGCAAACAGTACCGGAGAGACGCCAGCCTGGGCCAGCGGCCAGAGCGCCAGCTGGGCGGCGGTGGCAAAGCAGCCCGGTGCGGCCAGCGCGCGCTGGCCCTTGAGGGCGGTGCCCATCACGTCGGCCAGGGCATAGCAAAACCGACCGACGAGCTCCGGCTTGGGATGATCGCCGTAGAATTTGCGATACAGGGTGAGATCGCTGGTGCGGAAATCGGCCGCCAGATCCACGATCAGCCCTGGACCGGCGTCGAAGACCTGGTCGGCGACTCGTGATGACTCGCCATGCTCCAGCGCCAGGAAGGCCACATCCATCCCGCGGGAAGCCTCGCCGGGCTCGAGACCGGCAAACCGGGCCTCGGTCACCATGGCCAGCGCCGGGTGAACCGAACCGATCGGCTGGCCGGCCTGGCTCCGGCTGGTGGCCACGACCTCGGTGACCTCAGGGTGCGCCAGCAGGATCCGGAGCAGTTCGCCGCCGGCATAGCCCGCCGCACCGATGACCGCTACGCGCACATCACACCATTCTGAACTAAAACAACTGAACACCGCAGAGACACGAAGGACGCAAAGCATGCTCTCCAAAGGCGGCGATCGGCTCCCCTCCGAAATGCGCTGAGGTTGTGAACAGCACTTGCGGCATCGGGAACGCCAAGCGGCCGATATCTGCTCGGTGAACCGGGCCGAAGGCATGGGACCACACAAACTGCCTCCTCCGCAGTGCTCCGCATACTCAGCGCCTCTGCGGTCACAGTTGCCGAGCTCAACTTGCAGCCGCTGCGAGTACAGGCGAGGAGTGCGCCGCCAGCGCCTTCTGCACCACCGCCACCAGCCCTGCCGCATCCCGCAGCGCATTGTGCGCCGGGATCCGCAGTTGAGCGTTGATGTAGTCCCGGCCCACTTCATTGTCCGTGGCGGGGCCGGTCAGCACCGTGACTTCGAGCCCGAAGTTCTTGCGCATCAGCTCGACCGAGCCCCAGCATCCCACCGGATCGGGCGCCGCCATGACCCAGGCGCCGGCCACGGCGGTCAGCTCTTCATCATTGAGAATGTCCTGCACCCCGTATTCGCCCAGAATCCCGTCTCCCAGTTCGGCCACGATCACGTCGGGCCGGGACTGGGCCAGCCGATTGAAGATTCCCTTGGCGGTAGTGACGGTCACGCCCGCGTGGGTGGTCGCGATCCCGACATCATTGAAAGTCAGTACCGCGACCGCGCCGGCATCGAGCATCGACAGGCTGTCCCGCATCAGCGACACGCCGGTCAGCTTGGCCGCGGCCACCCGCTGCCCGGCCCGGGCCAGCCCGCGCACCAGCTCGGTGGCCGCCACGGTCTTGCCGGCATTCATGCAGGTGCCCGCGATGTAGACCACCGGCACGCTGGTTTCCAGCGTGGTGGCGCCCGGTATCGAGTTGTCCCGGATATGCGCCGGCCGGCCGATCCGGTCTCCCAGCTCGGGAAAGCTCAGCACCGCGCCCAGCACCTCGGCCTTGAACGGCTGGCCGATCTCGGGATTGGCGCTGGTGCACTGGCCAAGGATGCCGCCGAGGTTGAGGACTTCGATCGTGTCCCCGACGGCGACATGGGCCGGCACCACGCCGGCGTAGCCCCGCAGCGCGCGCCGGCAGCCCAGCGTGCCGGCGAGCACATCACCAGCCCGGAGCGAGACCATCCGCCCGCTCAGATCCTCGACGGTGTTATAGCTCGACTTGTCGTGCAGGATCCTCACCGCCAGGATGTACCCCTCGGCGGCCGTGATCTCATCGCCCACGATCACCTCGCTAGTGAGATGAGCATTCTTGGTCGATGACGAAATCCGGTCGAGCCGGACGCGGGACGTAAGCATTGCAATCACTCCTTGAGACTCGATGTCAGGTAAGAGGTAAGAGGTGAGAGGGGTCGCGCTGTTCCCTCTGACCTCTCACCTCTTACTTCTCACCATTGGCGGCCGCTCGGGCCGCCAAAAGGCTCGGTATTGCCGCCAGCCGACCGAACGCCCTCGCCTCTTCACCGGTCCACAGCCGGTTTTCTTCGCCGTAGGTGGCCACGCTGCGGTCCATCATGGAAAAGGGACTGCGAGTGCCGAGCACGTGGAACCGTCCGGGCGCCAGCCGGACCCGGGTGTCACCCTTAACCCGCTGTTGTGAGCTGGTGATCAGCGCCTCGATGTCGCGGAGCGCCGGATCGAAGTACTGGCCCTCGTGCAGCCGGTCGCCGTAGAACTGGCCAACCTGGTCCTTCCAGAAGATCTGCCACTTGGTGAGCACCAGCTTCTCGAGCTCACGGTGCGCCGCGATCAGCAACAGTGCGGCGGCCGCCTCGAACCCGACCCGGCCCTTGATGCCCAGCGCCGTTTCGCCCACGTGGATTCCTCGGCCGAAACCGTACTCGTCGCCCAGTTCGCCGAGCCGCTGGATCAGCGCGGGGCCGCCGGCCGGTGCCCCATCGAGCGAGACCGGCAGGCCATCCTCCCAACCAATCACGATCTCACGCGGAGCCGGGGCGTTGGCTGGTGGCTCGATCAATTCGTCAGGCGGCCCGGCCCAGGTATCGTGGGTCCAGCCGCCGCCCCAGGTGGTGCCCCAGAGCCCCTTGTTGATGGAAAAGGCGCTGGCCTTGGGCGGTACCGGAAGGTCCCGCGCCTTGAGATAGGCAATGGCCTGCTCGCGCTGCAGCCCGGCCTCGCGAATCGGGGTGATGACCTCGAACTCGGGCGCCAGCACCCGGAATGCGACATCGAAGCGGACCTGGTCGTTACCGGCCCCGGTCGAACCATGCGCCACCGCGCTGACCCCCAGCTGCCGCGCCACCTCGATCACCGAAATGGCCTGCTGCATCCGCTCGGCCGCAACCGAGAGCGGATAGACGTCGCCGCGAAGGACGTTGGCCTGGATCAGGTAGCGGACGAACCGGTCGTACACCTCCCGGCGCGCGTCCACCGTCCGGTGACTGGCCGCGCCGACGGCCCGGGCCTGATGGCCGATGGCGAGTCGGTCGGCATCGGTGGCGCCACCGGTATCGACGTAGACCGTATGCACGGTCCAGCCCTCCTCAGTGAGGAAGGGGACACAGTAGGAAGTATCGAGGCCGCCGGAGAAGGCCAGCACCACGCTGCGTGTTTTTTGCATAATGCATAAGTATGCTGTTCCGGAATGCGGTTGGCAAGGCCCTGGCCAATGGGCTTTTCCGTGCCCGGGTGGGCGTGGTCCTTGCTGTACTATTTCAGGTCATTTGCCACCCCGCTTTTCCTTACACAACTCTGGGAGATCTCCGATGTCGACGCACACTCTCCGGCGAGCCGTCCGTGCCCTCGGGCTGGTGGCCGCCGTGACCGTCCTGCTGGGTACCCTGCCCCGCGCGCTCAAGGCCCAGGACGTCATGACCACGGTGTCGGACAAGCATATGGAAGGGGTGCTGAGCGGGATGGGCCTCGACTTCACCAAGCTCAAGGATCACAGCTGGAAGTTCGACCTGGGCGGCTACAAAGTCATCCTGTTCCTCGAGAACGACAACACCGACGCCCAGCTGTACATCGGCTTCAGCGACAAGACGGTGACCGCCAAGCGGATGAATGAGTGGAACAAGGCCAAGCGGTTTTCCCGGGCCTACGCCGATGACGATGAGAACCCGGTGCTGGAGGCCGACCTCGACTTTGCCGGTGGCGTCACCGACGACGGGCTCAAGGCCTGGATCAAGCTCTATCGCGGGCTGGTCACCAGCTACGTGAAGTTCGTCAACGAGTAGCCCCACGTCCGACTGGGCTGACGGGCCATCCTTCGGGGTGGCCCGTCTTCATTTCAGACGTACGGTTCCGCGCCCATATTTGAAACACAGCGACACGGAGCCCTCCGTGACTCCGTGCTTCCATCCCGATGAAGATGACAAGCGACGAACGCAGGAGATAGTGCGAATATGGCCGGCCAGTCCTCACCGATTCGGGGTTCCAGACGAGTGCAGCAGTCACCAGCGAGTTCCGACTACTGACCCGGGGGTTCTGCTCACCGAACACGCTCAGCCGCACCTTTCCGCTCTGAGCGTGACCCTCTAGTTGGGGCAGCCGAACGCCGCAATCGTGTCGATCCGGCCGAGGCGCCCGAGCACATCCTGGCGCCGAGTGCAGACGTCGTGGCGGCCGGGGTGGATCAAGTCGGCCAGCTCGAGCAGAACCAGCGCGTGCCCCGGCACCCCGATCCCGGTGGCCCAGCGAGGCTCGTAGAACGAGGCGACCGCATAGATCTCCTCGAGCATCCGCTCCGCGGCGAGCGCCCGGTCCATGTCGCTTGAGTCCGCGCTCTCGGCCTGCAGGTCGCTGAGCTTGAGATCGCGCGCCAGCCGCTCCGGGCTGGGCGGCGCACTGGCCGAACGCCACCCGGCCAGGACTCGGCGGAGATTGGCGATCCGACCCTGGTACTGGGCCAATCGCTGGCGCCGCTCCCTGACGGCCAGCCGCACGACCTTGCTCGCGCCGAGCCGGGCCACCATGTCATCGATCGCGGTCAGGTCGACCAGGCCGCGGAAGTCGGCGGCGATACTGCCATAGTCCTCGTACGACTCAAAGGTGCGGCCCGCCGAATCGGCGGATGCAGCGATGGACAGCTGGTCGTGAAAGACCGAATCGACCCAGCCGGTCGATCGCGACGCCAGACCACGTCGAACCGCCTGCAGCTCCAGCCAGCTTACGCCCTGCTCCATGACATGGGCGGGCGCCCAACTGTGAGGACCACCGTAGAATACGATCCGGTGGCGGAGGCCGAGTGTGTCGAGGCGGGAGCCGAGAAATTCCATTTCCTCGTGGTTGAAATCGGTGGCCCCGGCGCCACCGAAGAAGACGAATGGAGGCTCCGCACCCGGTGGACCGCTGTCGGGCGGCGGCCGCCATCCGGGTGGAAAGCCGGCACCGAATCCCATCACACCGGCAACATGGCCCGCCAGTGCGTAGCCATATTCCCACGCGGCGCGCGCGGTGCCGGAGAAACCGGCCAGGTAGAGCCTGGCGGGGTCGACCGAGAAGAGCTGCGGCGCATCTGCGATGATCGCGTTTACCGCGGCCGCATTGGGGTCGAACAGTTCGTCACTTCGGGTGTTGTACGAGCTGATGATGATGTACCCGAGCCGGTCGGCGGCCTGCTGCAGCAGCTGGATCGGCTTGAGCGCACGACCACGCGGATCCATGGCAATGAGCACGGGCCACTGCCGGGTGCTGTCGTATTGTGGCGGCAGATAGGCGGCGAACAGCTGGTGGCCGTCGTGCCGGCTCACCAGCGAATCGAGCAGCCGGCCGCCGGCCGGCTGCTGGGCGGCCAGCGCGGAAGCCGCCAAACCGACCGTGGCAACGCAGGCCACTCGAAGACCAACAGAAAAGGCGGGCATGATGCGGGTAAGACGTTCGATGGCGCTGGTATTCGCACTCTCGGTCACGACGCTGGGATGTCGCGATAAAACCCCGGTACCCGCCGCCCCGCCGACCGTCTCGGCCGCACCGGCACGGGCCGACAACGACGGCTGCGGATTCGTCCCGGCGACTGGCCACACTAATCCGGCCCGGCTGCTGGCCGATTACCTCCAGCACGATGGCGCCGGCGAGTTCACCCGCTCCGATGGCTGGCGCGATTCGGCAATGGCCTGCCCGGCCCATGCGCCAGGATGGGACGGTTTTACCCTCATTGCCTCCTACAAGTCCGACTCACTCGGCACCACCGCCGATTCCGCCCGCTACCTGGTGACCTACCAGCGGCTGGGGCTGCTGGAGCAGGACACCGCCGGCTTCTATATCAAGGATGATGTGGGGGAGGAAAAGGATACGATCGTGTTGGCAAGGACTTCGTACGGCTGGCGAGTGGCGGACCTCGATCAGGAGCCGCATCTGCTGCCAGCTGGGGCGCTGCTGATCTCGACCCTGCGCCCGAGCGATGCAGAACGGCTCAGGAACATGGCGAGACCCTAAACCTTCGCCTCCCCGGACCCAGTCTCGAGTTCAGCCACCAGCGAGGCCATCAGTTCCGCAGCCTTGGCGTACCTGAGCAGATGCGCCCCCTGCCCCGCCCAGAACACCGGCAGATCGGTTCGGCCGGCAGCGATGGCCGCCTCGAACACCGGACGCATCAGCCACCCCTGGACCGGGTACGGCAGCGGTTCGTAGCCCTTTGCCCGAGTCTCCTCGACCAATCGATTGTGAACGCCCCGGGCCAGCCGGCCCGAGAAGTTACGGGTCAGCGCCGTCACCCGGCCTTCAGCACTGAACAGCAACTGCTTGTGCAGCGGTGTTGCCCCGGATTCCTCACAGGCCAGGAATGCGGTGCCGATCTGTACTCCCTGGGCGCCGAGTGCCATGGCGGCCCGGATGCCGCGGCCGTCGGCGATGCCGCCGGCCGCAATTACCGGCAGCTTCACCGCATCAACCACCTGTGGCACCAGGGCAAAGGTTCCGGTCAGCGACTGGTCGGCCGGTTTCAGGAATGACCCGCGGTGCCCGCCCGCCTCGAAGCCCGAGGCCACAATCAGGTCCACGCCCGCCGCCTCCATTGCCCGAGCCTCGTCAGGTGTCGTCACCGTACCGATGGTGACAATCCCCCTTCGCCTGCAGTCGGCCAGGATCTGGCGCGATGGCACCCCGAAGATGAAGCTGATGACCGGCGGCGCTGCCTCGATCAGTGCGACGATCTGGTCGGCAAAACGTGGCCCGGGTTGAAATGGGTAGGCCGGCGGCTCGACCTTCAACTCGTCGAAGTACGGCCGCATGGCCGCGACCGCGCGATCGTAGTCCGCTCGACTCAGCCCCGCCGCTCCCTCGTCGATGTTCGAGACCCACAGATTGATGTTGAACGGTTTATCGGTAAGCGCCCGGATACTGGCCGCGATTCCGGCCATCTCATCTGCCTTGAACGGCTGAGCCCCGAACGAGCCCAGCCCTCCCGCGTTGGACACCGCCGCGGCCAGTTGGGGGGTGGAGAATCGGCCCCCGAACGGCCCCTGGACGATGGGATAGACGATCCCTGCCCGGGTGGTGAATCCGTTGAGCTTCCAGGAGGAGGACCGGCGCGTGGTGGAGGCGCTCATGTATCGAGTACCGGGTTAAGAGTTGAGCAAGGTACACCGGACGTGGTTCACGGTTCACGGTTCACGGTTCGAAAGGTTCCGGGTTCCGGGTTCCGGGTTCCGGGCACTACAGTTCACGGTTCACGGTACACGGTACACGGTACACGGTTCACGGTTCACGGTTCAAATGGTTCCGGGTTCCGGGCACTACAGTTCACGGTTCACGGTGCACAGTTCACTTGATTCCAGAGGCGTCGACTCTCGACTCTCGACTCTCGACTCTCGTCGCTCGACCCTAGACTTCCGACTTCCGACTCTCGACTCTCGACTCCCAGACTACTTTCCAGCATGACCCGAACCGCAGCGCTGGCGCTTTTCTGTACCCTGCTCGTCCTGGCGGCCTGCAGCGACGCCACGGGACCGTCATCGCCACGGGTCTGGCAATCAGCCACGGTCACCTTTCAGGACACCAGTCTCGTCATCGAGGCAGTGACCTACGAAGTGGGCGGCCTCACCATCAAGGGGCAGCTCTGCCGTCCCGCCGCGCCCGGCCAGCACCCGCTCGTTCTCTGGAATCATGGCGGCTGGGGCGGCCTGGGAGACGAGTTCAATCGCGCCACCAGCCTGTGCGCCAACCTGGCCCGGATCGGGTACGCTGTCATCGAGTCCTCCTACCGTGGCGAAGACGGCTCGGCCGGCTCCATCGAGATCTGCGCCGGCGAAGTGGACGATGCGTACCGCATCCTGCAGCTGGCCCGGACCGAACAGTTCGTCGACACGGCACGCGTCGCGATCCTGGGGGGCTCCCACGGCGGCTGCATTACCTACGGCGTACTGGCCCGAAGTGCGGCCGCCCGCCGCGCGGTCATCGTCGCCGGCCCGACTGATCTCGCCGCCACGTGGCGCAGCCTGGCTGATTCCGTCGTGTCCGATTCTGCCTCCAGCCGTTTCCTGGCCTGGGACTTCATCGTCCATGACACCCGGATCTATGTCGGCGGCACGCCGGACAGCCAGCCCGCTGAGTGGGCTAGGCGCGGAATGCTGCAGCGAGCCGACGCTATTTCAGCATGGCCCGGCAAGATCCTGATCCAGCATGGTGTCAACGACGATATCGTGCTGCTGGCGCAGTCCTGCGCGATGGCGGCACTCCTGCCTGGCACTGTGGCATTTCATGTCGACGGCAACGGTCAGATCGTTACCGCGGCTCCCGCTGCCTGCGCCGGTTCAGGGCTGACGTGGAGCGCCGGCCCTGTTCCCACCGATTGGACCGGCAGCCGCTATCTGGTGGTCTACGATTCCCTGACTCACGACGGCGGCCCCAATCAGCAGCGCCAGAACCTCGACCTGCTGAATTTCACCCTCGGCATGTAACCAGACAGAAGCGCCGGATCGCATTGGCGATCCGGCGCCTGGTCTGAGACTCCAGGCTCTATTGCCTCTCGTCTCTCGTCTGAATTCTACTGCTTCGATGTCTCCGTCTCACCCGCCATCGTATCGCTGTTCTGGGTTGCCACGGTGCTGACCGAATCGGTCGGGCCATTCTTCCAGCCCTGTTCCTGGTCCTGGAATCCGACCGACAGCGACGCCAGGTCTGACTCCACACCTTCCAGATCAGTCCTGCCTGTGACCCTGGTGAGTGCCACCGAAGCCTTGGTGTATCCGCTGTCTGCCGCCAGCGCCGCTTCGTATGCCGCGGTGGCCGCAGTGAACCGACCGGTCCGTTCCAGCGCCACACCCAGGTTGTTCTGGATCAGCGCCGAGGTGCCCTTGAGCTCGACGGCGCGGGCCAGCGCCGGCACCGCCTCTTCGAACCGGCCCTGCTGGATCAGGATCAGGCCCAGGTTGTTCATCGCCCAGACGTCGTTCACATCGATGGCCAGTGCCTGGTGATACGCGTCGATCGCTTCGTCGACCTTGCCGAGGGCGTACTGGGTGCGGCCCAGCAGCCGGTATCCCTCACTGGAGCCGGGGTTCTGACTCAGGATTTCCTCGACCCGCGGCAGCGCTTCGCTGGCCTTGCCGTCCTCGATCAGTACCCGGGACGAGTTGAACAGACTCCGCTCATGGGCGGGCTCCAGCGTCAGCGCGGTGTTGAACGCCAGCTCGGCGCCGGCCAGGTCGCCGGATTTCCAGGCCGACAGCCCCAGCATGTAGTAACCCCAGGCGTTTTCGGTGTGGCCGTTGGTGTAGCCCTTGAACAGCAGGACCGCATTGGCGTAGTCGCCCTTGGTGTAGGCCGCATGCGCCTCCTTGAAGGAGACGTTGACCGGAATCACCGGCTCGTCGGAGGCCGTTGATACCGGGGTATCGACGCTGGGCGCCGGCGCGCTGACCGGAGTCGCATCCTTGACCGACAGCTCCTTCTTGCTCGACTGGGTGCCGCAGCCGAAGGCAAACGGCAGTGCGCACGCCAGCAGCGTGGCACCTGAAACGGTGAAACGGCGAGACTGACTGAACATGGTGTCCTCCCCCTGGTGGTGCGCCGAAGCGCGATTGGTTGACTGCTGGGGGAGGGAAAGGCAACTGTGGCACCAGATTGGGGCGGGTCTTGAATGGGCTTCGTAAGTCGTTGTGGGGAAATATCTTGCGAGTCTAAAGTCTAGAGTCGAGAGTCCTCGTGGATGTTGATTTTGTGTTCAGGCAAACACGAATGTTCGGTGGAGATGTGTCCCGTGGAACACCGATCTCGAATCGGGTGGACTTTAGACTTTGGACTCTCGACTCTCATCTCTAATCTTTCACCTCTCATCTCTAGTCTCTCATCTCTCGTCTCTCGTCTCTCGTCTCTCGTCTCTAGTCTCTAGTCTCTAGTCTCTCGTCTCCCGACTCACACCCAATCGCTTCATCACCTTGCTCAAACTCGCATGATCGGCCAGGCCCAGTTCGGCCGCGGTCCTGGTGAGATGCCAGCCGTTGCGCTGCAGCGCGGCCAGAATGATCAGCCGCTCAGCCTCAGCTTTTTGATCCTGCAGCGTACCGTGAGTAGCGGCCCTGCCGGTGTCGGCGGATCCCTCACCCCGAATCTCGGACGGCACCGAGTCGGCCCTGATCACCTCACCATCGCTGGCGATGACCATTCGCTCCACCACATTCCGCAGTTCCCGCACATTGTTCTTCTTCCAGTCGTATTGCACCAGCAGCGCGGAGGCCTCGCCAGAGAACTTCTTGAGGCGCATCCCGAATCGCTGGCAGATGTCGGGCAGGAACCGTTCGGCAATCGCCGGGATATCCTCGCGCCGCTCCCGGAGTGCCGGCACCCGGATCTGGTGGGCGTTGATCCGGTACTGCAGATCCTGGCGGAACCGGCCCGCCGCGACCTCGGCGTCGAGATCCCGATTGGTCGCCGCCACCACCCGGGCCGTAACCGCCAGCGGCCGGTTACCACCCAGCCGGGTGACTTGGCGATCTTCGAGGACCCGCAGCAGCTTGGCCTGCATCTGGAGTGGCAGCTCACCGATCTCATCGAGCAGCAGGGTGCCGCCTTCCGCCGCCTCAAAGGCGCCTTTGCGGGCGGACAGCGCGCCGGTAAAGGCGCCCTTCTCGTGGCCGAACAGTTCACTCTCGATCAGTTGCTCGGGCAGCGCGGCGCAGTTGATGGCGACGAACGGCCCGGTCGGCGCCTGGCCCAGCCGGTGAAGATCCCGGGCCACCAGCTCCTTGCCGGCACCGCTTTCGCCCTGGATCAGCACCGTGCTCGGGATCGGCGCCAGCCGGGCGATCAATTGCTGTAGCGCCTTGAGGGCCGGACTGTGACCCACCAGGGAAGAATCACCGAGCTGACGGCGCAGCGTCTTCACTTCGCTGCGGAGGCGGCGCCGCTCAAGGGTATTCTCGATTTCACGCACCACTTTTTCCATCGGCTCGGCCTTGTCGATGAAGCCGTAGGCGCCGAGCCGCACCGCCTGGATGCAGCGGTCGTAGCTGCCGGTACCGGTGTACACGATGACTGGCGTCTCGATCCCCTTCTGCTCGATGGCCCGGAGCACGTCGAAGCCATCCATCCCAGGCATTTCGAGGTCGAGGATCATGCAGTCGATCTCGCCGCCGGCCAGGAGCGCCAGCGCCGTCTTTCCGTCCGGCGCCGTCAGCACCTCATACGACCCGCCCCCCATCCTGCGAAGATCGTAGGCATACTGCTCGGCCAGGGCGGGGACATCGTCGACGATCAGGAGTTGAGGCATGTACACTGGGGGAGAGAGGAGAGGGGAGAGGGGTCGCACAGGGGTCTACCCCGGCATTGAACCCCCTGCGACCTCAAATATGCACACCCGTAGGGCGCAGTGTCTTCAATCACCCCTCTCCCCTCTCCTCTCTTCGATCTTCTATCTTCGCGATTCATGCGGTTGGTAACTCCACCCGCATCGTGGTCCCCTTGCCCGGCTCCGTCTCGACCCGGAGCGATCCGCCGAGGTCCATGATCAGCCGCCGGACGATGGATAGGCCCAGACCGGTGCCGGTTTCCTTGGTGGTGTAGAAGTCGTCAAAGGCGCGGTCCAGCTCGGCCTTTGTCATTCCCTTACCTGTGTCAGCCACCGTGACCCGCACGGTGGCGGGATGCTCTCCTGACGACAGGTTCAATTCAGTCGAGACGGAGACAGAACCAAGGGTGTCTCTCGACTCTCGACTCTCGACTCTCGACTTTGTTTCCAGACTCTCGACCGCATTGCCAATCAGATTCTCCAGAATCCGCCTCAGCACCACGGGATCGGCTCGAACGGTCGGCAGATTCTTCTCCAGCCTCGACTCCACCCGTTCCGAGCCGATTTCGCGCACCAGGTCGGTGATCACCCGATTGAGGTCGGACGGCTGGCGGCCCAGATCGGGGGAGAGCTTGGCATAGTTGCGGGCCAGGGTATCGAGATATTCGATGCTGGAGTCGAGGGTGCCGACCCGCTCGCCGAATACCGTGGGCAGGGTTGCCGGTTCGGTGCGGGCCACATCGCTGAGGTGGCGGACCACGTTCCGGATCGGGATCAGCCCGTTCTTGATGTCGTGATTGATCTGGCGGGACAGGTCTCCCACCGTGGCGCGCCGCTCCGCTTCACGCAGCCGCTGCATCCCGCTCCGGAGTCGGGTGGTCATCGCATCGAGTCCGGTGGACAGGGTGCCGATCTCGTCGGTCCGGTCGGTGACGAATTCCTGGTCCAGCCGGTCGAGATCGATGGCCGCGGTCTTGGCTGCCAGTTCCTGGAGCGGCCGGCTGATCCGCCGGCTCAGCAGGATGGCGCCCGGAACCGCCAGCACAGACGCCAGGCCGAGCGCGACCACGAACCAGAGATCAACGCTGTGGCGGAGCGACTGCAGAGTGGCCAGCGACTGGGTCACCACGATCCGGGCAGTATCAGCCCGCAACGCCGTACCATCGACCAGATCCAGATACGGCAGTGAGAATTCCCGCACCACGGCCTCCGATGGAGCACTTACAGATGCGGCTGATGGCGCCTGCTTGTCTCCGGGCAGTACCAACTCGACCGACAGACTGGGATCCCGGGCCAGACTCCGGACCGTAGCCGAATCCATGGCCACCCCGCCGATCAGCGCAAAGGCGCGGCCACCGACCTGGAATGACTTCAGTCGGGCCAGTGCCAGGATGGGGATGTCCGGAGTGGAAACGCGGATCAACGCGGTGGAATCATGAATGGCGGCCAGCAGCGCCGGCAGCTCCGGCTCGAGCTGATCAAAGGCGTTGCGGAAGTGGCCCGAGCTCAGGATTCGGCCGGCGCTGTCCTCGAGCTGCAGCATCGAGAGACCGGTGAGCCGCATGGCGTCGCCGGCGTAATCGAACAGCTGGCGGCGGGCGGCCTGGTCTCCCTGGGTGGCCAGCCGGAACTGATTGTCGTTGCTGAGCACGGCCGTCAGGGCGTCCAGCCGGTCGGCGACCGTGCGGCTCTCGCGGACCAGGTCGGACTGCATGATGGCGGCGAGTGCCTGCACCCGCTGCTGGTACTCGGCCGACAGCCGCCGTTCCATCTCGTGGCGGATGCCAAAGGCGACCAGTATGAGCGGCACCAGGATGGCGCTGAGGATGGCGACGAACAGCCGGGTCCGGAAACTCACGGCGGCACGGCGCCGGGCAGGGGCATGCGGAGAGTACCGTCACCATCGACGACCCAGGCGGGAGAACCGCGGCGGAGAATCGCGTGGGCCCGGGTCTCGACTAGCGGAAGGTTCAATCCGACGGGCCAATCAGGATCGGCTGAAG
Source organism: Gemmatimonadota bacterium (assembly GCA_039930765.1). Classification (GTDB taxonomy): domain Bacteria; phylum Gemmatimonadota; class Gemmatimonadetes; order Gemmatimonadales; family GWC2-71-9; genus DATEHG01. The sequence goes on along the minus strand of JBDTTF010000319.1, from coordinate 20,554 downwards.
ATCGGGACACCACCATGCCGACGAAGCTGGTCCGGGATGAATGGCCGCTGTCCCCCATGGGCGCCGCTCGCCACCGCAACTGCGGCGCGACGAGCGCCACCAGGCGCTCGGCCAGATCCTGGGCAGTGCGGTCGCCTGGCTGATACAGAATCGACCCGTTTCCCCGGGCCCAGGTGACCAGGACGTCGGAGAGGTTGCCCTGCGTCACCGCCATCCCCGGTGCCGCCCGGCTCTCGGCCCGCACCGCGTCGCGGGCCAGTGCCCCCCGCATCACGCCGCTCTTCACTGAATCGGCCAGTGGGACGAGCGCCAGGGGCAATTGAGAGACCGGCGGCGCCACCACCAGAAGGTAGGTCTTGCTCCACGGCAGCGAGAGGGATCCGAACCTTCCCCGGCCGTCGGCATAATCGAGCAATCGAGGATCGGCTGTCACCATCAGGTCCGTACCGTGGTCCAGCACGTCTCGGGGATCCGAACGCCCTGCCTGGCGGAATTCGAGTACCGGAAGCCGGACCGCGGTATCCACGGCCAGCAGCCGGAGTACGCCAGCGGGAGCATTCTGGTCAGGTCGGTATGGACCGGTCCCAAGGTGCCACCCGTCACCGGAGGATTCCGCCCGGACTGCACCGGGATTGTAGGCCGGGTCGGTGAACAGCTTCGGGGTGGATGCGGCCCTGGCCAGCACCACTCGAATCGAATGGCTGCTCACTGCCTCGACACTCTCGATCGGGTAGGGATCCGCTCCTGCCATCGGGCGCGGTCTTTCCGGGAACTCCCGAGCCTCATACGGCGACCCGTCCGAATAACGAAGACTGTCCCGGAGTTCGAAGGTCCACGATTTGCCGCTGTCGGTAGTCTGCCAGGACCTGGCCGCCGCGCCGATCAGGTTGCCCTGGCAATCGAGTCGCACCAGCGGCTCATAGAGCTGGCGGAACACCAGGCGCTCCGCGTCATTTTCACCATCCGGCGCCGAGGCGCGGCTCACCGAATCGAAGAGAGCGATGCGGACGGTGTCACCGCCGACGGAGCTGCTGCTATCGGCTCGTATGATGCATGCGGTGTTCTCTCGGGGGCCATCGCCAATGGGTACTGGAGCGGGAGTCTGCGGAGAGGCAGGGGTGCAGAAGATGGTCAGCCCGGCAATCACTGCGGGGCCGACGGCTCGGATCAGGCTCAGGAATGGCGGACGAGGCATGCCGGAATGTAGTAATGGCCAGGTGATGTGCCTTCCCGGCGCCCAATTGTGGGCTTCGGGCCCCGGCTTGCCCCGGTCCCATCACGGTTGCGGCGTCTGCTTCCGGGATCCGCAACTCATTTCTGCCCCTACCATCGCTGGTAGTGGCGGGGGGGTCGAGCCGACTGCAAATTCTCCGCTGTAGACTTGGGCAAGGCCGTGCCGTAGAGTCTCGTTCGCCTGATGCACCTCACGCCGGAGCTTCGCGGACCCATGGGCAATTCCCGAATGGCCGCCATCGCGATTGTGATGCTCGCTGCCACCCTGGACTGCGGCAATTTGTTCGGCCCCGACGTCGACGGGCCGGCCTTTGCCGACGTGAAGGTCAATGGGAATCCGTGGCAAGTGACCCGTCTGACTGGCCTGGTCCCAGGAACACCAGGGGTTGGGTTCCTGGCCGAACATGTGCCGAGCGATTCAGGGCAAATCAATTTGACACTGGCGGTGTACGTCAAGAACTTTCATGGCCCCGATGAATACCCAGTGGGCAATGACAACGACAATCAGCTCGTAATCGTCGGCCTGTCGTCGACCGGTGCCCACTTGACGTTCGCGCCCGCGTCGAACGACCCGGGGAAGCTCGTGGTCACGGAGTATCGGGGGTCGGACAGCACGATCGCAGGAGTCTTCGCGGCGCGGGTCCATCCGATGACCGTGGACCAGATCCCCGTGATGCCGGATCCGTTCGAAATCAGTGGCAGGTTCAGGGTACGGCCCAATTAGGCCCGCGTCTCTCCGCTCAGGTGATCTTTTCCAGCTCCCTCATGGCAGAATCAGTCCGCCCGCTGGCGGTCGGTATCGTTCACGGTCTGGCCGGATCGGCGGCCGTGGCACTGCTGGTCCTGACCACCATTCGGGAGCAGGTGTGGGCGGTGTACTACCTGCTGGTCTTCGGCGTGGGCACGACCGTGGGGATGATGGTGATCACCGCAGTCATCGCCCTGCCACTCTCCGCGGCCGGTGCCGCCTCGCCACGCTGGAACGCCGGAATCCGAGTCGAGCCAGGCATACTCTGTCTCGTTTTGGGATTGCCGATCGCGTACCAGATTGGGATGGTGCACGGGTTGTTTGCCACCAGCCCAGGGTGGACACCCCGATAGCTTTCCGCTGCTCTCCTCGAAGCACAATTCAATCGCCTGAGCCAACATCCGCCGGCCTACGGCTTAGCAGCCGGGCCCCGAGCGCTGGTGCATCCGATCGTCCTTCCAACGTCCCTATACCTGCCAATCCAGGCCACCTCAGAACCAGACCTGACAAGGATTTGCCATGGTACCCATCAACGTGATCCGTCATCTGAACGAGCAGTACGTGGCCGCCGCGCTGGCCGGGGATGTCGAGTGGTACCGCAGGACCCTGGCCGATGACTTCGTCTGCATCGACTCCGACGGTTCGGTGCTCGACAAGGCGGCGTTTCTCAAGCAGACCGCCGAGCCGCCCGAGCTGGCCAGCTACGACCTGGCCGAGGTGGATATCCGGTTCTTCGGGGAAGTGGCGCTGGTGCGCTGCACCGGACATTGGATGTCCAAGACCGGCACCCCCGGAATCAGCAAGTACACCGACGTCTACGCCCGGCAGCATGGCTCGTGGCGGGTGGTGTCGGCGCAGATCACGAGGCCGGCAACCAGCCATAACCCATAAGCCAGCCGGGCCAATACACTGCCAATAATAAAACGGGCGACCTTTCGGTCGCCCGTTCTGATTCCACTGTGGATCGGTGGGCTACCCCTTCCGGCCAGCCACCAGGTGCCAGACCAGCGAAATCACGGCCAGCACCAGCAGCAGGTGAATCAGGCCGCCGGCCACATGAAAAACGGTAAAGCCGAGCAGCCAGAGGACGATCAGGACAACGGCAAGGGTCGCAAACATGACAATGTGCTCCGGTTTGTCGTGTAACTCCGGCATTCCGCGGAATGCGGCTGCGGAAATCGGTCCGCCGCCAACATTCGGGCTGGGAACACGAAACGCCGGTCGTGGGAAGGCCAACAAGCTGCCTCCCGGGTGCAGTCTAGCGTATTCGGTCGGCGATGGCGCAGCATTGGCAATGATTCGAGGTGTTCCACGGTGCGCGTCCCTGTGACAATCTGCTGAATTCCCTTAGTATCGAGCACTGAATCGGACGCCAATCCTGGAGCCCATCCCGATGCCGCTTTCCCGCTGCCTGCTCCGTCTGTGTGCCCTTCTTCTGCTCACGGCCCCCGGATTGGCGGCCCAGAGCCGGCAGGACGATTCCCTCCCCGCCCGGATCAGTCACCTGTTTGCCTCGGTCAGCAACGATACCCTGCCCGGCTGCGTTATCGGCGTGGCTCGGCAGGACAGGCCAACGCTGTATCAGGCCTTCGGTACGACCAGCCTCGAGAACCGGACGCCCATCGACACCGCCACGATCTTCGAAGCCGGGTCAGTGTCCAAGCAGTTCACCGCCGGCGCCATCGTGAGGCTGGCCCAGGCCGGCAAGCTCTCGCTGGACGATCAGGTCAGGCACTGGCTGCCGGAGCTCTCGGCCGCGCTGCCTCCGATGACGATCCGGCAGATGCTGCATCATGAGAGCGGCTGGCGTGACTGGGGAGACCTGGTCGAACTGGCCGGCTGGCCCCGCGGCACCCGGACCTTCACGATGGAAGACGCCCTGAAACTGCTGGCCCGCCAGCAGCGGCTCAACTTCACGCCAGGCGCCGAGTACCTGTACAGCAACAGCAACTTCGTGCTGGCCGCCTGGATCGTGGCCCGGGCCAGCGGTCAGACCTTTGCCGACTATACCCGGCACGCGCTCTTCGTCCCGTTGGGCATGACCAGCACCCAGTGGCGGGCCGATTTCAGCATGGTGCTGCCCCACCGCGCCGCGGCGTGGAGCAGTGACGATGCGGGGATATGGCACCTCGACATGCCGTTCGAGAATGTGATCGGCCACGGCGGGATGCTCACGACGGTGCCGGACCTGCTGCGCTGGCAGGCCAACTTCAAGTCCCCCGCCGTCGGCGGTGCCGCCTTTGTGCGGGAGATGGAAACTCCGGGTCTGTTCAACAATGGCGCCCGGAACGACTATGCCCTCGGCCTCGGCCTCGGCATGAGTCACGGCCAGCGCACCGTCACCCATTCCGGCGCCACGGCAGGCTATCGTGCCTTCCTCGGCCGGGCACCGGACCTCGGCGCTGCCGTCGCCCTGCTCTGCAACAACGGCGACATCAGAAGCGATCAACTGGGATCAGCGCTGCTCGAACTGGCCATGGGCCAGACGCCGACTCCCGCACCCGAGCACCCGCCGGAGCTCGGGGCCGCCGCCGAAACCGGTCAGCGAGCCGAGCTGACCGGCACCTGGCGCAACGAGCGGACCGAGCAGCCGGTCTCGGTCCTCGCCTTTGCCGACGGCATCACCCTCAACACCTGGACCGGCTACCGGGCCCGGAGTGATTCCGAGTTCGTCACCGCCGACGCCAGCCGCTCCATTCGCCTCCTCCCCGCACTGAAGGGGATGCCCCGCCAGTTCCGCCTCGGCACCGCCCAGGGCGACACGGTCCGCTACACCGCCGTTGAACCCTGGGCACCCACCGCCGGATACCTGGGCCGGTATGCCGGCCGCTACCGCAGCGATGAGGTCAATGCCGAGTGGGTCTTTGCCGTCAAGGGAGACACCTTGTTTCACCTCAGCCGTGACGGTACTCCCGACCCGCTGCAGCCCCGCTACCGCGACGCCTTTACCAGCGCGTCCGGCTGGCTGGTCCTGTTCCGGCGAAACGGCCGCCTGGTCGTCGGGCTCGATCTGGGGTCGACCAGAACCCGCAAGGTCGGCTTCCGCCGGGAGTAATTCCGCCCCCTTCAGCTCGCGACCCGATCGGCCGATACTGCTGAGGTCGATCACTCCGCTACCCGGACCGGGCACTCTTTCCCGGAGGTATGTCTTGCCCGCCCAGCCACGGCCGACCGCCGATTTCGAACTCATCTTCGATGCCACGCCCGGCCTGTACCTCATCCTGCGACCGGATACGCCCCGATTTACCATCATCGCGGTCAACCAGGCCTACACCCGCGCCACTCTGACCACCCCGGACCAGATTATCGGCCGTGGCCTGTTCGAGGTCTTTCCAGACAATCCGGACGACCCCGTTGCCGACGGCGCCAGGAATCTCCGGGCCTCACTGGAACGGGTACTGGCCGCGAAGATTCCCGACGCCATGGCACTCCAGAAGTATGACATTCCCCTCCCCGAAGGTGGATTCGACGAGCGGTACTGGAACCCGCTCAACACCCCGGTGCTCAACGCCGACGGCGTCGTCGTATGCATCATCCACCGGGTGGAGGATGTCACTGAGCTGGTCCGGCTCAAGGAACGCAACCTCCAGAGCAATCAGGACCTCCAGGTCGCCAACGATCGGTTGCGGCTTGCCAACAGCGAGCTCAAGGCCTTCAGTTACTCGGTCTCCCATGACCTGCGGGCCCCGCTCCGCGCGGTCGATGGATTCAGCCGGATGCTGGTCGAGGATTGTGGCCACCAGCTCGACGACAAGGGCCATGAGTACCTGCGCCGGATCACCACCGCCGCTCGGCGGATGAGCCAGCTGATCGAGGACCTGCTCCAGCTGACCAAGGTGACCAGCGCCGACCTTCGCCGGATCCCGGTGCGGCTCTCCGAACTGGTCGAGGATGTCGGCGCCGCACTCGCACTGCAGCAGCCGTCCCGCCCGGTCCAGCTGATTGTGCAGCCCGGCGTGGTGGTCCAGGCTGACAACGGCCTGCTCCGCATCCTGGTCGAGAATCTCCTGAGCAACGCGTGGAAGTTCACCGGGAGGGTGGCGGCACCGGTCGTGCGGTTCGAAGCCGACCACAAACCCGGTGGCACGGTCTACGTGATCCGGGATAACGGAGCCGGCTTCAACATGGAGCACGCCCGGAATCTGTTTCAGCCGTTCCAGCGACTGCACCCTGAGCACGAATTTCCCGGCACCGGCATCGGGCTGGTCACGGTGCGGCGGATCGTCGAACGCCATGGCGGCCGGGCCTGGGTCGAGGCAATCGCCGATGTGGGCGCCAACCTGTACTTCACGCTGGGGTGAGCCGGCTGCTTTGTACTCCGTGACGTGAAGACACCAGCGCTCAACCAGCGAGAGCGCCGATGAATTCCGGCGCGAGTCCGCCGTATGAATAGTCCATGAGGGAAAAGGTGTTGCAGGCCCTGCGGCAGGAACAGGAACTACTCCGGGGTCCAGGTCGGATGCCCGCTGAACAGTCCCTGCACGATTCCGATCCGGTACGCCACGAATAAACCAAAGGCCAGGCTGAGGATGCCCGACGCCACTCGCAGTCCCGCCCCCCATCGATCCGACCGTGCCCCGCCCCAGACCACCGGCACCGCAATCGCGGCGGTGATCACCATCATGCCGGCGATGGTACCGACCCCGAACACCAGCAGATAGAATATCCCCCAGAGCGGATCGGAGATGGTGGCCAGCACCAGCAGCGCCACCGCGGCTGAACCGGCCAGCCCGTGAACGATGCCGATGATCAGCGGCCGGGCCCAGCGGTAGGCGCCGACGCCGCCCAGCTTCCGGTCGAGCCAGCTCACCGGAGTCTGCTCAGGGTCGTGCGGGTGGCTCTCCGGGGCATGCTGATGCGGGTGGTCGTGCACGAAATCGCCGTGGCCATGGGCATGGCTGTGGTCGACCTCGCCAGCCCGGCGCGCCGAGAAGATCCGCCAGAGCCCGGTGAGATTGAGGAGCCCGAGGAGGATCAGCATCAGTCCCACCGAAAACTCCATCGACAGCCCGATCCGGGTCGGGATGACCCAGCGGAACAGGATGATCCCGCCGCCCACCACCATGATCGTGAGGGTGTGGCCGAGGCCCCAGAGCGCACCGATCCAGGCGGCGCTTCCGGCCTTGCGCTGGCGGGCCACGATCGTCGTGACCGCTATGACATGATCGGGATCGGTGGCGTGACGCATGCCGAGGAAAAAACCCAGCGCCACGATGGAAAAGAGTCCGTTCATTGTCTCATGATGGGGGGCAAAGGTCCGCCACAGCGGCGCGGGGTATACCTTCAGGGCAGACGAGACTACCTCGCTCGACTCCAAACTGGAAGTGCGGCGGCCGATGCCACCCGAGCAGGACCTGATCCGGAATTTCTACGCCGCCTTTGCCCGGCGCGACCACCAGTTCATGTCCGGATGTTACACCACCAGCGCCAGCTTCACTGACCCGGTGTTCGGGACCCTCGAAGGCTGGCGGATCGGCGCGATGTGGCGGATGCTGTGCGAGCGCGCCGCCGACCTGATCCTGACCGCAGACCAGATCGAAGCGACCGACACCAGCGGGTCGGCCCACTGGGAGGCGCGCTACACCTTCAGCGCCACCGGCCTGCCGGTACATAACGTGATCGAGGCCTCCTTCAGCTTCGAGAACGGCCGGATCCAGCGTCACGTTGACCACTTCAATCTCTATCGCTGGAGCCGCCAGGCCCTCGGTCTCAAAGGCATCCTGCTCGGCTGGAGCCCGCCCATCCAGGGCGCGATCCGGAGGCAGGCCGCCAGAGGACTCGAGCACTTCATCCAACAGAACGGACTCGATCAATGAGAGATCCAATCCACCAGAGGGCATATCTGATACTGGCCCTCACCGTCACGACGATCGCCTGCCGCCCGGCCGGCCCCGCTCGCTCCGAAGGTTCCGAAGCTGCCACCAACAAGAACTGGTCCCTCGGGCCTGGCGGCCTGGGACGGTTGCAGTTCGGGATGACCCAGTCCGAATCGGCCAGGCGCCTCGATCTCCCCGGCGAGGCGGCGCCCACGGTCGGCGGGTGCCGTTACTGGGTGCCGGCGGGCCTCCCCGTGGGCGCTCGCCTGATGGTCGAAGATGGCCGGGTGGTCCGGGCCGATGTGGACAGCGGTACGATCAAGACAACGGAAGGAGCGGGGATCGGCAGTTCCGAGGCCCAGGTTGGCCAGCTCTATAAAGGAATGGTCTCCCAGCCTCACAAGTATCGGAGTGCCGAGGGGTGGCACGACCTGATCTACCGACCGGAGCGTGCCGCGGATTCGGGCTCCCGCCTCGTATTCGAAACCGATGGCCAGACCGTCCGTTCGTTTCGGGCTGGTGTCGAGCCTGCGGTCGAGTATGTCGAGGGGTGTGGCTGAGGAGGACGAGAGACAAGGGACAAGAGACGAGAGACGAGAGACGAGAGAGGAGAGAGGAGAGTCCGGGATGCCTGAAAACCGGCCCCCCGCAACGTGGTTCAGCGACTCGAATCTCGTTGTCGAATTCCCCCTGTTCCGAACGACTACTTGGCGTCCCCAGGAGTCAGACCACCACTGTGGAGGAAGCCATGAAATACCTGTGCCTGATCTACGATGAAGAGAAGAAGATGAGCACGATGTCCAAGACCGACGGCGATGCCTTCATGGGCGAGTATTTCGCCTTTACCGAAGACATCCGCAAGAGCGGCAAGCATATCGCCGGCGAGGCGCTGCAGCCGGTCCAGACGGCCACCACGGTGCGGATCCGCAACGGCAAGATGTCGACGACCGACGGACCGTTTGCCGAGACCAAGGAGCAGCTGGGCGGGTTCTACATGATCGACGCCAAGGACCTCAATGAGGCGCTGCAGATCGCCGGGCGGATTCCGTCGGCCAAGACCGGCAGCATCGAAGTCCGCCCGGTCATGACCTTTCACAACCCCTGATTCGATCGAGCAGCAGAGTGGCTGAATCCGGCGTGAGGTTGCAGTTGGAGGTGGAGTCGATCTACCGCTCGGACTCCCGCCGGGTTCTGGCCACCCTGATCCGCCTCCTCGGCGATTTCGATCTTGCCGAGGAGGCGCTGCACGACGCCTTTGCCGCCGCGGTCGAACAGTGGCCCGCCAGTGGCATCCCCGCCAATCCCCGCGCCTGGCTGGTCTCGGCCGGACGTTTCAAGGCCATCGATGCCCTGCGCCGCCGGTCACGGTTCGACGCCTCGCTCGGAGAACTGGTCATTCGGCTCGATCGCACCGCCGAGGAACCGGTAGCGTGGGATGGCGACGGCATCGAAGACGACCGGCTCCGGCTGATCTTCACCTGCTGCCACCCCGCCATTGTTCCCGACGCCCAGCTGGCACTCACCCTGCGCGAGATCTGCGGCCTGACCACCGAGGAAATCGCCCACGCCTTCCTGACTACTCCATCCACGGTGGCACAACGAATCGTCAGGGCCAAGGCCAAGATCCGTGACGCCCGAATTCCGTATCAGATTCCGACCCGCGCCGAGTTGCCGGGCCGCCTCGACAGCGTACTCCATGTCGTGTACCTGGTCTTCAACGAGGGCTATTTGGCCAGCTCCGGCACCGCGATCACCCGCCACGACCTTTCGGCGGAGGCCATCCGGCTGGGCCGGCTGCTGGTCGAGCTGCTCCCCGAGCCCGAAGCGATCGGGCTGCTGGCCCTGATGCTGCTGCACGAGGCCCGGCGGTCCAGTCGCACCGATGCCTCAGGCGAACTGATCCTGCTGGCCGAACAGGATCGGGCACGGTGGAACCGGAGTCAGATCGAGGAGGGGGGCCGGCTGGTCGAGCAGGCGCTGTCGTCCCGCCGGTTCGGTCCTTACACACTCCAGGCCGCGATCGCCGCGGTGCACGCGGAATCGCCGACCGCCGACCAGACCGACTGGCACCAGATCGTCGGGCTGTATGACGTGCTGATCAGGGCCGATCCATCGGCGGTGATCGAGCTCAATCGGGCCGCGGCAGTGGCCATGCGGGACGGCCCGTCGGCCGGGCTGACCCTGATCGAAGCGTTACTGGCCACGGGTGAGCTCAGGGAGTACCATCTGGCGCATTCCGCCAGTGCCGATCTCTGCCGCCGGCTGGGACGGACCGCGGAGGCCAGGGCCCATTACCAGCGGGCCCTGTCGCTCGCCCGGCTGGAGCCAGAGCGGCGGTTCCTGCAACGGCGGCTGGATGAATTGCCTGCAGAGGAGGATACCCGATGATCAGCGGCGATTTGACCGGAAAGAGCTTCCTGGTAACCGGCGCCAACTCCGGCATCGGCCGGATCACCGCCGATGTGCTGGCTGAACGCGGCGGTCGGGTCATCCTGGCCACACGCTCGGAACCGCGGACCCTGCCGGTGCTCGACGAGATCGGGAAGCGTTATCCGGGTGCCGATGTCGAGTTCATGCTGCTCGACGTGTCGGACCTGGTGTCGGTGCGGCAGGCGGCAGCCCGATTCCTGGCGAGCGGCAAGCCGCTCGATGTCCTGATCAACAACGCCGGTGTGGCGGCCACCACCGGCTTGAGCCCGCAGGGGTTCGACCTGACCTACGCCACCAATCACATCGGCCCCTTCCTGCTGACGGAGCTGCTGCTGCCCCGGCTGAGAGAATCGCCTCAGGGCAGGATCGTCAATGTGTCGAGCGGGGCTCATGCCATGGTGAAACAGTTCGATTGGAGCCGCCTCGAGGTTCAATCGGCCCCGACCACCGCCGGCCTCAGGGACTACGGCGCCACCAAGCTGATGAACATCCTCCACGCCGCCGAGCTGGCTCGGCGGCTGACGGGTACCGGGGTCACGACTTATGCGCTGCATCCGGGTGCTGTGGCCACCAATGTCTGGCGGTCATTGCCCCGGCCAATCCAGTGGTTCATCAAGCTGTTCATGCTGACCAGCGAGCAGGGTGCGCGCACCACCCTGTACTGCGCCACGGCACCGGAACTCGCCGCTGTCAGCGGACGGTATTACGAGAAGTCCCGCGAGCGGACGCCGAGCCGTGCCGCCCGGGATCCGGAGCTGGCCAAAGAGCTGTGGCAGCGGACCGAGGCGGCCATCGCTTCGGTCCCTCCTCCCGCCCTTGGTTCCTCATCCTGAGGGCGCATTCCTGATCCGTGGCCTTGCTTCGCACGTCACACTCAGGGTGAGGAGAGCACCGATCCCACCAACTGTTCAGTCTGTGTCATCGGTAGATAGCTGTTACTTTCTCACGCATGAATCCCCCTGAAAATCCGGCTGGCGGGCCCGACGGACTGGCAGACCGGCTCCGGACCGCCACCGAATTCCTCGAGGCGGTGGCCAACGACCGCGGCCTGCTGGCCCGGCTATCGGCCGAGGAGCGGCGGCGGCTGCTGGACGTGGTGGCCAGGGTGTTCCAGCCCGAGGTGGCGTCCCGCCGGCGGCTGGTCAAGGAAACCACCCGGCTCCGCAAGGTGGCCAAGGCCGACGCCAACGAGAGCCTGCTGCACGGGACCGGGATCCGCGAGCTGCGCCGCAAGCCGGTGTTCACCACGCCCAACTATTTCCTGCCCGAGAACTTTGTCGCCAACGACCGTGATGACGAACCAGCGCCGGAGCCGGTCCGGACCGACGGCACCAGACACTGCTACGTCTGCAAGCAGCACTACTCCGAGCTGCATCATTTCTATGACCAGCTCTGCCCGGCCTGCGCGGAATTCAACTATTTCAAGCGCACCGAACTGGCCGACCTGAGCGGCCGGGTGGCGCTACTGACCGGTGGCCGGGTCAAGATCGGCTACCAGGCCGGGCTCAAGCTGCTGCGCTGTGGGGCCAGCCTCATCGTCACCACCCGCTTTCCCCGCGACTCCGCCGCCCGCTACTCGGCCGAGCCCGACTTCGAGCAATGGGGTCACCGGCTGGAGATCTTCGGCCTCGATCTCCGGCACACCCCCAGCGTCGAGGCGTTCTGCACCGAGCTGCTCAAGACCCGGAACCGGCTGGACTTCATCATCAACAACGCCTGCCAGACCGTGCGGCGTCCGCCCGATTTCTACGAGCATATGATGGCAGGGGAAACTGCGGCGCTACAGGACCTGCCGGCCGGTGTCCGGAAATTGCTGGGCAGCTATGAAGGGCTGCGGGGCTATCACATCCTGCCCGAGGGCGGTGCCAATGCCCTGCCGGCAAGCATTCCCGGCGATTTCTCGGCGGTGGCCGGGCTGACCCACGCGGCCGAACTTTCGCAGGTGCCGCTGCTGCCTGAGGAGGTCGAGGCCCAGACGGGGCTGTTCCCCCAGGGCAAGCTCGATCAGGATCTGCAGCAGATCGATCTCCGGGGCCGCAACTCGTGGCGGCTGCTGATGGCCGAGGTGCCGTCGGTCGAGCTGCTCGAAGTGCAGCTGGTCAACGCCATCGCTCCGTTCATCATTAATGCCCGGCTCAAGCCGCTGATGCTCCGGACATCGGAGCGGGACAAGCATGTGGTCAATGTGTCGGCGGTCGAGGGCCAGTTCTACCGGACCTTCAAGACCACCAGGCACCCGCACACCAATATGGCCAAGGCCGCGCTCAACATGATGACCCGCACCGCCGCCAGGGATTACCACAATGACGGGATCCACATGAACAGCGTCGACACCGGCTGGGTGACCGACGAGGATCCCGCCGAGCTGGCCGCCAGGAAGGTGGTTGACCACCGGTTTCATCCACCGCTGGATATTGTCGATGGCGCCGCCCGGATCGTCGACCCGATCATTGCCGGGATCAACGGCGGGAATCATGTGTGGGGGCAGTTCCTGAAGGATTTCGTGACGACGGATTGGTAGGGAGTCGGGAGTCGCGAGACGGGAGTTAGGAGTTAGGAGTTAGGGGTTAGGAGTTTAGGGACGGCCCTGTCACGCACACTTCATCCCGAGGGCAACACCTCCTCATCCCGAAGGCCGCAGGCCTGAGGGATCGCTCGAGGGATGCGCAGCACCTCATCCTGAGGTGCCTATCGACTAGCGAGAGGCCCGAGGGACCTGCTGGTGGCATGAATGATGGCCCCGTGGTGACATCAGATCTTACATACCCCCCCCACCACGACCACCACCTCATCCCGAGGCGCCTCTCGCCCAGCGAGAGGCCCGAGGGATCGCTCAAGGAATGAGCACCATCCCGAGCGAGCGCAGCGAGGGATCGGGCGAGGCGTACAGGGCACCTCATCCCGAGGGCGGAGCCCGAGGGATCGCTCCAGGCATGGTCACCCAAACCACCCGGCGGCCAGATCCAACCATTCAGGATTGGCTGCCTCGATCAACCCAATCTTTTTCGCCCTGCTCCATCCCTTGAGTTGCCGCTCCCGCGCCGTGGCACTTCTGGCACTGCCCGTTTCCTCGAAATAGACCAGTCGCTTGATGTTGTACCGCCGGCTGAAGCCCGGAACAGGGCCGTGCCGATGCTGGTAGATGCGTCGCGGCAAATTGCGGCTCAGGCCGATGTAGAGCACCCGGGTTCGGTTGGCCAGGATGTAGATATGGAAAGTCTCGCTGGGCATTCGGGATGATGTTCTGGCACCGTCAACCAAGGCGCAACATGCCTTGAGCGATCCCTCGCCGCTGCGCGGCTCGGGATGAGGTGCTCCCTGTCGTCCCCTTCTCCCTCCAGCCTCGATGCGCGACTCTAGGCTCTACACTCTCGACTCTCGACTTTCGACCCTCGACCCTCGACCCTCGACGCTCGACCCTCGACCCTCGATCCTCGACCCTCGACCCTCCCACGCAACCATCCCACCCCATCTCGTGTCTAAACCGCGATGTGCCGGTCTTCAAACTGAAACATCAGTGAACCGGCGCCCGTAACTGCCCAGCCGGCCGTGCTCTCGCCCTCAAAATCCGGATCCATGATGCGACACCTCAGGCTCGCCTTCCGAACCCTGTTCAAGACGCCATTTGTCACCGCGGTCGCGGTGCTCTCCCTGGCCCTCGGCATCGGGGCCAACACGGCGATCTTCTCGATGTTCGATCAGATCTTGATGAAGCCGCTGCCGGTGCCCCAGCCGACCGAACTGATCAATCTCGCGGCGCCCGGCCCCAAGCCCGGCTCCCAGTCCTGCAGCCAGGCCGGCGACTGCGACGTGGTCTTCAGCTACCAGATGTTCCGGGACCTGGAACGGAGCCAGCGGGTGCTGACCGGTCTCGCCGCCCATCGCGGCTTCGGAGCCAACCTGTCGTACAAGGGTGAGCCGATGCTGGGATCCGGAATGCTGGTCTCCGGTTCCTACTTCCCGACCCTGCAGCTCCAGCCCACCATCGGCCGGCTGCTCACCCCCGACGACGACCGCAACATCGGCAGCAATTTTGTGGCGGTCCTGAGCTACAACTTCTGGCGGTCCCGCTTTGCCTCGGATCCCGGTGTCCTCGGCCAGCCGCTACTGATCAACGGCCAGACCATGACGATCATCGGCGTGGGCCCCCGCGATTTCGAGGGCACCACCCTGGGATCGCAGGCCAAGATCTTCGTGCCGCTCACCATGCAGGGATTGATCCTCAATGGCTGGACCGGCTTCGATAACCGGCAGAGCTACTGGGCCTACCTGTTCGGCCGGCTCAAGCCGGGTGTGAGCATGGCGCAGGCCACCACGGCGCTCAACGGCCTGTATCATCCGATCATCACCGACGTCGAGGCACCGCTCCAGAAGGGGATGAGCGACAAGACGATGGCGAAGTTCCGCACCAAGGAGATCGTGGTCACCGACGGCCGCCAGGGCCAGAGCTCGATCTTCAAGGAGGCCCGGACACCGCTGCTCATGCTGCTCGGCGTCACCGGTGTGGTGCTGCTGATTGCCTGCGCCAACATTGCCAACCTGCTGCTGGCCCGCGGTGCCGGCCGCGCCATGGAAATGGGAGTTCGGTTGGCGCTGGGCGGCACCCGGGCCCAGCTGATGATCCAGCTGCTGACGGAATCGGTCATTCTGGCGCTGATGGGTGGCATTGCCAGCCTGATCGTGGCCAAGTGGACCCTGGTCCTGATCGGCTCGCTGCTGCCGCCGGACAACGGTCTCAGGTTCGAGATCCAGTCGTCGGTGTTCGTGTTCGCCGGCGTCATGTCGGTAATCACCGGCCTGCTGTTCGGGATGTTCCCGGCGCTGCACAGCACCCGGAGCGACCTGATTACCTCGATCCGGGCGGGCGCCGGGCAGATCCTTGGTGGCCACCAGGGCGCGGCCCGGTTCCGGGCCGGCCTGGTCACCGCCCAAATTGCGCTGGCCACGGCGCTGCTGATCTCGGCCGGTCTGTTCATGAAGAGCCTGATCAACGTGTCCCATGTCGACCTCGGCGTCAGGATCGACGACGTGGTCACCTTTGGCATTTCTCCTAGCCGGAACGGCTACGACAGCACCCGCTCCAGGCTGCTGTACGACCGGGTGGCCAGCACCCTGGCCAGCACTCCCGGCGTCACCGGAGTGACCGCGTCGCTGGTCCCGCTGCTGGCGGGCAACAATTGGGGCACCGACGTCTATGTCCAGGGATTCAAGTCGGGTCCCGATATCGACAACAATTCGCGGTTCAACGAGGTCTCTCCCGGGTACTTCCAGACCCTCGGGGTCAAGATCCTGGACGGTCGGGAGTTCAGCGATGCCGACCGGTTGGGCAGCCTCAAGGTGGCGGTGGTCAACGAGGCGTTTACCAGGAAGTTCGGACTGGGAAACAATGCGGTGGGCAAGTACATGTCGGCCAACGGCGGCAACAAGGATTCGCTGGATATCCTGATTGTCGGGCTGGCCCGTGATGCCAAGTACAGCCAGGTCAAGGATTCGGTGCCGGCGCTGTTCTTCACCCCGATTCCACAGGACGCCAACATCGGCTCGCTGAGCTTCTACGTCAAAACGTCGCTGCCCCCCTCCAGCATGGTGCACGACATCCCGGCGATCATGAAGCGGCTCGATCCCGGCCTCCCGGTCGAGGACCTCAAGACGATGCCACAGCAGGTCAAGGAAAATGTGGCGCTCGACCGGATGATCAGCATCCTGTCGGCCGCCTTTGGCGTCCTGGCCACCCTGCTGGCCGCAATCGGCCTGTACGGTGTCCTGGCCTATACCGTGGCGCAGCGGACCCGGGAAATCGGAGTCCGAATGGCGCTTGGCGCCGATGCAGCCGCCGTCCGGCTCATGGTGCTCAAGCAGGTCGGCACCATGATGCTGATCGGGGGGCTGGTCGGTGTAGTCGCGGCCATCGGGCTGGGCCGAGCGGCGCGGTCGCTGCTGTTCGGCCTCCAGGGGCACGACCCGGTGGTGTTTGCCGCTTCCGTCCTGGTGCTGGTCTTCGTGGCCCTTGGCGCAGGGTACATTCCGGCCAGGCGCGCTTCCAGGGTCGACCCGATGAACGCCCTGCGCTACGAGTGAGCTGCCGGGGAATTGGCGGGGCCCACTGGCTCTCGACAATCACATCGAGGTTCCGACAGACGCTATCCACAGATGACAGCGATTTACGGGATGATAGGCTTCCGCTCCTGGTAACCGCACTTTCGTCCTGAGATCACAGCGCTGCAGTTCTCCACGTTCACGCGCACCACTGAATCGAAATTGTGCTTCGTTCGCCTGGGTTCGCCTGGGTTCACCTGCGTCGACCTGCGTCGATCTGCGTTCATCTGCGTTCACCTGCGGCAGACTCAAGGATCTGGTCCCTGACCGGCGGATCGGCCAGGTGAGCTCTTGCCGTGACCCCTCCTCCAGAACCATCCGCTAGGCAGCCACCGGGAATCGGTGCATATTGGCCTCTGCCGGGCAGCGATTGTCCCGGTCATCTGTCCTGAAAATTCTCGCGCCGGAGGACTCGCTCCATGTCCACTGAATCGCTGATCCTGTTCCTGGTTATCGGACTCTGTGCCGGCTGGCTGGCCGGCAAGATCATGAAGGGCGGCGGGTTCGGCCTGGTCGGGGACCTGATCGTTGGCGTCATCGGCGCGCTGCTCGGCGGCTGGGTGTTTGGCCTGCTCGGTATCGGTGCCTACGGCCTGCTGGGCTCCCTGATCGTGGCCACCATCGGCGCGATGCTGCTGCTGTTCCTGATCAGGCTCATCAAGTCGGCCTGAGCTGGCACCACGATCCGGACCGCCGTCATCATCCTCGGCGGCCTGCTCCTGTTCGGGCTTCTGCCTGGCGGCACGCCGCTGGCCGGGCGGACCCGGGCTGGAATCGGTCATCATGACCGTGCGGTATTTCATTCCGATCTGGCGGTGCGCCGCGCTGGTCAACTTGTATGTCGGGGTGCGCCGAGCCGGTTACTCGGTGGCGCAGGAGTTTCCGATTTTCCTGGTGATATTTGCCATTCCTGTTACGCTGGCCGCGGCTGTCTGGTGGCATGCGGTCCGATAGGATATTGGCGTGACGATTGCCCTCGATCGTGAGGCGCTGGACTCGGATGTCGTCCAGCGTCTCATTGCCGCCCTCAATGCCGAACTCTCCGCTCTCTACCCGGAACCAGGCGCCACCCACTTCACCCTGACCGAAGCCGACGTGGCTCCGGGCAATGGCACCTTTCTGGTGGCCCGGGTCGATGGCCAGCCGCTCGGCTGTGGAGCCCTGCGCCGCTGGAACGAGACCGAGGCCGAGCTCAAGCGGATGTATGTGGCAAAGGAGGCCAGGGGCCAGGGAATCGGGCGGGCGCTGCTCGAGGCGCTGGAGGCCGAGGCGCGGCGGATGGGTATCCGGCGGATGGTGCTGGAGACAGGGATCCGGCAGACCGCGGCCGAGGGGCTCTACCGCCAGTCAGGGTACGTCGTCGTTCCGACCTTTCCGCAGTACGTCAGCCCGATTGCCCTCTGCATGGCCAAGGAGCTGTAGCGGAGCAGCGAGCGACTACATTTTCGGCTTGCTCACCGGCCGGTACGGATACAGCTTGCCCGACACCACTTCCCATCTGGTGGTGACCTTCTTCTGCTGGGTGCCGCTGTCGACCTTTGACGTCGCCGGGTCGCCGTCGATGGCCTTGATCGGCAGGGTGTTCTCGACGATGCTACGAGAGAGTTCGTCGCGCTTTTCGTTGAGCACGTGCTGCTCGGACACCTGGAATGATCCGTCGGGATTGATGGCGATCACGACGGCCGTGTGGTGGCCGCGAAACATCTTGGTGGTGACGGTCTCCCCCTGCCGGGCCGCGGTGCCGGGCTGCAACGCTTTGTATTCCGTCTTGACGATCCGATGGACCTCGCTGTCCCGGATCTGGAGGATATCGCCCGGCTTCACGTCCTTCAGCGAAATCTTGTCCCCCCAGACATAGTCGTCATTCTTGCCGACGGTTCCCGACTTGGTGAACGCGGGCGCACTCTTGGCCCCGATGTCGGTCAGCAGCTTCTCGACCATGTCGTAGCACTCGATCCGTCCCTGGTTGGCCGGGTTGGAAATCACCGGCTGGCCGACCGCCGCCTTCGATACCCTGAGCATCTCGGCCCGCATGTCGAGCGACGGTGGCGGTGGCACCGAGGTGTCCCGGGCCTGGTCGATCGGCGCTGTCTGAGTGCCCACTGGTGAGTTGGGGTGGGCCAGCGGCTTCTGCTTGTCCCAGTCGTGAGCCAATGGCTTGGGCGAGGTGAAGGTCCCCGCGCCGCCACTGCCGGCGGGCGCCCTCGGATGGACCTTCTTGCCCTTGCCGGAGGTCCAGGCAGTCTTCTTTTTCTTGTCGGGGGGGGCCATAGGGGCTCAACTGGAGACGAGAGACAAGAGACGAGAGACAAGAGACGAGAGACGAGAGACGAGAGACGAGAGGCTGAGCGATTAGCGAACAGCGCTCCCTCAGTCCGACCGGAGTTTAGGGCCTGCGGTTGAGCCTGACAATGACTGACCCGGTGAGGGCCCCGGCTAGCGCCGGCACTGGCCGAGTGGTACTGTGGATCGAGTACCCCCTCATTCGGATTGGCCCACTCCGGAGATACCCCATGGCCGCCAAGAAGACTGCAGCAAAGTCCAAGGCAGCAGGCAAGGGTTCGAAGCCAGCAGCCAAGTCGATGCGCTCACTGGCACCCAAGGAGACTGGCTCGGTCAAGGGTGGCACGGTGGCGAAGAAGGGCAACTTCTACAATCACGACCAGAGCCTTGGCTGGTAGATCGTCCGGGCAACTGGCTTGACGCGCCAGTCCAGCGACGTTGCTCACCGCTTCGATGCCGACCTGGCCCTGGCTCGAACGGCCAGGTTGAGCGGGCGTAACGCCACTGCCCGGCACCGGATCGAGCAGGCTCTCCCGAAGGTGCGGTCGAGCCTCGGTGCCAACCATCCATTGATGGCGGACCTGCTGAACGAACTGGGAATGGTGGGAAAGGCGGAGGGCCGCTTCACCGAGGCGGCCCAGTGCTATCGACGGGCGCTCGACATCCTGCGCCGGACCCGCCGGCGGACAGGAGTGGAGGTCGCGGACCTGTATCACAACCTGGGCGGCCTCGAGCATGCTCGGGGCCGCTTTGCCGTCGGTGAGCCGCTGGCCCGTCGGGGCATCGGCATTCGGGCCAGGCGTCATGGCCGGGACAGCACGGTCGTCTGGCTCGACCGGACCGCACATGCGGCGCTGCTCGACGGACTGGGACGATACGCTGAATCAGAGCCGGTCTATCGCGCTGCCCTGGCGGTGCTCCGGAAGCGGCTGGGCCCCAACGATTTCGAGGTAGCGGTCACGCTCAACAACCTCGGCTGCCTCCGGGCCGCCGTCGGCCATCCTCGCGAGGCGATCCGTCTGCTCCAGCGGTCGCTGGCGATCAAGCAGTCGCTGTTCGGGAGGGCATCGGTAGAATCGGGGCTAACCCTCTTCAACCTGGCATCGGCGCTGCGGGAGGATGGGCAGACAGTCCTGGCGGCAAGGCTGTTTCGCAAGGCGCACGCCGTACTGAAGCGGAAGCTGGGAGCCAGGCACCCGACGGTGAGGGCGGTACAGCTCGGGTCGTTAGTCGCTGGCCGTTAGTCACGGTGGGGCTTGTCCCATCTCCCCTTTTCCTTCTCCTTTAAAGTCCATCCTCTGTTCCGTCTCTATCGCTGCCGAACCCGGAGAGGGTAGACGGAGGAGGGCGGAGGGGAAGGCCCCTGCTTGAAGATCCAGGCCTGAGCTCGATGTTCTCAACTCCCCTCTCCCATCTCCCGTACTTCAGGTGCCCAATGGCGGTCAGTCCGACGTACCGTACCTTCATCCTCGAACAGCTGGGCCGTTGCACGCCCGCTATCCGGGCCAGGTCGATGTTCGGCGGGGTCGGGATCTACGGGGGTGAGCGGTTCTTTGCCCTAATTGACGAGGACACGCTGTACTTCAAGGTGGACGACGTCACCCGGCCTGCGTTCGAGGCGCGCGGGATGGCGCCGTTCCAGCCAATGGGTCCCGAGCACGGCTCGATGGGATACTATCAGGTGCCGGAAGAGTTGTTGGAAGATGTCGAGGCGCTCAGGCCATGGGTCGAGGCAGCGCTGGCCGTGGCCGGGCGGAAGAAGCCCGGAAAGAAAAAGAAGTGAGCGGAAAGGCTCCGATGTCGAATTTGCTGACCACGCTCCGCCGGTCCGGCCGAGTCACGCTGGGACTGATCGCGGTCAATGTCGCGGTGTTCGTAGCAATGGGAATCGCGGGCGTTCCAGTGCTCGATCCGACATCCCTCGACCTGATTCACTGGGGTGCGAGTT
>JBDTTF010000318.1:0-3684 GCA_039930765.1 Gemmatimonadota bacterium | reverse complement strand
TACGACGCCCACCCGATGGGCATGCTGCTCGGCGCGGTCGGCGCGCTGTCGACCTTCTATCCCGACGCCAAGAATATCGAGAGCGCGGAGGAGCGTTACCTGCAGCGGGTCCGGCTGATGGCCAAGCTGCCGACTATTGCCGCCTTTGCGTTCCGGCATTCGCGCGGACTGCCGTATGAGTTCCCCCGGAACGACCTTGGTTACATCGCCAACTTCGTCAACATGACCTTCAGCATCGGCGGGCAGCATCAGCCCAACCCGGTGCTGCAGCGGGCCCTCGAGATCCTGCTCATCCTGCACGCCGATCACGAGCAGAACTGCTCCACCAGCGCCGTCCGTGCGGTCGGCTCGTCTCACGTCGACCCGTTCTCGGCTGTCTCGGCCGGAATCGCGGCGCTGTACGGGCCGCTGCACGGCGGCGCCAATGAAGCGGTGCTCAAGATGCTGGACGAGATTCCCGACAAGCAGGCGGTGCCGGCCTTCATTGCCAGCTGCAAGTCGGGCGAGGGCCGGCTGATGGGCTTCGGCCACCGGGTCTACAAGTCGTATGATCCCCGGGCCAAGCTGATCAAGAAGGTGGCCTACGACGTCTTCGAACAGACCGGACTCAATCCCAAGCTCGAAATCGCGCTCGAGCTGGAGAAGATCGCCCTTGAGGACGAGTACTTCATCAAACGGAAGTTGTACCCCAACGTCGACTTCTACTCGGGGCTGATCTATCAGGCCATGGGGTACCCGACCGACTATTTCACCGTGCTGTTTGCCATGGGCCGGATGCCGGGATGGCTGGCCCAGTGGGAAGAGATGCTGGAGGACAAGGACACCAAGATCGCCCGGCCTCGGCAGATCTATATCGGCTCGCCGGAACGGGAGTTCGTCCCGATGGCCATGCGGGGCTGAACCGCGGAAAAGGTCAGCAGTGAACAGGGGCTCCGAGATGGTTCGGGGCCCTTTCCGTTGGTCGGATGGTTGGAGAGTCGGATGGTCAGATCACCCTGCACCGAAATCGGCCTGCACTATGTCCATCCATCCGTCCAACCGGCCATCCGGCCATCCGGCCATTCGAGAGCCCCATTGACGGCTCAATATCAATGTGATATCATATTGATACCTACCAACCAGAGGCTGTGCCGTGATCCGCGAAATCGAGAAGCACCCCACCAATGGCCTCGTCGCCCTCGTGCTGTTCCTTGGCGCGGGCGCCCTCCTGGCCGTGGCCTTGGTCAACGCCATCCTGGCCCGTGAGCCGGTCCTGATCGGGCTGATCGTGTTCGGTGGAGTGATCGACCTGACCCTTCTGACGGGGCTGTTCGTGGTCCAGCCCAACCAGGGCAAGGCGCTGCTGCTGTTCGGGAAATACATCGGAACGGTCCGGACCCCCGGCCTCTGGTGGGCCAATCCGTTCTACAGCAACAAGGTCGTCTCGCTCCGGGTCCGGAACTTCGAGACCGCCAAGCTCAAGGTGAACGACCACAACTCCAACCCGATCGAAATCGGCGCGGTGGTGGTCTGGAAAGTCACCGACACGGCGGAGGCGCTGTTCGAGGTCGACAACTACGAGGACTACGTCAAGGTCCAGAGTGAATCGGCGCTGCGGGGGCTGGCCAACCAGTATCCGTACGATTCCCACGACCCGGCGATCATGTCGCTGTCGACCAATACCAGTGACGTGGCGGTCAAGCTGCAGTTCGAGATCCAGGAGCGGCTGGCCAAGGCGGGCGTCACCCTCAACGAGGCCCGGATCAGCCACCTGGCCTACGCGCCGGAGATCGCCGGAGTAATGCTCCGGCGGCAGCAGGCCAACGCCGTCATCGCGGCCCGGCAGATGATCGTCGACGGGGCGGTTGGCATGGTGGAATCCGCCCTGGCCCAGCTCGACCAGAAGAAGATCGTCAATCTCGACGACGAGCGGAAAGCGGCCATGGTCAGTAACCTGCTGGTGGTCCTCTGCTCGGAGCAGGGCACCCAGCCGGTGGTCAACACCGGATCGATCTACTGAGTCGTGGCGGACCGTCATTCCTTCCTGTTGAGGCTCGACCCGGGGCTGCACGATGCGGTGCAGCGCTGGGCGGCGGACGATCTCCGCTCGGTCAACGGGCAGATCGAATTCCTGCTGCGCCAGGCGCTGCGGGATGCCGGGCGCCTCAAGGACAAGAAGGACTGACCGGTGATTGCCGTTTCGTACCCGCGGCGGCTGCAACCCTTTGCCTGCCCCATCCGTCCATAGTAGGTCTGTCCACCGGGACCTGCCCTGCCCACCACGCTCGAGCTCCGGCTCCGCCGCAGCCTGCCACCGACCCTCCGGCTCGACCGGGAACTCCCGGGCGGCGGGATGGCGCGCGTCTTTCTGGCCGATGACCAGACGCTGGGACGCAAGGTGGTCATCAAGGTGCTCCTGCCGGAACTGGCCGAGGGGCTGAGCAACGAGCGGTTCAAGCGGGAAATTCACCTGGCTGCCCAGCTGCAGCATCCGCACCTGGTGCCGGTGCTCCAGGCCGGCGAGGCCGAAGGGCTTCCCTACTTCGTCATGCCGTACGTGGCCGGCGAATCGCTCCGAGGCCGGCTGCGGGATTTCGAGCCGCTCCCGCCGCGGGAAGCCATCGCGATCCTGCGCGACGTGGCGCGGGCCATGGCCTACGCGCACGCCAACGGCATCATCCACCGCGACATCAAGCCCGACAACGTCCTGATCGCCGGCGGGTCCGCCATGGTGAGCGACTTCGGCATCGCCAAGGCGGTGTCGTCGTCAATCGCCTCCGATCCCGATGGCTCAGTCCTGACGCGCACCGGCAGCTCCCTCGGCACGCCGACCTACATGGCGCCGGAGCAGTCGGCGGCCGACCCGGCGGCCGATCATCGCGTCGACATCTACGCCTTCGGGGCGATGGCGTACGAGCTGCTCACCGGCAAGCCACCGTTTCACAGTCTTCCTCCGCAGGCGCTGCTGACGGCACATCTGGTCGAACTCCCCGCACCCCTGGCGGACAAGGTGCCCGGTCTGCCCCACTCGCTGGCCGCGCTGGTGATGCAGTGCCTGCAGAAGGATCCCGCCGACCGCCCGGCCTCGGCCCAGGCGCTGCTGGATCGGCTCGACGGACTCGACTGGTCGGGCGAGCGAGTCGTGCCGGGCACGCCGGCCTCGACCGCCCGCCGCTGGGCCACCCCGATCGGCGTCATGGTCATGCTGCTGGTCGTCGGATCGCTGTTGGCGGTGTCGAGCCGCCTCCGCCGGCGCGCGGCCGTGGTCCGCAATCCGCAATTGGTCACCATCGTGCCATTCCGGGTCGCCAGCGCCGATCCTGCCCTGCACTACCTGCGGGAGGGAATGCTCGACCTGCTCGCCGCCAAGCTTCCCGGCGAGGGTGGATTGCAGGCCACCGACCCGCGGGGGGTGCTGGACGCCTGGCATACGGCGGGTGGAACGCCGGACCACGACCTTCGGACCGAGGAGTCGCAGCAGCTGGCCGCCCGTCTCGGGGCCGGCTGGCTGCTCCTCGGTGACGTGGTCGGTACGCCCTCGCGCGTGACCCTCAACGCCTCGCTCTTTCCCACCGGCGCTTCCCAGCCCCGTACCAGGCTTTCGGTCGATGGTCCGCCCGACAGTCTCGGCGCCCTCGTCGACCAGCTGGTGGCCCAGCTGCTGACCTCGCTGTCCGCCGGCACTGCGACCGGGCCGAGTCTCAA
>JBDTTF010000317.1:0-1565 GCA_039930765.1 Gemmatimonadota bacterium | reverse complement strand
GGGCCATCACCACCATCAGCTCGGCGATGGTGCCGTTGGTGCACCACAGCTTTTCGCCGTTGAGGATGTAGTGGCTGCCATCCGCCGACAGCTCGGCGTGGGTCGAGAGGCCAGCCGGGTCGGAGCCGACGTTCGATTCGGTCAGCGCAAAGGCGGAGATGGCCCCCTTGGCCAGGCGGGGCAGATATTTCTGCTTCTGCTCCGGGGTTCCGAACAGCTTGAGTGGAGTCGGGACGCCGATCGACTGGGCCGCCGAGAGCAGGGCGGTCATGCTGCCGTCCTTGCTGGTGACCAATGCAATGGCCTTGGTGTAGCCGTACTGGCTGAAGCCGAGACCGCCGTATTCGGTGGGAATCTTGATGCCGAGGGCGCCCATGTCCCGGAGAGCCTGGATGTTTTCAGCTGGAATCTTTCCCTCGCGGTCGATCTTGTCGCTATCGACCTCGTCCCGCAGGAATCGCTCGAGCTTCTGCATGAACGGCCGGGCCCGCTCGACCTCGGCTGGATCGATTTCCGGAAAGGGGTGGATCAGGTCGAGCTGGAATTTTCCCTCGAACAGCTGGCGGACGAAGCTGGGGGACTGCCACTCCTGCTCCCGGGCGGCTTCGGCCACATCGCGGGCCTCCTTCTCGGTGGCCAGCGCCCCATGGGCCGGCGCCGGCGGCGCGGCCTGGGTCAGCGTATCGGTCATGAGCGGGTCCCTTCCAGGTTCGATGAAGAGGCGGCCAGTCGGCCCTTGAGTCCGTGCACCACGAGATCGATCACGTGCTGTCGGCGCGCGGCCACGAAGGCCGGGGTGGCCGGATCGAGTTCCAGCGCTTCCATCACGGTGCTGGAATGGACCAGCGGGAACCAGCACAGCCCGATGATGCTGAGCAACAGCTGGGCGGCTTCCCCGTCGGGTGCCAGGTCGAGTTCGGCGCCGATGGCCGATAGAGCCTCACGCGCCGCCTCGAGGTGGGGCGGCACCCCGTGCCGCGCCGCGCCGCCACTCAGCGCCTCCCATTCCATCAGCCGGACAAAATTCCGGTGCGAGGTAATGAAGTCGAAATATTCGCCAACGGCGCCGGCCAGCACGACTTCGGCCGACTCACCGCTGGCCAGGGCGCGCTCCCGGCCACTCCTCACGGCTATCCGGACCTGTTCGAGGCAGCGTTCGAGCACGGCGTGGTAGAGCGCGGGCTTGGAGCCAAAGAAGTAACCGGGAGTGGCGCGGGAAACCCCCGCCCGGAGCCCGACCTCCTCGAGGCTGGTACTGCCGAAGCCCTTATCGGCGAACAGCTCTTCCGCAGCGTCGAGGATGGATTCGCGGGAGCGGGGGGCGTTGCGTTCGCGATCGCGATCAGCGGAGGGTCGAATAAGGCTCACGGGGGTCGAAAGATGAAATAGTCGCTTGCTTGTCGGCCAGCAAGTTATGGATTCGTGGTAACTCTGGCAAGCACCAGATCCATCCCTGTGGTACCCGTTCCACTCTTGCGAACTACCGTGTGGCTGTCGACCGACGATTCGTAACTCCTTATCCCGTAACGAGTCCCGCAGGGCACATCCCCTGCAGCCCAATAGGA
>JBDTTF010000316.1:0-3252 GCA_039930765.1 Gemmatimonadota bacterium | reverse complement strand
CGACATCAGAGGCATGTCGAGCCGCGCCGCGGCGATGTGGGAGCCGGGGCTCTTCGCCCCGGATCCCGCCACGATATCTGGAGGAGAAGAACTCACCATGGCCGAGAAAAAACCCGCCAAAAAGCCCGCGGCCAAACGGGCCCCGCGAAAAAAGAAAACGGTCGAGCCTCGCGGGCTGAGCGCGAGAGATCTCACCGCGGTCATGGCCCCGACCGGGATCAGGCAACTGGCCGAGCTGATTGTCGCCGACGGCGGTGAAAGCCTGTCGGCGTATCGCGATCCGCTGGGCTCGCACTGGCAGATCCTGGCGGCCATCCCGATCGACCTGGTCGAGCCGACGCCGTACCAGCGAGACCTGTCGGAGACCCACGTCGCCAAGCTCGGTGTCGCCATCGACAAGCTGGACCGATTCCTCGATCCGCTGATCGCGACCCGCACCCCCGAAGGCCGCTACTGGGTCCCCAACGGGCATCACCGCCTGGCGGCGATGCGCAACCTCGGCGCCCGCAGCATCGTGGCCCTGATCGTGCCTGAGCCGGAGATCGCCCACCGGATGCTGGTGCTCAACACCGAAAAGGCCCACAACGTGAAGGAGCGGGCCCTGGCGGTGGTGCGGCTCGCCACCGGGCTGGCCGAGCTGGATGACAGTCCCGAAACCGATTTCGAAATGGAGTTTGAGGAGCCTCGGCTCCTGACCCTCGGCTTCTGTTACCAGCAGAACGGACGCTTCTCCGGCAGCGTGTACAGCTCGGTGATCAAGCCGGTCGAGGCGTTCCTCAAGCAGCCGCTGGCCGAGGCGCTCACGGTCCGCCGCCACCGGGCCGAGCAGCTGATCGAGCTCGACAGTCAGGTGGTCGACGTGGTGGCCAGGCTCAAGGCGCGCGGGTTCGAGAGTCCCTATCTGAAAAACTTCGTGGTGGCCCGGATCAACCATCTCCGGTTCGTCCGCGGGGATAAGGGCGAGTTCGGTGAAGCGATCGCGAAGATGCTCGCCGCCGCGAAGCGGTTCGATACCGCCAAGGTGAAAGCCGATCAGGTGGCGACATCGGGAGGGGCGCCGGAGGGGGAATAGGCTACTGCGGAGACGAGTGATATTCGTGTTTTAAGGCAACGGCCCCGCCGCTGGTGATCGGAGTGCCGTTGCTGTTAACCAAGCCACCAGAAGGCTAGCCGAGTACTGATGAGGTGACGATTGCTGTGGTTGTTTACTTCAAGGCCAGTGCTGGCAGGTGCAGAGAAATATTGCGGTGCCATCTTCAGTGCCCCCCGTGACATCTGTGGATAGCAGTTGCTGTTTACCAAATACTGGATGCCGGCCGAAGTGAGGTCGATTTGGTAGGCTGCCGAGACATTTGTCGTGTCTTCGGGGTCATCTGTGGGCGCGCTCTCTCCAAGTCGGCGATCGATTCACTGAGGGAGCCGGTCAGGCAACTCGCGGCCAAGCCCTGGCCGCGCTACCGGACCTGGCTCCGGCAGGCCGCTCCGCTCAGCAGAAACTCCAGCGCCTCGGGCAGGCGGTCGCGCCACGCGCTGTAGTCGTGGATGGCGTTCGGTGCCACGGTGAAATGCGACCGATCCGCCGGCAGCGCCTTGGCCAGCGCCGTGGCGTTGGTCACCATCTGGGTCTGGCTGCTGGCTTCCTGCCCTTCTCGCGTTCCCACTCCCACGTAGACGCAGACCGGCCACTGGCTCTGGTGCTCGGCGTCCTGCACCATGCGGCCGTTGCCGACCTGGAGCGACGGGCTCTCGATCAGGACGGCACCCATGCTGTCAGGGTACTGCAGCGCCAGATACAGCGCCGCCACACCGCCATAGGACGCGCCCGCCAGGCAGGTCGAGTGCGCACCGCCAATGGTGCGGTAACTGTGGGCGACCGCTGGAATGACCTCAGTGAACAGAAAGGCGGGGTGACTCATGCCCCGCGGGGTGGGAACCGGGGCCTCGGTCCACGACTGGTCGGCGTAGGGCAGGAACTCGCTGGCCCTATCCACCCCGGGATTCTTCGATTCCCGGGTCGATCCACCGTTGTCGATCCCAACCACGATGACCTCTGGAATCCGGTGCTCGGCCCAGAGCCGGGTGAATGTGCCCGGTACATCCCAGCCGCCCGAATCGAACGCCGCCTGACCGTCGAGGAAATAGCAGACCGGATAGCGGGTGGTGGCGTGTGCGGCGAGGTGGTAGGAGGGAGGCAGCAGGACATGCAGGGAGCGGGTGTTGTGGAAGATCCGGCTGGTGAGCTCCAACTCCTCGGAGCCCGGCGCGGCCTGGGCAGCCGAGGATCCGGTCGGGAAAGACAGGAAGGCTGCGATCGACATTGACAGGGTGAAACGCATCAAGCCGTCGCGGGAGGAGGAGGCACCCCCTACGGCTCTGGGCGGCTGCGGTTTCCGGCCCTCGCGGTGTCAAGCACTCAATGCTCATGGGTCGAGCCAGTGTGATCCGATTGGTCGAACACACAAGCGGCGTAACCCAGGACCGCAGGACCCGACTTGAGTCCGGTGGCTGTTGGCCTCCAACCTCGGGCCAGCCGGGCATCCAGGAGCTGGCGGTGGGACGGCCTTCCGCTCCAGACGGCGACCGCCGTCACGGCGCCGAGTCACGTGGTATCGTAGACCAGGAACAGCTCCTGGTCCCAGCGGATCACGACATCGTGGGTGTACTCGTCCTGGGTGAGGATCCCATCAAGGTCGCGGGGCGGGGTCAGCGAACGCCCCCAATTCAACACCCGTTCAAGGGAGGTATGGGCTCCAACGATTTCCCGCAGTCGCGCCCGGTCAGCCGGAATGAGCTGGGCGTAGTCGGTCAGTTGAATCTGATCCAAGGAATCCTCCCCTGGTGGTCAGGCGCATCCGTTACGGTCGTGCACCACTCACCGCACGCGGCGAGCGGGCGAAACCTTCGCATGGATCGTGCAGCTTCCGGCCCGGCGCGCCGCTCGAACACCTGACTCCGGCAGCCAGCACCCTGCCGCGGCGGCAGCAAGCGCCAGCTGGCTCGGCCGCTGCAGCGAGTCCGCCGACAGCAAGGTGGTCCGCCCGGCGTCATTTGCCCTTCAGTCCATCTCGCCAGGCGATGACCTCGAGTTCGCCACGGACGGCGTCCTCGACCGGAATGACGGGGTGGACCTCGAACACGAACGAAGGGAGCATCGAACAGAATTTGTGGATGGTCACCAGGTCATCACACTCCATGAGCATGTGCCCGCCCCACTCGCCGACCCGGATCACGAAGAAGTCGATCTTGAAATTG
>JBDTTF010000315.1:0-10551 GCA_039930765.1 Gemmatimonadota bacterium | reverse complement strand
AGCAGGCTCATCCCGTTGCCGATGCCGCGCTCGGTGATCTGTTCGCCCAGCCACATGACGAAGATGGCGCCGGTCGTCAGGGTGAGGACCATGATCACGCGGGACACGAAGCCGGCCCCTGGCATGGCGCCCGGAATCGACTCGGTGAACAGGGTGAAGGTGTAGGCCTGCAGGAACGCGATGAGCACGGTGAGGTACCGGGTCCACTGCGTCAGCTTCTTCTTCCCTTCCTCATCCTTCTGCATCTTGCCAACCGACGGGACAATGCCGCCCGCCAGCTGGAAGACGATCGAGGCCGAGATGTACGGCATGATGCCCAGCGCGAACACCGTGGCGCGGGTCAATCCGCCGCCGAGGGTGTCGTACAGGCCGAAGAACCCGGCGGCCGCCGAGTTCTTGATGAAATCGGCCAGGGCCTGGACCACGACTCCCGGAGCGGCGACATGCGCGCCAATCCGGTAGATCAGCAGGGCCAGGAGGGTGAAGCCGACCTTCCGCTGGAGCTCCGGATCGATCGACGTCCGGGCAAGACGGGGGGCGGTCACTTACGCCTCGACCTTGCCGCCTGCCGCTTCGATCTTGGCTTTGGCGGAGGCGGAAACCTGGAGGCCACGGACCGTGAAGGCCCGGCCGGCATCGCCGGTGCCGAGGATCTTGGCCCGCTGGTCGAGCCGAGTGATGATCCCAGCGGCGTAGAGCGAATCAGCCGTCACTTCGTTGCCCTGGATGGTGGCCAGCGTCTTCAGGTTGACCGGCACCGCGGACACCTTGAACGGATTGGTAAAGCCCCGCTTGGGCAGCCGCCGGTACATCGGCATCTGGCCGCCTTCGAAGCCCGGGTTGGTCGAACCACCGGCCCGCGCCTTCGAGCCCTTGTGACCCTTGCCGGACGTCTTGCCGAGTCCGGAGCCGGGACCGCGGCCGACCCGCTTGCGATACTGGGTCGATCCCTTGGCGGGCTTGAGATTGGACAGCGTGACGATATGCCCCGCCTTGGGCGCCCGGCGCGCGGTCTTGGTTTCCTTGGCCATCAGCTCTCCTCTGCCTTCGTCACTTCAATGAGGTGACGGACCTTGAACAGCATGCCGCGGGCGGACGCCGTGTTCTTGACCTGGACGGTCATCTGATGATGCCGGAGGCCCAGCGCCCGCAGGGTACGGCGCATGGTCTCGGCGTGACCGATCTCGGAACGGATCTGCTTCACGCTGAGCAGCGGCGCCGACTTCTCGGCGGGAATCTCGGCCTGGTGATACGCGGGGCCCTGACGGCCCACGACTGGATTACGGCCCATCGGTTCAGACCTCCTGCGGCGAGCGGTAGTTCAGCTGGTCGACCTCGATACCCCGTTCCCGGGCGATCTGGCGGACCGTCACCAACTGCTGCAAGCCGTTCATCGTCGCCCGTACCATGTTGTGCGGGTTGTTCGAGCCGAGGCTCTTGGTCAGAATGTCGGTGATGCCGGCGCAGGCCAGCACCGCGCGGACCGGGCCGCCGGCGATGACGCCGGTGCCGCTGGCGGCGGGCTTGAGCAGTACCCTGCCGGCACCGTGATGCCCCAGGACTTCATGCGGAATAGTGGCGCCGATCCGCGGCAGCTCGACCATGTTGCGCTTGGCCGCTTCGACGGCCTTGCGCACCGCTTCGGAGACTTCGTTGGCCTTGCCGGTGGCGACACCGACCTTGCCCTTGCCATCGCCGACCGCGACCAGCGCATTGAACGAGAACCGGCGGCCGCCCTTGACCACCTTGGCGACCCGGTTGATGGCCACCACGTTTTCGACGAACTCGCTGGCCTGTTCGTTGTTCCGATCCCGCCGGCCGCCGCCCCGCCCGCCGCGCTCGTTGCCGCCACGGCCACCACCGCCGCCGCCGCCGCGTCCGCCACGACCCCGGGGAGCTTCCGCCGGTGCGCCGCTCGGCGCGCCCTGTGTGGTCTCTTCGCTCATCCTAGAACTCCAATCCGCCCTCGCGGGCGCCGTCAGCGACGGCCTGCACGCGACCGTGGTACCGGTATCCGGCTCGATCGAATACGACCTTGGTGACCCCAGCGGCCTTGGCCTTGCCGGCCAGCAGGATGCCGACCGCCTTGCCCTTGGCCACCTTGCCCTTGCCGTCGACGGCCAGGCCTTCGCTCGTATCCGACACGCCGACCAGGGTCACGCCCAGATCGTCGTTGACCAGCTGCGCGTAGATGTGCTTCAGCGAGCGGTACACCACCAGCCGCGGGCGCTCGGCCGAGCCGGCCAGTGCCTTGCGCACCCGGAGGTGCCGGCGGTAGCGCAGATCCTGGCGCGTCTTGGGGGAAATAATGCGGCGCATTTACTTGGCTCCCGTCTTGCCGGCCTTGCGGCGGACCTGTTCGCCCAGGTAGCGCACGCCCTTGCCCTTGTAGGGCTCCGGCGGCCGCAGGTTGCGGATTTCCGCCGCCACCTGGCCGACCATCTCCTTGTCGGCGCCTTCGATCTTGACCTGGGTGTTGTTATCGACCGTGAACTTGATCCCGGCCGGCGCCTTGTACTGCACCGGATGGGAAAAGCCCAGGGCCAGCTGCAGGCCGAACGGCTTGGCTTCCGCCTTGTAGCCGACGCCCTGGATGTCGAGCTGCTTGAGATAGCCCTTGCTGACGCCCTCGACCATGTTGGCCATCAGGGTGCGGGACAGGCCGTGCAGCGCCTTGTGCCGCGGCTCGTCGCTCGGACGGGTGACGTTGATCTGTTCCCCCTCCTGCGCCAGCGAGATGTCCAGCGGGAAGGTCCGGGACAGTTCGCCCTTGGGACCCTTCACCTGGACCAGCCTGCCCTTGATCGTGACGGTCACGCCCTTGGGCACGACCACCGGCCGTCTGCCGATTCGAGACATGGCGCCTCCTACCAGACGACGGCGAGCAACTCGCCGCCGAGGTTGGCCGTCCGCGCGTCCCGGTCGCTCATCAGCCCCTTGGGGGTGGAGACGATGGCCATGCCCAGGCCATTCTTCACCCGCGGGATCTCGCGCGACTTGACGTACCGGCGCAGGCCGGGCGCCGAGACGCGGCGGAGCTCACGAATCACCGGTTGCTCGTTGTGGTACTTCAGGTAGAGGCGGAGCACGCCATGCGCGCCGTCGTCCAGGACCTTGAAGTCCGCGATGAAATGATTGTCCAGGAGCAGCCGCGCCACTTCACGCTTCAGCTTGGACACTGGCATGTCGACCCGCCGGTGGCCCGCAGTGCAGGCGTTCCGGATCCGGGTCAGCATGTCCGCTACAGGATCTGTCATGCTCATGCGTGAGTCTCCCTACCAGCTGGCCTTGCGGACACCCGGGATGTCGCCCCGGAGCGCGAGTTCGCGGAAGCAGATCCGGCACAGGCCGAATTTGCGCAGGACGGCGCGGGATCGTCCGCACCGCTGGCACCGGCGCACCGCGCGCACCTTGAACTTCGGCGTCCGCTTTGCCCGTTCAATCCAACAGGTCTTGGCCATCGTTTCTCCTCAGTCCTTACGCGACTTTGACGGGCAGCTCGCCCCGGAACGGCCAGCCGAATTCCCGCATCAACGCCAGCGACAGGTCGTCGCGGCTGGCTGTCGTCACCACCGTGATATCCATCCCGTGGATGTTCTCGACCTTGTCGAAATCGATCTCGGGGAAAATCAACTGTTCCTTGATGCCGACGGTCAGGTTGCCCCGTCCGTCGAAGCACTTGAGCGGCAGGCCCCGGAAATCCCGCACCCGGGGCAGCGCCACATTGATGAACCGGTCCAGGAACTCGTACATCCGGGCGTTGCGGAGCGTGACACTCGCGCCGACCGGCATGCCCTCCCGCAACCCGAAGTTGGCGATTGCCTTCTTGGCCCGCCGGGTCACCGGCTTCTGCCCGGTGATCAGGGACAACTCCTCGATGGCGGCATCCAGCAGCTTCGGATTCTTGTTGGCCTCGCCGAGGCCGACGTTGAGCACGATCTTGACCAGGTGCGGCACTTCATGCGCATTGGCCAGGCCGAACTGCTTCATGATGTTCGGACGGATCGTCTTCTCGAAGTAGGTCTTGAGCCGCGGCACCCCGTCGACTGCCTTCGGGCTCGAGTCGAGCACCAGCGTGCTGGCGGTCTTGTCCTTGCCCTTGCTGGCCTTGGGGGTCCGGGGCGGCTTGGCCTCGGGCTTGGCTTCCGGCTTGGTGTCCGGCGTCGTCGTATCGGCCATTTATCGCACCCTCACAATCGGCTGCCCTGACTTGACCGCCACCCGTTCGGTGGTGCCGGCCGTGCTGCGCCGGCGGCGGATCCGGCTCGGCTCACCGCTCTTGGGATCGATCAGCATCACCTTGGAGTGATGAATCGAGCCCTCGCGCTTGATGATGCCGGCCTCCTGCTGCTGGGTGGCGCGCACATGCTTGGTCAGGATGTTGATGCCCTCGACCTTGACCCGGCCGGTCTTGGGAAACACCTGGAGCACCCGGCCGCGCTTGCCCTTGTCGTCGCCGGAGATGACCTGCACCGTGTCCCCGCGGGAGACGTGCAGCTTCTGGCGCACCGGTGGCGCGTGCCGGATCCGCTTCCGCTTCTTGTAGACGAGCGGCTTCATGCTAGAGCACCTCCGGCGCGAGCGAGACGATCTTCATGTACTTCTTCTCGCGCAGCTCACGGGCCACCGGGCCGAAGATACGGGTGGCCCGGGGTTCGCCCGAATCGTTGATCAGGACCGCGGCGTTCTCGTCGAACCGGATGTAGGAGCCGTCCTTGCGGCGGGTTTCCTTCACCGTCCGCACGATGACCGCCTTGGCGACGTCGCCCTTCTTCACCTGGCCGGTCGGAATGGCATCCTTGATCGCCACCACGACGATGTCCCCGAGCCCGGCGTACCGCCGCCGGCTGCCGCCCAGGACCCGGATGACCAGCGCGCGCCGGGCGCCGCTGTTATCCGCGATTTTGATGATGCTCTCCTGCTGTACCATGTCCGCCTCCCTCTAAGTGCGGGCCGATCATCGATCGGCCCCTTTGCCGTGCGTCGAGCATCGAGCGGCCACTCGGGCCGGTCGGCGACCGGCCCTTACTTGGCCCGCTCGACGATTTCGATGACCCGCCAGCAGACGCTCTTCGCGATCGGCCGGGTTTCCATGATCTTCACCGTGTCGCCGGTCTTGGCGCCGTGCTCATCGCGTGCCTTGACCGAGCTGGTCCGCACCACCTGCTTGCCGTAGGCCGGGTGGGAGAACTGCCGGGTCAGGGACACGGTGACCGTCTTGGTCATCTTGTCGCTGGTCACCAGCCCGGTCCGGACTTTCCGGCGGCGGCGGACTTCGGTTTCGGTCTCGCTCATGACGCTGCTCCTTCGGAGGCCTGCCGCTCACGCAGAATCGTGTGGATCCGGGCGATGTCCTTCCGGATCGCGCGCAGGCGCATCGGGTTCTCGAGGACCTGGGTGGCGGCACTGAACCGCAGCCGGAACCGCTCGTCGGTAAACTCGGCCAGCTTGGCGTTCAGCTCGTCCAGGTTCATGTCGTTCAGCTCTTCCATCTTCATGATCAGCTCTCCTGCCGCTTCACGAACCGGGTCAGCACCGGCAGCTTGGCCTGGGCCAGGGCCAGCGCCTTGCGCGCCAGTTCTTCATTGATGCCCTCGAGCTCGAACAGCATCCGGCCCGGTTTGACCACCGCCACCCAGCCCTCGGGATTGCCCTTGCCCTTGCCCATGCGGGTTTCGGCCGGCTTCTTGGTGATCGGCTTGTCCGGGAAGATCCGGATCCAGACCTTGCCGCCGCGCTTCATCTCGCGAGTCATCGCGATCCGCGCCGCTTCGATCTGCCGGTTGGTGATCCAGCCCGGCTCGAGGCTCATCAGCCCCCACTCGCCGAACGCCACCGTATTGCCCCGGGACGCGATGCCCCCGGTCTTGCCCTTGAACATCTTGCGGAACTTGACCCGCTTCGGCGACAGCATCTCGGTCAGCTCCCCGTGCTGTAGGTCTTGCCGGAGACGTCAGCCACGACCTCGCCCTTGAAGATCCAGACCTTGATCCCGATGGTGCCGTAGGTCGTCTTCGCGGTGCTGGTGGCGTAATCGATGTCCGCCCGGAGCGTGTGCAGCGGGACCCGGCCCTCGTGATAGCCTTCGGTCCGCGCGATTTCAGCGCCGCCCAGCCGGCCGGCTGCCCGGACCTTGATGCCCTGGGCGCCCATCCGCATGGTGCCCTGGACCGCCCGCTTCATGGCGCGGCGGAACGAGATCCGCTGGGTCAGCTGGTGCGCGATGTTGTCGCCGACCAGCTGGGCCGACAACTCGGGCCGCTTGATCTCCTCGACGTTGATCGCCACTTCCTTGCCGGTCAGCTGGGCCAGTTCGTCCCGCAGCTTGTCGACTTCGGCGCCCCGCTTGCCGATGACCACGCCCGGCCGGCCGGTGTGCACCGTCACGGTCACCTTGCCCGGCTTCCGCTCGACGTGCACCTCGGCGATCGCCGCGTGGCCCAGACGGGCATGCAGGTACTTCCGGATCAGCTCGTCCTCCTTGAGGAGGGCCGGCATTTCCTTGGTGGCGTACCAGCGGGACTTCCACTGCTTGACGATGCCAAGCCGGAAGCCGATCGGATGAGTTTTCTGTCCCATTACTCGCTCTCCTTCGATTCCACGTGAATTTCCACGTGGCTGGTCCGCTTCCGGATCGGCGTGCCCCGGCCCTGCGCGGCCGCAGTGAACCGCTTGAGCGGCTGACCCATGTTGACCTGGATCTTCTTGACGAACAGCTGGTCCGGGTCGAACGCGGTGTTGGCCTGGGCCGCCTTCTGCTCGGCATTGGCGACCGCCGACCGCAGCGTCTTCTCGATCTGCTTGGCGGCCAGCTTCTTGTTGAACTTGAGGATGGCCATCGCCTCGTTGACGTTCTTGCCGCGGATGAGGTCGACCACCAGCCTCATCTTGCGGGGACTCTGGCGGACCAGCCGCTGGATCGCGTGGGCTTCCATTTAATTCATTCCTTCGGACTCAAGAGATCCCTCGCACCGCTCGGGATGACGGGCGGTGCCCGTCACTCCGGCTTGGCCTTCTTGTCGGCGACGAGCTTGCCGCTGTGCCCGCGGAACAGCCGGGTCGGCGCGAACTCGCCAAGCTTGTGGCCCACCATGTTCTCGGTCACGTACACCGGGACGAACTTGTTCCCGTTGTGCACCGCAAAGGTGTGGCCGACGAACTCGGGCAGAATGGTGCTGGCCCGGCTCCAGGTCTTGACGACCCGCTTGTCGTTCTTGCTGTTGAGGACCTGGACCTTCAGGAGCAACGACTCCAGAACGAACGGGCCCTTCTTGACGCTGCGTGCCATATCGAGTCTCGCTCTGGACCTGTTGGAGCGGCTAGCCGATCCGCTCTGACTGCCGCCGTCATCCCACCGGTCAGCGTCGTGTTGGGGCGGGTCAACGACCCGCCCTTACCATGCTTCGGCTACGTCGTGGCCTTGCCGCGCTTGCGGCCGCGCACGATGTGCTTGTTCGACGCTTTCTTGCGGCCCCGGGTCTTGCGGCCCTCGGGCTTGCCCCACGGCGAAACCGGCGGACGTCCGCCCGAGGTCTTGCCTTCGCCGCCACCCAGCGGGTGGTCGACCGGGTTCTTGGCCACGCCACGGACCCTGGACCGCTTGCCCAGCCACCGGTTCTTGCCGGCCTTGCCGACCGACAACAGCTCGTGCTCCGAGTTGCCGACTTCCCCGATCGTCGCAAAGCAGCGGGCGTGCACCATCCGCATTTCAGTGGAGCGCAACCGCAGCGTGACGTACTCGCCTTCCCGCGCCACGACCTGGGCGCTGCCACCGGCGGTCCGGATCATCTGGGCGCCCTTGCCGATCTTGAGCTCGACACAGTGCACCGCGGAGCCGACCGGGATCTCGCCGAGCGGCATGGCGTTGCCATTGCGGGCGTCGCTGCCGGGGCCGGAGATCACCGAGTCACCCTTGTTCAGGCCCTTGGGGTGCAGGATGTAGCGCTTCTCGCCATCGGCGTACACCAGCAGCGCGATCCGGGCGCTCCGGTTGGGATCGTATTCGATTTCCGAGACCTTGGCCGGAATGCCGTACTTGTTGCGCTTCCAGTCGATGATCCGGTACATCCGCTTGTGCCCGCCGCCCTTGTAGCGGGAGGTCACGTGGCCCTGGTTGTTGCGGCCGCCCTGGCTCGGCAGCGGCTCCAGCAGCGACTTCTCGGGCGTTGTCCGGGTGATCTCGTCGAACCCGGAGACCGACCGGAACCTGGTGCCCGGCGTGATCGGGCGAAATTTCTTGATGCTCATGTGTGCCTCAGCCCTCGAAGACCGGCAGGGTCTGGCCGTCCTTCACGGTGATGATCGCCTTTTTCCAGCGCGACGTCACACCGCGGGTCCGGCCCCGGGTCACCGAATTGCGCCGGACCTGCATGGTCCGCACGTCGGTGACGGTCACATCGAACAGCTTCTCGAGCGCGGCCCGGATCTGGAACTTGTTGGCGTCCGGGTGCACTTCGAAGGTGTATTCCTTGCGCGTCTGGAACGCCGCCGAACTCTTCTCGGTGACCACCGGACGGACGATCACTTCATGGATTGCGGGCATTACTTGCCCCCCTTCTTCTTGGGCGCGGCCTTGCTCTCGCTCTTGCTCGGGCCATGCTTGGCGGCCGGCTTCCCCTCGCCCTTGCTCGGGGCATGCTTGGCGTCAGCTTTGGGCTTCTCGGCCTTCGGCTTGGCCTTGGCCGCGCTCTTGGCAGCCGGCTTCTTCGCCTCCGCCTTCGGCTTCTCGGCCTTGGGCTTGGCGGCCTTCTCGGCCTTGGGCTTCGACGCCGGACGCGCCTTCCGCACTACCGGCGCCGCATCATCCCGCACCGGGCGCGGGGTCGGGGTAAAGGTCCGCGGTGCCGGAGTGGCTTCATCCGTCAGGGCGGCCTCTTCCACCACCACCATGTCGGCCCACAGGATATCGTAGGCCGCCGCTTCGGCGTAGTTCATGACATGGACCCTGGCCAGGTTCCGGCTGCTCAGGTACAGCGCCTCATGCACCCCGTGGGTGAGGATCAGTACCTTCTTCTCGGCCACGCCGAGCTTGGTCAGCAGGGCCACCAGCTCAGTGGTCCGGGGCGAATTGAAGCTCAGCCCCTCGACCACCATCATGCCGCCGGTGGCCGCACGGGTGTTGAGCGCCGACTTCCGGGCCAGCAGCCGGACCTTCCGCGGGATATCGGTGCGGTAGTCCCGCGGCTGCGGGCCGAACACGATGCCACCGCCCCGCCAGATCGGCGAACGACTGGAACCGGCACGGGCCCGGCCAGTGCCCTTCTGCTTCCAGGGCTTCTGGTTGCCGCCGGAGACGAAGCTCCGGGTCTTGGTCGCCGCGGTGCCCTGCCGCTGGTTGTTCAGGTAGGCCCGAACCGCCGTGTGCAGTACCGCTTCGTTGACATCGCCGTCGAAATATTCGCCCGGCAGGGAAAACTCGGCGCCCTTCTTGGCGCCGGCCGCTGAATAGTGCGGGGCCTCAATCATGACGGCTCCTGTTCTTCTGCTTGGTGACCATCAGCACCCCATTGCGGGCGCCGGGAACGGCACCGCGCACATACAGCAGGTTCCGCTCGGCGTCGATCCGAACGACGGTCAGGCCCATCTCGGTGTGCCGCTCATCGCCCATGTGACCGGGCATCTTCTTGCCCTTGATCACGCGCGACGGATCGGTGCCCGGGCTGATCGAGCCGGGCTTGCGGTGCCGGGTATTGCCGTGGGTGGCCGGTCCGCCATGGAAGCCGTAGCGATGCACCACGCCCTGGAATCCGCGGCCCTTGGTGGTGCCGGTGACCTTGACCCGCTCACCCGCCACGAAGATCCCGACGGTGACCGTCTCGCCAGCCTGGTGGGTGGCTTCTCCGGTCTCGAATTCACGGAGAATCCACGGCGCCGCCTCGAGGCCCGCCGCCTTGGCGTGACCCAGCTCGGCCCTGGAAACCCGCTGCGCCTTCTGGGCACCGAAGCCCAGCTGCACGGCTTTGTCGCGGACCTGCACCACTCGGCACGGACCGGCTTCGATGACCGTGACCGGCACCGAGGTGCCGTCTTCGGCAAAGACGCGGGTCATGCCGAGCTTGCGTCCGATGAGTCCAGTCGGCATGGCTACTCGACCTTGATCTCGACGTCGACACCCGCGGGCAGGTCGAGCTTGGTCAGCGCGTCCATGGTCTGCGGGCGGGAGTCGTGGATGTCCAGGAGCCGCTTGTGGGTGCGCAGCTCGAACTGTTCGCGGCTCTTCTTGTCGATGTGCGGGCTCCGGAGCACCGTCCACCGCTCGATCTTGACCGGCAGCGGAATCGGACCGGAGACCTGCGCGCCCGTCTTCTCGGCCGTGCGCACGATATCCGCGGCGGCCTGGTCGAGGACACCGTGATCGAACGCCTTGAGACGGATGCGAATTTTCTGGGCCATGTGAACCTCGTTTGGTTCGAACTGTGTGCTGCTATGCTCGAGCCCTAAGCCGTAAGCTCTAAGCCATAAGCGAATTGCTTACGGCTTATGGCTTATGGCTAATGGCCTACTTCAGAATCTTGGTGACCACCCCGGCGCCCACCGTCCGGCCACCCTCGC
>JBDTTF010000314.1:0-24043 GCA_039930765.1 Gemmatimonadota bacterium | reverse complement strand
GACGGGCGGACGGGCGGACGGGCGGACGGGCGGACGGGCGGACGGGCGGACCGAAGTTGCATAGTCTGGAGAATCTGATCAACTAGCGCATGAGGCCGGCCTCGAATTGTCGAGGCCGGCCTTTTTTTGCCCCCTGGCGCGATTGAGGATCCGTTTAGGGTCCGGCGTTACCGTGATCACTTCAGAACCGCGAATGACCACTTTCCGGGGGGAGATCATGGAAAATCAGCCCAAGTCCGCAGTAGCAGTTATGAGGGGAAGCATCGGCACCAGAGCGCTCTTTGGACTGGTACTCGTGGTGGGACTAGCCACGAACATCACCGGTTGTGGAGCGCTGGTCACCCAGGATGACACACTGGGACGCGCCTCGAGTGCCTTGGTCTTTCCCTCCCAGGCACCCCGAAGCCGGGGAGATTCAGTCTCAGCGGTTCGGCATCTGGCCCGGGCCGTGGCCATCGCGCTGGCGGACGATGACTTCCGGATTCGACTGTTCGCGGCGCTCCATTCGAGCCGAGCGCCTGAAGGCAAGCTCGAGTTCCAGCGGTTTCTGAGCCGGCGGGGTCGGCCGCTGGCGCGGCGGATCGAACAGCTGAATCATGTGACCGACGGCAGTCTGGAGCTCGCCATGCGGCTGGTGCCCGACCTCGAACTGTATCTGCCGGTCCCGGATCACCGTGCGGGATGGCGGGGCGGCAATGACATCCTGGTCACCGGCTTCATCGAATCCGAGGCTGAACTCAGGAAGGGATCTGGAATGATTCCCGGCTACGCCGTGGATGGGACCGAGCACCCCATCTCGTATTTTGCCCCGGGAACTCGCCCAGTCCTGGTCCTGACGGGAGTAGAATCGCAGTTCGACGAAACCGGGGAGAGCGCCGCAGTGCCGGCTGGAGCCATGCCTCAGCCGGCCGCACCCTGTACCGGGAAGAAGTGCCCCCCACCGCCGCCGCCACCACCGGCTGATCCGTGTGCCAGCAGCTTCACCGGCACCACCCTGCTCCTTTGCCGCTCGACGATCGTGAAGGTGTCGGACTATGAGGGGGCGCTTCGGGGCTCTCCAGAAATCAGCATGAAGCTGTTCTCCGTCCTGCCCAATGGCACCGGGATGGTGCAGATTGGTTGCGTAAACGAGGACCAGCCAGGAGATCAATTCTTCGATCAGGACGGAGACAGCTGGGCCGGTCGGGCCAGGATAGGAACCAAAGCCGCCATCGACCAGGCACGGGCTGCGGGGCGGTCTGTCCTGATGCAGGTGTGGGAGGATGACAATGGTTCCAAGTGCGATTTCTACACCCGGAGCGACGCGGTCCGAAATGGACTTCATTTACTCGG
This sequence comes from Gemmatimonadota bacterium, assembly GCA_039930765.1. GTDB lineage: Bacteria > Gemmatimonadota > Gemmatimonadetes > Gemmatimonadales > GWC2-71-9 > DATEHG01. The sequence continues at coordinate 22,711 of JBDTTF010000314.1, read as the reverse complement.
TCAGGTCGGAGCCGGGATTTCGATCGGCTGGCTGTTGTGCAGCAGCGGATGCGATAACACCACGCCTCCCTGGCCGCTTTTCCTGGTCGGAGTAACTATAGGCGCGATCACTGACTACCTGCTGGGCAATGACGACGACCAGATTGGTTATGTCGCTTTGCCGGCTGGGTCGGATCCATTCAACGGATCTGTCCCCATACTTCGGGTCGAGCGCGCCGGCGAGGCACCGATCAGGGCCGGCACCCTCAAATTCGCCATCCAATCGTGAACGAGGCCAGCCGTGCGTAACGGGACGACTCGCAGGACCTGGGTCCACATTGTTCTCGGCGTGCTCTCCCTCGTGGCGGCCGCCGCTGGAAGCCTGGAAGCGCAGCGTACCGCCAGCTTCAGCAGGGCCTTCCGGTTTGCCGCGGGGCCTTCGTTCTACCGGTTCGATTCGCATACGGGAACCGGGGTCAATCTCACCCTGGGAGTGTCCCATTCGCTGGGCCGCCACCTGATCCTTGATGCGAGTTTGAGCGACTTTGACTTGCTCGAGTCGAACCAGTCCGCTGGAATCTCGGGCTCCAACCGTACCCGCCTCCTGATGCCCGAGGTCGATCTCGCGCTGCAGGCTGGCTCCGGAGAGTTGCGGCCGTTCGTTGCCATCGGCGCAGGTGGCGCGATCAGGCTCGATGGCTTCGTCCAGGGCGGAGCGACGCTCAACGCGGCGGTTGGGCTTCGCTGGTTGGTTGGACGACGGATCGACCTGCTGCTCGAAGCACGGGCCCGGACCATCCGGCCCTTTGAAGACCGGATGATCGACGCGACCGTGGGGATTGAAGTGGTGAAGTGGTAGGCGGGGCAGGGGGGCAGGGGGGCAGGGGGGCAGGGGGGCAGGCCAGCATCCAAGTTTTGTCTCTTGATGTCAAGCAAAATCAGGCGCCCCTCTTCCAGGTCGGAAGAGGGGCGCTTTTCTATCCATCGGTGGCCCGCTTGGCAACTACGCGGTATAGCCCCCACGTCAGTCGACTGGCGTGATCGCAGAGTGCCGCGGTTTCTGGAATCGACTCAGGTGAGGGGAGGCCAAGCTCCGCGGCGAGGAGCAATATGTAGGAAAGCTCGGCCAGCGATCCAATCGCAATATCCAGGAAACGCCGGAACTCCTTTGGGCCGCGCTTGGCGGCGCCTTCAGCGATGTTGGCTGCCGCCGAAAACGCCGCTCGCCTGGCCTGAGATACCAGGCCGTAACGCTCCTCGATCGGCCACTTGGCCGTCACCCGATAGGTCGAGAGGGCCAGGTCATGGCATGCCTGCCAGGCCTTCAAGCGTTCATACCGTTTTCCGATATAGGCGAGCTTTTCCTGCGATGTGGTTGTCATGGAGGACAGTCTACCACCCTCACCCTGCCGCACCGTCACCATAACAATGCAGCCGTGATCATTTCTCTGCCCCCCTGTCCCCCTGCCCCCCCAAGTATCCGTTCTCGCCGCATGCCTAGGTAGCCGCTAGCCACCCCATCGCACCCGCCTCCGCCATCCGCTGCTGATGCGGCTGGAACATGTAACGACCCCGAGTGGGTAACCGGAACTCGAGGATGGCCCGCTCGAGGGGGCCGAGGGTCACGGTGTCGGTCCGCTCGTCGGGTACGAGCCTGGTCCCGGTGCGGTACAGATCGAAGGTCTGGGCGTGCAGATGAAACGAAACGGATGGATCGGAGGCGCTGAGATTGACCAGGTAGATCCGCACCAGCTCCCCGACGGGCACCTTGATCGGATAGCGGGCAAAGAATCCGGCCACCCCGTTCCAGGCATACAGATCGTTCTGGCCGTCTCCGTCAAGATCGAAGCCTGAAAAGGCCAGCACCAGCTCGCGGGCCGCGGGCCGCCCGCCAGGCGGGTCGACGATCATGGTGCCGTACAGCCCGTGCGCCATATGCTCCGACACCGGCAGCGCGTGACAATGATACGGGTGCACCCCGAACGGCTCGGCCGTAAAGCGATAGGTGACCTCACCGCCAACCGGCACCGGCTCCCAACCATCCTGGTTCACATCGTGGGTGCCGTGGAAATGAACGTTGTGCGGGTGACTGCCCTTGTTGGTGTAGTGGACTGCCAGCTGATCCCCTTCGGTGGCCCGGAGAATCGGACCTGGCACCGTCCCGTTGTAACTCCAGGCCTGGAAGGTCCGGCCTCGAGCCACTTCGACGGGCATTTCGAGCGCCGTCAGTTCGAACCGCCTGGCCCTTCCTCGTGCCCCCGGTTCGAATGGCGGCGGGATGGTCAACATATCGAGCGCTTGCGGCCCCAACGATTCGGGTGGCTCGACCCCATGAGAATAGAGCGAATCGCCCGGCATCGTCGCATGAGGATTCGGGCCCATCGGGGTGACTACCCGGTGCCCACCATTGCCCGCTCGCCCAGCGATATAACCACCCAGCGCTCCCGCCCCTCCAATGACGCCGAGTCGCAGCAGCTCTCGGCGGGTGATCCCGGGGCCGTCGGTCACCGGTGACCATAGGTAAGAGCGCCGACCACCGCGGCCGCCACATAGAGCAGCAGTGGCAGCAGGATGACCGCCAGCCAGCCCAGAATGCCACGCCGCGCTATCACCTGCGGCTGACCGGCCAGCCGGGGACCACGGCTGTGGAAGTCACCGTAGATCACCGTCACCCAGACAATCACGGTCAGGAACAGGATGAAGTAACTCCAGCGGCCCAGCACAACAGCTACCATGCCCGGGCCCACGATCTCCGGTGGCGCCGCCGCCAGGTAGTCCGCCGCCTCGGGCGGCAACTCCGCCTTGGTCACATCGAAATGAAGGCTGTCAAACACATGCATGGCCGGAATGACTGGCGCGGCAATGCCGCCCGGCATCTCGGTCTGGGCCGGTGGCACCGGCTGGGTCTGATAGCTCGGATGGGTGGCCGGCATTTCGATGGGTGCCCGCACAAACAGGGTACCACCGAGTGCAATGGGATCGAATCCCATCGGCAACCGGAAACCGCCGCATCCCTGGGTCATCTCGAGGCCGGCCGGCGCCGAGGTGGAGAATTCGTTGCCGGTGAAGCAGTTACCCCAGCTGCCGGGGCCGCCCAGGTGCAGGTCCGCGCGACCGGAGCGGAACACCCGGTTGTTGCGGACCACGTTGTTGGTCGCCCGCCAGAAGTTGCGGTCCATCATCGGAATCACCGCAATGCCGTCAAGCGGATGGTCGGCCACCACATTGCGCTCGAAAGTGTCGGCCACCGAACCGACGGCCAGAATGCCGCTGCCAAAGGCGATCGACGGCAGTGGTGCCGCAGGCGCATTCCGGTTGGCGTTGTTGACGATCAGATTGGCGGCAAAGACCGCCTCCCGCTGGGGCGGCACCAGCTCGATGTCGAGCGAACTGGGCACGATCCCGACCCGATTATTCCGCCAGATCGAGCTGACCACATACATCTGCCCGCCCGAATTGGTGCCGGAATACCCCAGCGCATTGTGCTCCGCCACCACTCGGCGGACCACGATCCGGCAGGGGTAGCACTCGCCGATGTAGAAACCGGAGTCGGGTGAGCCCGACGCGTAGGAGTCCTCGAACAGGCCATCGGTGGCGCCAAAGGCGTAGACGCCGTAGTCGCCGTTGTTGTAGGCGGTGAGCCAGGAGCCGCGGAAGCCGGTGACCCCGGTCCAGTAGAAGCCGTTGAGCACCGCGTTGCGGGCCGTCATGTTTTCGACCGCCACCGCATCGGCATAGACGGCAATCCCGTTGCCCCGGACGAATTCGCCATCGATGATGGTGGCGTTGCGGCTTTCCCCCCGAATCACGATCGAGGGGGTGGTGACCGTTACCTCTTCTTTATAGACGCCAGGGGCGATGAGGACGAGGTCGCCCGGATTGGCGGCGTCCACCGCGGCCTGGATCGTGGGATAGTCCTTCGGTACATGACGGGTGACACCACTCGCCACCGCCACCGGGGTGAGCGCGCCACCACGAGGCCCCGGGTGGTAGGATACGTCGCCCACGACCACCACGCCGGCCATTCCCCGGCCGTCCCGGGTGCCATGATAGCTGCAGTAGTACTGGTACACCCCCGCCCTGGGGAACCGTGCCGACACCTCGGCGCCGACCGGAATGTCGTTGCCGTTGGCTCCTTCAATGTGCCAGCTGCTGTCCGCCGCCATGACATTATGCACCACATGGCCGACGTGCATCCAGCGGACCAGGCCGTTCTCCGGAATCCGGATGACCGAGGCGGAGAAGCTGTTGTCATAGATCGAGACGAAGTTGCCGCCACTGCGATCGGCAGGTGCGCCGCAGGCGGCCAGGATGGCAAGTAGCGCCGGGGTGAAGCCGAGCAATCGCATCATCAACCGCCTGGATAAGCGTGTGTGTGGGCCGCAGGTAAACGCAGTTGAACGCAGTTGAACGCAGTTGAACGCAGGAACAGCTATCTCTCTATCGTTTCACGAGTGCTTTCGGCGAATCCTTGCCACCGGGGGGAGTATTTTTCTCTTTTCGCTTTTCAGCTTTGGCTGTTCCCGCTCTACTGCCTCCCTGCCCCCCCGCCCCCCTGCCCCCCCTTGATCACCACCCCCCCCTTCATCACAAACCCGACCTCCATCATCCGGTGCAGATCGCCCAGGGCATCGCCGTCCACCGCGATCAGATCGGCGTACTTCCCCGCGGTAATGGAGCCAACCCGGTCATCCCACCTCATCAGACGGGCGGCGTCGAGCGTGGCCGACTGGATAGCCTGCATCGGCGTCATGCCGTACTTCACCATGTAGGGCAGCTGGGCCGCGTTGAGCCCGTGGGGATATACCCCACTATCTGTCCCGTAAGCGATGTGAATGCCCAGTGCCACGGCCTTGCGAAAGGCGACGCGCTGAGTCTCGGTGGTTTCCCGGTTTTTGCGCAGCACTTCTTCGGGCCAGTGATCCCGGGTGCCGACCGAGTCGATGTAGTCGCCGTTGTAAATGTCGGCCACCAGCCAGGTGCCATGCTCCTTCATCAGCGCCAATGCTTCATCGTCCGCCAGCGAGCCATGTTCGATCGAGCGGACCCCGGCCCGGACCGCCCGCTTGATCCCCTCGGGGCCATGCGCGTGGGCGGCCACGAAGGTTCCATAGTTGGCCGCTTCATCGACCGCGGCCCTGATCTCTTCTTCGGTGTACTCCGGCGCTCCGGGCTGAGTACCGGCGGCCAGCACCGCCCCGGTCGCGATGACCTTGATGAAGTCGGCGCCGCCATTGAGCAGCTCCCTGACCCGCTGCCGCACCTCTGGCACCGAATTGGCCACCCCTCGGCGCATATCGGCGGGAAGGATGACATCGGGCGCGAGGCCGGTCACCTCGCCGCCGCCGCTAGAAACCGTGATGTAGGCCCCGGCCACCTTCATCCGTGGTCCGAGGACCGTTCCGTCGTTGATCGCATCACGGAGGGCCACGTCCACGAAGGCGCGGTAGGTGCCGACATCACGCACCGTGGTGAACCCGGCCAGCAGGGTGGCCCTGGCGTGCCGGGCACCAAGGAACGCGTACTGAGCCTCCGAGTAGAGCAGCGGCTCGGCCACATTGGAGCTCTCGACCACGTCGGCCAGGTGGGTGTGGCAGTCGATCAGTCCCGGAAGCACCGTGGCTTTCGAAAGGTCGATGACGATCGCGTTCTTCGGGACAGGCGCGGAGGCGGGTTGGATCGATTCGATCCGTTCGCCGCGGACCAGGATGACCTGGTTCTGGAGCACGGTGCCGTGCTCGACGTCGACCAGGCGGCCGGCGCGGATCGCGGTCAGCGGAACGGACTGCGCCTGACCAAAAGCAACGTGAACCGCAGAGGCGCTGAGTACGCAAAGGATCGCGGAGAGTCGACTCATGATCTCGTTTCATTCGGGTGGTAACAAACGAGAAGCGACGAACGACTAAGCACTTCTTGCTCACGGCTAACGTCCAATGGCCAATGGCTGACAGCTAACGGCCGTTGCACAACAAACATTCCAGCTCCACCCCGATCCGGCTGGCCCGACCTTCCGGCGTCGTAACCCACTCGCGCACCTGCCAGGGCGGATCGTGGCGCACATGCTGACCATGGCCGCACTCAAGTTCCGCGACCCAATGGTTCTCGTCATCGAGATGAAACCCAGTAATTCTACGCCGCATCGATCTCGTCCGTCCTGTCCGTCCTGTCCGCACCGCCCCCCTGCCCCCCTGCCCCCCTCAGCGTTCTTCAAACACCTTCCGCGCTGCCGTCAGCTGAGCCTGCACCTTGTCCCGCTCGACTTCGCTGTTGAACTCGGGATACCGCTTCACCCCTTCGATCAGCCGGTCGATCCAGTCCCGGAAAAAGGCCGCGTCAGCCTTTGACCGGATCGGCTGGCCGCCGACAGTGAGGTAGATCGGACTGGTGGTCGCGTAGGGATAGACATCCAGCACCGGGAAACGGACGCTGTCCCCGATGGCCCTAACCAGGTACCAACCACTCCCGGATATCGGCAAGGTCACAGTGCCGCTGAACCGCATCCTGGAACCGGCGAGTGGAAGTGTCGCCACCACCTTTCCGTTCCCCACAATTTCGAGCCGCTCGACCGGGACGTACGAGGTCAACGAAACTCGGGCGACGACCGACCCGGTACTGGCGCCAACCTTGATGTCACTGCCGATCGGCTGGCCGTTGAGCGCAAAGTCGAGCAACGGCCCATTGGTGGCAAAGGTACGGCCCGCGGTGAGTCCCGCATAGAACCGGCTCCGCGTGAGCCCGCCAGGACCGGCCTTTACATAGACCCGATCCATCCCGACCGGCCCGCGCATGCTGGCGTAGTTGGCCATCGCATCGGTGCCTCCGCCCGCCGGCAGCCTGAATCCGCAGTTGAGCGCCCTGTACCAGATTGCCGCCGTCGCCATGTAGTCATCGACGAAGCCCAGGGCCTCGAAGTAGTCAATCTTGCCGAGGGCCAGGTCGGCCGGGAACTCGTCCTTGAGTGCGACGGTGGTATCCGCCGGATCGATCGGACCGTCGAACGGATGGACATACCCCGTAATCCCACCCTGCGCCCTGGCCTGGTCATGCACCTCCGCGTTGGTGGGCCAGAGACTCGAGGCAGCCGTCTGGGTGTAACCCGCGTAACCAGGCAGGATGATGTTGTTGCCGAGTCCGAGCAGGCCGGTGTGGCCCCAGTAGCTGGTGTGGTACTCCTGGTCGTGCAGGATCAGCGTCTCCGCGTCGGACACCTTGTCCGGCTTGCCGGTGAACAGCTCGATGTCCGGCATCCGTCCTTCCTTATTGACGATCAGGTCTTCAACCACATGGAGATCCTCCGCCTTGGCCTGGAGCGCCAGGTGGCCAGCCGTATTGTGATACCAGCCACCGTAATTCATATGGACATGCAGGTCGCCGCTGTACCAGCCGAGCGCGGGGAGATTGGTGAGGTGGCGGAGCCGAATGGACAGCGGCTTGGCGCTTGCACCGATCTCGACCGTGCCGCGCGCGGGTATGTACTCTGGCCCGCGCGATATCTCGTAGTGATAGTGGCCAGCCGGCAGCGAAATCCTGGCGGTGCCGGTCGAGTGGAAGTAGCCGTATTCCATCTGCTGCTGGCTTGGGTCCGCGCTGTCGTCGGCGTGGCGCCAGGCATCGTCGGGCACCCAGCTCCGGCCATCGGAGCCGAGCAGGGAAACCCGGGCGGGCGTCGGCTTGCCTGTCACCGCGTCGAGGACGGTCAGGGTCAGGGGTGAATGATGTCGCAGGTAACGCCGTTCGGTCGCAACCATTGTGTCGATCCGCCCGCCTGGAACCGTCACGATGCGGAGCGAGGTGTTGCCACCCTCATTCGCGATGTACCCGATTCTGGTTCCGTCGGGCGCCCAGCGCGGGTTCACCGCGTCGAAATCACCGAAGGTCAGCTGGAACGGGTTGAGACCCGAGGCAGGCATGAGCCAGAGCTGGTGCCATTGCCGCCCCTGGTAGGAGGCGTACACAATTCGGCCATCCCGGGCCCAATCGGGACGGGTCCGCCAGTTGGTTTCCTCGTCGTGCACCAGGGTCAACTCGGCACCACTGTCGGCCTTCATCCGCCAGAGCGCACCGGTGCCCCAGATGTGCCCCCGATTGGAGACAACCAGCAGTTCCTTGCCGTCAGGCGACCAGACCGGGGACAGATAGTGGTCGTAGCGACTGTAGTAGTAGCGGGGCAGGCCGCTGTCATGGTCCGCCGAGAGGCGGACGGGGGGGCGGGCGGACAGATCGGTCAGATAGATGTGCCAGCGGCCTTCGAACAGCGTGGAGACGTACACGATTTGCTTGCCATCCGGTGACCAGCGCGGCTCGACATTGACCGCGCCGTTCTCGACCAGCGCCGAGTCCCGGCCATTGGTCAGATCGAGCAGCCGGAGACTCATCGTCTTGCCGTCGTACCGCACGAAGACCACTCGCATTCCGTCGGGTGACCAGTCGGGCTGGTAGTCGTAGCCAGATCCGTCGGTCAGTTGAATGGCGGTGGTGCTGCCGACCGTCTGGCGCCAGAGATTCCCCTGCATCGAGTAGATGATCCCGGTTCCGTCCGGCGACCAGGCCAGGGCACTCGGGCCGCTGGTGGCCTGGGGCAGATACATCTCGCGGAAGTAATAGGGATGCGGGACCCTGATCTGGGGCAGGACGTAGGCGCGCTGTGCAGCGACCACTCTGGGCATGCAGCATAGGACTAGGCCGCAGGTGAACGCAGGTAAACGCAGCAGCAAGAGACCAAGCAATTCCCCAATTCTCCCCTTCCAGGGTTCACTTGGGCCCCAGGTGTACGCAGATGAACGCAGGCGCAATCGTCTCATCATCTGATTCCGCGTTTTGAGTGTTTCAATGGGCTACAAATCCAAGCCACGACTTGCCAACTCGGTACGATATCTCAACCTTGAGGGCCACGCTCGCCAACCCTTACACTCATCACTATGACCACCAGAAAAGTCTCCGCGGTCCTCTGCGCCCTCGGCATCTTTGCGGTACCAGTTGCCGTTGCCCAGACCGCAATCGCAACCCAGTACAAAGAAACCGCCGACCGGATCATCACGGCTGCCCAATCGGATAGCGCGGCCTGGAACCGGCTGGCCCTGATGACCGACACCTTCGGAAACCGGATCAGCGGCTCTGTCGCGTTGGAGCGTACCATCGACTGGGTGCTGGCCCAGATGAAAGCAGACGGCCTGGCCAATCCGCATACCGAGCCGGTCATGGTCCCCCACTGGGTGCGCGGCCACGAATCCGCCGAGCTGATCCAGCCGCGCCCCAAGCCGCTGCCAATGCTGGGACTGGGTGGCAGCGTGGCCACACCAAAGCAGGGGATCACGGCCCAGGTTCTGGTGGTCAGCAGCTTCGACGATCTCACCGCTCATGCCGCCGATGCCAGGGGCAAGATCGTGCTGTTCGATGTGCCCTTCACCGAGTACGACCAGACGGTGGCCTATCGCTGGGGCGGTGCGTCCGCCGCAGCCAAGGTTGGCGCCGTGGCCAGCCTGGTCCGGTCAGTCGGGCCGGCCAGCATTGCGTCACCCCATACCGGCGCCATGGGCTACGATTCCACCGCCGCGAAGATTCCCACCGCCGCACTGACGGTCGAAGATGCCATGATGCTGCACCGGATGCAGAATCGTGGCCAGAAGATCGTGATCCGCCTGACCATGGAAGCCCGCACCCTGCCTGATGCCCCGTCACGCAATGTCATGGCCGAGCTGGTGGGGCGCGAGCATCCCGATCAGGTCGTGGTGCTGGGCGGTCACATCGACAGCTGGGACGTGGGCCAGGGGGCCATGGATGATGGCGACGGGCTCGTGGTCTCCTGGGAGGCCGTCAAGCTGCTACAGAAACTCGGCCTCCATCCTCGCCGGACCATCCGGGTGGTCGGCTGGACCAACGAGGAGAATGGCACCCGTGGCGGCACGGCCTATCGCGATGCCCGCGGCGCTGATGTCGACAAGCATATCCTGGCCATCGAGTCCGACGGCGGCACCTTCAAGCCGGTGGGCTTCGATTTCGTCGGCAGCGATTCGGCCTTTGCCATCCTGCAGCAGGTCATGCACCTGCTGGCCCCGATCGGCGCCGACAGTATCGTCAAAGGCGGTGGCGAGGCCGACATCGGTCCGCTGATGGAGCGCGGCGTTCCGGGACTCGGACTCCGTACCGATCCCACCCGCTATTTCTGGTACCACCACACCAACGGCGACACGATGGACAAGCTCGACCCGGCTGATATGGCCAAGGATGTGGCGGTCATGGCCGTCATGGCCTACATCATCGCCGACCTGCCGGAGGCGTTGCCACGGGGAGCACCGCCGGCGTCTCGCTAACCTGGCGGCGGGCCGATGGGGCGGGTCTTCGACCCGCCCGTACAGCCCGCCTACCAGCGTATCGTAAGGGCAGGTCAGGCGGGATGGCCCGTAGGGCCATCTTGCCGACCTGCCCGGATAGCTCGCCAATACAACACCCCTCCCAGCGCCACGAAGAACAACGCCCCACCTGCCACCTTGAGCTCGAACAACAGCACGCTCGGGGTATCCGACGGCGGCACCATGGCCACGATCATGGCCAGGACGGTGAGCAGCAGCCCCGATCCAGCCACCAGCCAACGCTTGACCGGACCGGCGGTCGGGCTCGAATCCAGCCGGGTGAACTTGAGGTAGGCCAGGAACATGTAGATGTAGGGAATGAAATAGATCAGCAGCATGGTATCGAGCACGACCAGGTACGCCTTTTCGACCGTGGTCCCCTTCCCCAGCACCGACACGAACAGCACCGCCGTCGCGAACAGCGCCTGGATCAGGATGGCCATGTACGGCGTCTTCCACTTGGGGTGGATCTTTCCGAACGCCGGTGGGAAATACCGATCGAGCCCGATCATCAGCGCCACCCGGGCGGGGCCGGCCAGCCAGGCACCGATGCCACCCAGATTTCCCACCACCACGAACGCCGCGCAGGCGGCCGCCAGCCAGCCGGCGCCGACCCCGATCTTCCCCGCCCCAGCCGCAATTGCCTGCAGCGGGCCGGCCACGATGTTCACGTCGTGACTCGGCACGAGTGTGAGCACCGCAATAGTGCCGAGGATGTAGATCCCGAGAATGAACGGAGCAGCGATCAGGATCGACTGGCGCAGGGTGCGGGAGGGGTCTTTGGTCTCCCCCGCCATGACCGGCGCCAGCTCAAGTCCGGCGAACGCAAAGGCGATCGAAGCCCAGAGGTTGATCTCGGAAAAGTTGCCCAGGTCCGGGACCAGGTCCTTGAAATGCATCGGAGTGGCGGCAGGCCCCTGGGTCAGCGCGTATCCGCCGAGTCCGATGAGGATAACGCCAGGCACGAAGGTGCCGAAAGCACCCACGTTCTGCAGCCACTTGCCGCTACTCACTCCCACAATGTTGACCGCCACGGCAAACCACAGCATGCCGAGTGTCATCGGCAGGACATAGGACCAACTGCTGGCGAGGCCGCTGTCAGCCTTGCCCAGGGCATAGGTGGCGATGACGGCCGTCGCCATCAGGATGTTGGGCGGGTACAGGACGTTGTTGACCCAGTAGCACCACCCGCACAGGAAGCCGTGGCCCTCGCCGTAGGCCCGCTTGGTCCATTCGTAGATGCCCCCGGCGTCCGGGTAGCGAGTGGCAAGCTCGCTCACCGCCAGCCCCTGCGGGATGAAAAAGAACAGGGCGGCCAGGATCCAGAGCGTAATCGAGCTCGGACCCGCCGCCCCGGCCGTGGCCAGCCACCGCAGGCTGACCACGGCAACGATATGGAAGAGAACGAGGTCTCGCAGGGTCAGACTTCGGATCAGTCCCGGTGCGGTGATCGCGCCGGTTGGTTGCGGCTCTGCGGGTCGACTCATCAGCTCTTGAGGAAGAGGCGATCGGGATCCAGCACGTCGCGCAACAGTCGCAGCTCTTCCGGAGAAGGCTGGGTCACCACCGGCCGCAACTCGCTCCGGACCTTGATGGCCCAGCCGACGTTGGCTTTGACATCTTCAAGGGTGACGCCGGGATACAGCGCCGTAACGATCAGCTCGCCGGAATCCGGATCGCTCTCGAGTATTGCCTTGTCGGTGATCACTTTCACCGGCCCGGCGCCTGGCATGCCGAGTTCCTTGCGGCTCTTGCCCTTCATCCGGTGGCCGGGGCTGGTGATGAAGTCGACCTTTTCGGGAAAGGCCCGGGCGCTCAGCCGGCTGATGATCAGTACCCGCTGGGCATGAATCGCGATCTCGGCCGCACCGCCGCTGCCGGGCAGGCGGACCGTGGGTTTGTCGTAGCTGCCAACCACCGTCGTGTTGATGTTGCCATAGCGATCGACCTGCGCGCCACCCAGAAAGCCCACCTCGATCCGGCCATTCTGCAGAAACAGCTGGAACACGTCGGCCATGCCGCAGACCATCAGCGAACCCGTCACTAGAGAGGGGTCGCCGATCGACACCGGCAGCCGCTCCGGCAGCGCACCGACCGCCCCCGACTCGTAGATCAAGATCAGGTTCGGAGCGTGGAGTGCCCGGGCCAGGTTGCAGGCCAGGTTCGGCAGCCCGATCCCGACAAAGGTCACTTCGCCGTCGCGGAGTTCGCGGGCGGCCACGGCGGCCATCATTTCACTTGGGGAATAGTCTGACATTTGGATCGGCCCTTAGCCGTTAGCCTTTAGCCGTTGGAACAAGACATGGAAATGACTCAATGGGCGGTTCAATCCGATTGCTAACGGCCAACGGCTAATGGCCAACGGCTCCTAGTACCCATAGTTCACCCCCACACTGATCTGCTGCCCCGCCGCCAGCCGCTGCTGCAACCCAGGCTGCTTCCTCAGGTACTCGGCACGGTCCTTCACGCCGTAGACGAATTCCTGCAGGTAGCCCTCGAGCCGGGCCGGGTCTCGCGAGATATTTTCCCAGGCCACATAGAACTCATTGTCCCGGTCGTAGAAGCCCTGGGCGTAGGACGGATGGGCACCCCAGGGTTCCACCACCACGGCGTCGACAATCATCCCGGGAATCAGGGTCCGGTTGGGATCGGACCGGATCACCGATTCGTCGACCAGCTCCTCCACCACCACGATCACCCGCTTCGAGGCAAATGCTGCTTCCTTCTGGACGCCGAGGAGGCCCCATATCTGGGTGTTACCCTGAGCGTCCGCCCGCTGGGCGTGGACGACGGTCACGTCAGGATTGAGCGCTGGCACCGTCGCGAGCACTTCACCGGTGTACGGACAGGTGACCGTTCGGATCAGCGGATTGGCCACCGGCAGGTCCGTTCCCATGTAGTTGCGCATGGTCCAGAACGGCAGCCGGGCGGCACCGGCCGACAGCCGGCTGACCATGCCGAAGTGCGAGTACTCCTCGATTTCGAGCTTCGGCGTGCCCTTCTCGACCGCCCGCCGAAAGGCGTGCAGCGATCCCGCTCCCGGATTGCCGGCCCACGAGAAGACCAGCTTCCTGGCGCAGCCCGCCGCGATCATCTGGTCGTAGATCAGATCCGGCGTCAGCCGCGCAATGGTAAGGTCACGCCGCTTCTGCCGGATGATCTCGTGCCCGGCGGCAAAGCAGATCAGGTGGGTAAAACCTTCGATCACGACGGTATCGCCGTCCCGGACGTGGGCGGCGATGGCGTCGGCCATGGAGCAGACTTTAGAGCCTGCATTTGGTTTGGGCATGACTCAGTCGGACCGGGACATGGATTGGCTATTGCACGAGTAGTTGGTAGGGCCCGGTGGCATTCCAGTTATCCCCACCTGTCACCCGAACCAGGTAGGTGCCAGTCCTGGGCAGGGTAAAGTCCCCGGCCGAGTTATTGGCAGACGTTGCACCGACCACCTGCAAGGTCGACTGATCGATCAGCGTCGCGGCGACATTGGGAAGCGAATAAAGGTGGACGGCCTGCCCCGCGGCGCCTGAGAAGCTGAATTCGTCGACGTCACCAATCCGGTCAATTGATTCGGCCTTGACCGTATCACCCAGGGTGAGTGCGGCCGGCGCAGTCTCGGGGGCCCGATTGACCACGGACACCATGAGGACATACGGTCCCACTGCCGTGAATGGCACGCCATCACCGTACCGCTGTTGCTCAATTTGGATTCGCAGCTGCCCGCTGGCCGGTACGATCACCGGATCGAGAGTCGACGCGAGATAGTAGGCCTGCGCGGCCACGGAATCGCCGGAGGAGGCCAGCAACTGGGTGAGAAAACGAGGGTCACCGGTCGGGAACGGCACCGGCCGTGCCCAGATGACGACTTCACTGCCCGGAGTGCCCGAAAACGTGTAGCGATCCACATCGCCCGGTGTGTCGATGGCTTCTCCAACCACCGAATCCCCAATGCTGTGGGCCGCCGTGACATGTTCAGGCAGTGTGTCCACCAGGGCCAGGTGAAATCTGTACGGCCCGGTGCCCTGGGCAACCAGGACTGAATACGTGCCAGTCACCGCTGGATCGAATCGCGAGGTGTGCAGTGTGTGCAGGTCGCTGTTCAGCGTCGTGACAACGGCTTGGTCGGGCTGCTGGACGATGAATGTCGGAATCGCGTGCCCGGGCAGGGAATCGACCAGCAGATCGAATGCCTGGCCGACGCCGGCTGTGAAGTGATACAGGTCGTTGTCGCCGTAGGGCGCCAGGGATTCGTTGATCACCTGCCCCGGCACGATGACGGATGGCACACCTTCCGGTGCGTAGGACACCGCCACCGTGCTGAGATCGTAGCGAGCGCCCGGCCGTGAAATTCCGAACTCGTCCGTCACTCGCATCACGTACGTGCCCGCCGGTGCCGGAAAGCCAACCGCGACTCCGACAGAGTCTCCAGCCGAATCGGCCTGGAACGGCAGCGCGTCTCCATAGATGAAGTCACCCGACTGATTGCTGATGGTCAGGTAGAACCGGCTCGGGTCAGTGTCGGCCTTGCGGGCCCGCAGGCTGATCGCGTCCGACCCGGTCGAGGTGAGATGATACAGATCAATATCGCCCGGCAGCTCGAGCCGCTCACCCACGATGCTGTCCCCGACCGCGAGATTGGCCGGCGTGTGCTCGGGTAGCGTGTCGATCTGGTAGAGATAGAGACGATAGGGATAGTTGCGCGCGCCAGTGGGGGCGCTCACCCGGACCGTATATCTCCCGGAGCCCGTCGCCTGGAATCGACCACTTCCGTGATCGAATAAACCGCCGGGTCCTGGCTCGGTCGACGCGGCCTTGAACGCCGTGTCACCGGTGTCATACACCAGGAGCTGCAGCGGCGGGCCGCTCGGCGCCGTCACCTGCGCAAAGAGATTGAAATACTGACCGGCCTCCGCGGAGAAATGGAAGACATCCTCGTCTCCGGCCAGCTCGATCGTCTCTCCGCTCACCGTGTCGCCGGGAGTCAACGTGGCAGAGACATTCTCCGGCGCGTGATCGATCGGATAGACGTACAGCTTGTAGCTGCCACGGTCCTTGGGATCGGCGCCGCGCACCAGGACGTGATAGGTGCCGGTCTCCGCGAACGTGATGAGGCCCAGGCCGTGCTGGAACAAGCCGGTGTCCCCGGTGGCGAGGACTTCGCCCGTCACCAGAGCGCCCTCAGGCGAGTAGAGCTGGGTGACCGTCCCGGCCTGGGGACCGGTGATAGCCGACTGCACGAATACGATGACCGAATCGCCGGCGTGCCCCTGGAGCACGAACTGATCGACGTCGGCGGTCGTTTCCAGAGCGGAGACCAGGGTATCGTTTGGGACGAGCACCGAATCGCCGGTTTCCACGGTGGCAGGGATATCCCGGACCTTCAACCGGTAGCCGCCGGGCCGCAGGGCCGCGCCGGGCATGAACTCGTTGCCGTAATCCACCTTGATGGTGTAGAGGCGGTTCGTGAGGGCTTCGAGCGGAAAGGTGGTATTGGCATCGAGCGCGGTATCGGCACTGCCCGCGGCTGCTTCGCCCAGAAAAGTTCCCGCCGAGTCGAACCACTGAACCCGAAACAGGCCGGGTGCAACGGTGTGAATCGGCTGAATGGCAACCGAGTAGAAATGACTGGCAATGCCATGGAAATGGAAGACGTCCTGGTCGGCCGAGAGCGGAATGGTCTCGGTCTCGTAGACCTGGCCGACGATCAGGGTGTCCGGGGTGTGCTCCGGAGCGGACGAAAAGACTGCCACGAACAGCCGAAGTTCGAAGCCGGCTGACGTCTGATTGCGAATCTTGATCGCGATCGCTTCGCCGGCATGAACCGGGAAGGGCACGCTCCCGTTGCTGAGCAGGGGCCGGCTGGAGCCGCTGCCACCGAAATCTGTGAAGACGCTGATGCCCGAATCGCCCACCGACGCGCGGAACTGGAACGGCGAGCTGGTGACCTGCATGTACACTTGCGCCTGGCCATCCATCGGCGCGTGAAAGACGTACCAGCTCGAATCGGAGCCGGCCACCGACGACGAGATCGTGTCCCCCACTTCGATCGACTGGTAGTGGCCCGCCGGCGGTGGTGGCGGTGCGGTCGAATCGCTGCTGCAGGCCAGCCCGAGTACCGCCGCCGTGGCAAGCGTGGGCAGCCATACCATTCGGTTCCGCATCCGAACTCCCGTTGTGTGGGATTGCATTACGACGCCTTGAACCCAGCCCCCACCACACTCGCCTGTGCCTCGACCGACTCCAGCTCATTGACCAGCAGCTCCGACGCCCCAACCAAATGCGCCTCGAGTACCTCAGCCGCCAGTTCTCCATCCCGGGCTTCGATCGCCGCCAGCAGCGCCCGATGCTCAGCATCAAAGGCAGCCCGATGCTTGAGCATCAACCCTTGTGACAGCCAGTAGCGATCGACCCGCCGCAGCAGACTGGTGATCAACTCCTGCAGCCGCGGACGCAGCTCGAGATCGTAGACCAGTTGGTGGAATTCGACATCGAGCGAACCCCACAATGCGTCATCGCTGGCCGACTCTGCCTGATCGAGAATCTTCCGGGCCCGGACCAGCGCATCAGTGGTGAGCAAAGGCGTGGCGCGCCGCACGGCCGCGGTTTCCAGCGTGGCCCGGATTTCGTAGATCTCGCGGATTTCGTCGGTGGTCAATGCCCGGACTGTGGCGCCCCGGTTGGCCTGGTAGGTGACCAGCCCTTCCGATTCCAGCTGCCGCAACGCCTCCCGGACCGGGATGTGGCTGACGCGAAGTTGGCTGGCAATCTCATCCTGCGGAAGTGGCTGATTGCCACGGAGTTGGCCGGTGGCAATGGCCTCCCGGAGCACCGCCGCCACGATTTCGTGGGTGGCCTGGCGACGTGGAGTCTTGGCCAGCCTGGCAAGCACATGATCGAGATTCAAAGTCCGGCAGCCTTGGTTCCAGGTATAGAAGGATGAGCCACTTGCAGGATCATATATTATATATTAATCTTGTTTAGTCAATTGCCGATTTGAGCCGCGCCCCACCTCATATATAGAGGCGTCGCGGCTCGCGCGTCCGTCTCGAACCGGCAGGTCCAGATGAATCATCCCAATCTCACCGCCCCCTCGAACAAGCAGCCGTTCGTCTATCCGTCGGCCCGCCCGTTCGTCGAGCCGGACTGGACTCGCCTGCCCGGCTTCAAGGGGGTCACCACTGAAGAGTGGGAAAGCGCGCTCTGGCAGCGCCGCCACACGGTCAAGAACCTCAAGGAGTTTGCCGCGGTCTTCGGCAGCCTCCTGCCCGAGAGCCTGGCCCAGAGCATCGGGCGGGACCATGAAGAGCGCGCCACGATGTCGATGCTGATCCCGCCCCACATGCTGAACACGATGGACACGGCGGATCTCTGGGCCGATCCGGTGCGCCGCTACATGGCGCCCGCCTTGGCCGACCGCCGGACCGACTGGGCCAATCACCCGATGGCCTCGCGGGACAGCCTGCATGAAGCCGAGATGTGGAAGGTGGAAGGACTGACCCACCGGTACCCGACCAAGGTGCTGGCGGAGCTGCTGTCGACCTGTCCCCAGTACTGTGGGCACTGCACCCGGATGGACCTGGTCGGCAACGACGTGCCGCAGGTCGACAAGCTCAAGTTCGTCACCCCGCAGAAGGAACGGCACCAGCAGATCCTCGATTACCTCCGTGCCACTCCCTCGGTGCGTGACGTGGTGGTCTCCGGTGGCGACATTGCCAACCTGCCGATGACTACCCTCGAGCCGTTCGTCTCGGCCCTGCTCGACATCGATAACATCAGGGACATCCGGCTGGCCAGCAAAGGGCTCGCCGGCCTGCCGCAGCACTTCCTCCAGGACTCGATCCTCGAGGGGCTCGACCGGCTGGCCAAGAAGTCGGTGGCCCGCGGCGTCGACCTGGCACTGCACACCCACGTGAATCATGCTCAGCAGGTCACCCCGCTGCTTGGCCGAGCCACCCGCAAGCTGCTCGACATGGGCTTCCGGGATGTCCGGAACCAGGGCGTCCTGCTGCGCGGCGTGAACAGCACCAGCAAGGACCTGCTGGATCTCTGCTTCATGCTGCTCGACCACGCCAAGGTCATGCCGTACTACTTCTACATGTGCGACATGATCCCCAACTCGGAGCACTGGCGGCTCGGCGTGTCCGAGGCCCAGCAGCTCCAGCACGACATCATGGGCTATCTGCCCGGCTTTGCCACTCCACGGGTGGTCTGCGACGTGCCGTTCGTGGGCAAGCGCTGGATCCACCAGCTGGCCGAGTACGACCGGGACAAGGGCATCAGCTACTGGACCAAGAACTATCTCAACGGCATCGAGTGGGATGATCCGGAAGCGCTGACCCGGAAGTACGAGTACTTCGACCCGATCTACCTGCTCCCCGAGGCCGGCCAGCAGTGGTGGCGGGAGCATGGCGCCGAGATGGCCGCGGCCGCCGCGGAACAGCACGCCTGAACTGCAGCAGAGGGGAGAGAGAAGAGGGGAAAAGCGCTCGGAGCAGCCCCTCTCCTCTCTCCACTCTCCGTTTTTCATACTTCAGCTTTCGAGTCTCCCATGGCAACTCGTGACTACCCCCGCATCCTCGTCGCTCCGCCAGGTCCTAAGGGCAAGGCCATCGTGGCCCGGGACGCAGAGTGGACTTCGACCTCCTACATCAAGGAGTACCCTCTCGTCATCGCCGGGGGTAAGGGGGCCATGGTGGAGGATGTCGATGGCAACCGGTTCATCGACTTCATGGCCGGCATTGCCGTGTCATCGACCGGCTACAACCACCCGAAGGTGGTCGGCGCCATCAAGGATGCGGCGGACAAGTTCCTCCACATCTGCGGCACCGATTTCTACTTCGAGGGTTTTGCGGCTCTGGCCGAGCGTCTGGCAAAGCTGGCGCCGGGCAAGTCCAAGAAGCGGACCTTCCTGTCCAACTCCGGCACCGAGGCAGTGGAGGCGGCCATCAAGCTGGCCCGCAATCACACGCGGCGCTCCGGGCTGATCGCCTTTCATCAGTCGTTCCATGGCCGGACCTACGGTGCCATGAGCCTGACGTCCAGCAAGGTCAAGCAGCATGCCCACTTCGGCCCGCTGCTGCCCGAGGTCTACCACGTGCCGTACGCCAATCCGTACAAGCTCGGTGGTGACGCCGCCGCGATGAGCTATTCGCTGGGCGCCATCGAGGACCTGTTCACCCGGCAGATCCATCCCGAGGACGTGGCCGGCATCTTCCTCGAGCCGATCCAGGGCGAGGGCGGCTACGTGATTCCGCCGGTCGGCTTCCTCACGGCGCTGCGCGAGCTGTGCGACAAGCACGGCATCATGCTGGTGTTTGATGAAGTCCAGAGCGGCGTGGGCCGGACCGGCAAGTGGTGGGCGGCGGACTGGGAAGGCGTCGAGCCGGACATGCTGATCACGGCCAAGGGGCTGGCCAGCGGGATGCCGATCGGCGCCATGATCGCCAAGGAATCGATCATGACCTGGGAGTCCGGGGCTCACGGCAGCACCTTCGGCGGCAACCCGGTGTGCGTCGCGGCGGCGCTGGCTACACTCGACGTCATCGAGCCGCTGCTGCCGCAGATCAACACGATGGGTGAGCGGCTGCTGGCCGGATCACGCAAGCTGCAAGAGAAGTACGCCGTGATCGGCGATGTCCGGGGCCGCGGACTGATGATCGGCGTAGAGTTCGTCAAGGACCGCAAGACTCGCGAGCCCTATCCCGAGCTGATCGACCGGCTGACCGAACGGGCCTTCAAGAAGGGGTTGCTGCTGCTGGGCTGCGGCAAGAGCACCTTCCGATTCGCCCCGCCGCTGGTGCTCGACGAGTACGATGTCGATACCGGCCTGGCGATTCTGGATGAGTGCCTGAAAGAGGAAGACTGAGCGGCAGGGGGGCAGGGGGGCAGGACAACCAGATACAATCAAGCCTCCGGTGGCAGTCGCCAATGGAGGCTTTCCTTCGACTGAAGCAAAAGCTTTGGCCACGGACGAGCGCGGATCGTTCCGACCCATTCTCGGAATCCGCAGCCTCAGGTAAGAACCGTTGCTGCTGTGAACAACAAGAGCGAATTCGACTGGACGATTCGTACTCCATGCATGGCTGGGGGCGGTCCGTGTTCATCCGTGGCTGTTCAAAGTCCGTGTTCTTCCGCGGCAGTGTCCTACCTGCGTTTTTCTGCGTTCGCCTGCGGCACGAAAAGCATTGGCCACGGACGAGCGCGGATCGTTCCGATCCATTCTCGGAATCCGAAGTCTCAGGTAAGAACCGTTGCTGCTGTGAACAACAAGAGCGAATTCGACTGGACGATTCGTACTCCATGCATGGCTGGGGGCGGTCCGTGTTCATCCGTGGCTGTTCAAAGTCCACGTTCTTCCGCGGCTGAATTCCTACCTGCGTCTTTCTGCGCTTATCTGCGGCCGCAACAGCATTGGCCACGGATGAACACGGACGAGCACGGATCGTTCCGAATCACGCTTGACATCCGCTGGGACAGGCAAGGTGCGATCTTGTTGTTAACAACAAGAACTAGAACTCTGCCTGGCGATTCTTGCTGCAGGCGCGCCCCGGAACGGTCCGTGTTCATCCGTGGCTGTTCAACGTCCGTGTTCATCCGTGGCTGCTGCTTACTTGGCCAGCCTGGCCAGCAGCAACGCCGTGCGCTTGATCTGAACCGGAAAGGTTCGCATGTCGGCGATTTCGAGGACCGTATGTCCACCGCTCCCCTTGAGACCGAGGCCGTCGATCACCGCCGGCACCAGGTCCGCCACGAACGACACGTCGGCGGCCCCGGCCCGACTGGGATCGACCTCCGTCACCGGCCCCTGGCCGAGCGACTGGCTGACCTGGTCGATCATGGCCAGCAGTTTCCGGTTGCCGTCGGTCGGCGCCATCGGTGGATAGCCGTCCTCGAAACTGATCTCTGCACCAGTGTGCGGCATCGAGTCGGCCACAATCTGGCGCATCGTATTCTTGGCCTTTTCCCGTGCCTCGGTGGAGATGGTTCGAAGATCCCCGGTGACGATGACCTGTCCAGCAATCACGTTGTCCTTGCCAAAGGCCGTCCCGCGGGACTGGGCAACATCGTAGGTAACCGTCGTCCCGCCGACGATCGCGCCTGGATTGAAGGTCACCAGCGGATCGCCGCCGAGCTTGAGCCGGAATTCGTTGAGGATCCGGGCGGTCTCGTAGATCGCGCCTGGGCCGTTCTCGGGCCGGAAGATCTGCGACGAGTGCGCGGGCATGCCGTGGACCTTGAGCATCCAGGCCACCGTGCCGCGCCTGCCGATCACGATGTGGCGCGGATCGCCATCGGCATCCTCGAAGCCCAGAGCGTAGTCGGCGCCATGGGCCGCGTCGCGCAGCGCCTGTCTTGCCACTGCCTGCGGCTCGCCGGTGTTCTCTTCATCGCCGGTCAGGACCACGGTGACCCGAAGCCGATCCAGTAGTCCGGCGGCCTTCAGCGCCTTGAGGGCCTGGATCATGATCACGTCGCCACCCTTCATGTCGGTGACGCCGGGACCAGCCGCGGCGGTGTCACCCACCCATTTGAACGATTGAAAGGGGCTGTCCTCCTCGAACACGGTGTCCATGTGACCGATCAGCAGGACCTTAGGCCCCTTGGTGCCATGCTCGGCGATCAGGTGACCGGCCCGCTGAAACGGCGCGCCATCAACCCACCGCACTGTGAATCCAAGGGCTTCGTATTCGGCACGGAACAGGTCCGCGACCTTCTTGACGCCCTCGAAGTGCATGGTACCGCTGTTGATATTGACCGCCCGCTCGAGCAGCGCGGTGCCGTCGGCGAGGTGCGCGTCGATATGAGCCGCCAGTTGCTGTTCGACCTTCGATGGGACTTGAGCGGACACCGATCCTCCCAATACAAGAAAAAGCACACCAACCATGGACGGATACCGAAAAAAACGAAAATGCTTTGGCCGCGGATGAACGCGGACGAGCGCGGATCGTTTCGACACATGCCCCCGGATCGAATCGCCTGGTGAGAATGGCGTTTGATGTTAACAGAAAAATAATCTCTTGACGTACGATTCGGACCCCCAGAGTGCCAAGGAACGGTCCGTGTTCATCCGTGGCTGTTCAACCGCGGCTAACAAACGGCATGAGCCACGGACGAGCGCGGATCGTCCCGACTCAGCCTCGGGCACCCAGACGTCAGGCAAGAATCGATGCTGTGGGTAACAACAAAAGCGAGTTTCCGCTCAACGATGCGCGATTGAGGCGTGACTCGGAGCAGTCCGTGTCATTCCGTGGCCGTAGTTGGTCCGTGTTCATCCGTGGCTATTCAACGTCCGCGGCCTTCTGCGGCTAACAAACGGCATGAGCCACCTACGAGCGCGGATCGTCCCGACTCAGCCTCGGGCACCCAGACGTCAGGCAAGAATC
>JBDTTF010000313.1:0-14398 GCA_039930765.1 Gemmatimonadota bacterium | reverse complement strand
TGAGGACATTGGGGAGGAAGGTGAGGCAGAAGCGAGGGAGGAAGGAGGAGGGGACCGAACTGCTTGTCCTCTCCTCCTTCCGCCATCCTCCTTCCACCCTATTTCGAGATGGTCTTGGTGCTCGGCTCCCGCTCCGCCTGCAGCTTCTTGGCAACCGCCTCCGCCTGACGCAGCACCCGCAGCACATTGCCCTGGGCCAGCTTCGACAGATCGGCATCGCTCCAGCCCCGCCGGATCAGTTCGGCGAACAGGTTGGGGAACTTCGAGACATCCTCCAGCCCGGTCGGCCCGTAGTCGATGCCGTCGAGGTCGCTGCCGATGCCGACGTGATCGACGCCCGCCACCTTCCGGATGTGCTCGATGTGATCGGCCACATCGGCAATCGTGGCATTGGGCCACGGGTGCGCGTCATGATAGGTCTTGGTGATCCGGGTCCGCTCCGCCGTGTCGGTGACACCGGCCAGCATCGGCTTCAGCGCATCCTCTTCCGCCTGCTCGGCCAGCCGGACCTTGTTCGACACGAATCCCGGAACGAAGGTGGCCATGACCACTCCGCCATTGGCCGGCAGCCGGGCCAGGATCGAATCGGGCACGTTGCGGGGGTAGTCGACCAGCGCCCGGGCCGAAGAATGCGAGAAGATCACCGGGGCCACCGTGGTCGACAGCGCATCGCTCATGGTGCCGGGGCTGACGTGAGACAGGTCGATCAGCATGCCGAGGCGGTTCATCTCGCGGACCACTTCGCGGCCGAAGTCGGTCAGCCCGCCGTGTTTGGGCTCATCGAGGGCCGCATCGGCCCAGTCGAGGGTGACGTTGTGGGTCAGCGTCATGTAGCGGGCGCCCATGGCGTAGTACATCCGCAGCGCGCCCAGGCTGTTCTCAATGGCGTGGCCCCCTTCCATGCCCAGCAGCGAGGCGACGTGATGCCGCTTGATGGCCCGCTCGATGTCGTCAGCGGTGAGGGCCAGTTCCAGCGCGTCGGGGTAGCGGGCAATCATCCGACGAGCGATGTCGAACTCCTCGAGCTGGATCCTGGCGTAGCCGCTGTCCTTGACCTCGCCGGGTACGTAGATGCTCCAGAACTGGCCGCCCACCAGCCCCGCCCGGAGCCGGGGAATGTCGGTCATCCCGGGTGTGGTCTTGCTGAGGTCGTAGGCCGCCACATCCATCGGGGCTTTCTTGTTTTCCCGGATGACCCATGGCAGGTCGTTGTGCCCGTCGATGACCGGGGTCCGGGTCAGCAGGGCCCGGGCGTGGGTCAGGGCCGCATCGTCCTGAGCGGTGGCGGACTGAACCCCCATGGTCAGGAGGCCTGACAGCGCGAGCAGGACAGAATGTCGGGCGGGCCATCCAAGGTGAACATGCATCTGTCGAACCTCTGGCTCATGAGTTGTTGGTGAAATGAAATCAGTGCTGGTGCCCCGGTGGGTCGTCCCGGTTCCCTGTTCGCTTTTCGCTGTTCGCTTTTCTCTTTTCGCTGTTCGCTTTTCCCTGTTCGCTTTTCCCTGTTCGCTTTTCGCTTTTCGCTTTTCTCTTTTCGCTGTTCGCTTTTCGCTGTTTACTGCCCGCGGTTGGCGGTCCGCCGCTGCCGATCGATCTGAACCAGTTCCGGCCGAACCAGGAATTCGGGGCAGATGGTCTGATCGTACTGGTACGGTCCACCGGTCTCGACATCGGTCCAGGGAAAGCCGCGGCAGACCGCAGGATAGCTCGGGTCCTTGTGAATGGTGCAGCCGTTGGCCACCAGGAACACACAGCGACCCTGCCTGATCCGGGTCCGCCATTCCCCCCAGCGGGTGAGGTACATCTTGTCCCGCCCGTGGCGCGAGCCCAGCGCCTCGGCCTCTTCCGGACTGAGCGTGACCCCCCAGGAGCAGCAGGCCGACTGATGCGGGCACGGATAGCACGGCAGCGATGGATGAGCGTCGTTCACGGGCGGCCAAGGGGTGGCACGGTCACAACCTCGGGCAGGGGAACACCGTCGAGCGGCTCCAGCGGTTTGATCCCGATCAGCGCCGCCAGCGTGGGCGCGATGTCGACGGTGCGGGCCGCCCGGGATGAGCGGGTCCTGGATATACCCATTCCCCAGAAGGCAATTGGCACGTTCACGTCGTCCTGATTGGTGGTGCCATGGGTGGTGTACCCCGGCTCGGTGGACCAGATCCAGCCGGGGTTGGTCGAGGCGCAGACCAGCCACGCCAGCGAGTCCGGCAGCGAGCGGCGCCAGCGGCTCGCGTCCACGTCTGAGTCGGGCGCCTGGGCCAGCGACCGCATGGTGTAGACCTTTCGCACTCCATTGAGCTGCCGGGCCGCCACGGCCAGGCGCGCGGCGACGGTGTCGGGGTCGATACCACCGCTGCGGAGTGCCGCAATGTCTCCCATCACCAGCCCGCTCTCGAACGACAGATGAGGATCACTGCCCAGCCTGGTCTGGAGTGAATCGTTGAAGCCACGAACCAGGGACGCGAGCGACACCCGACCGCCCAGTTTGCCTTCCGCCACCAGCGCCTCGGGAAACCGGGTCACGCCATGATCGCCGGTCAGGGCGTAGAGGATCCGCCGGCCGGGGACCAGGCGGGCCAGGCTGTCCTCCATCCGGCCGATCGTCCTGTCGAGCCGGAGCAGCTGATCGTGGATCTCACGGGAATCAGGCCCGAAGGCGTGACCGACATAGTCGGTGGCCGAGAATGAAACGACCAGCAGATCGGTGTGCGGGCCCTGTCCCAACTTGAGGCTCCGGACCCCTTCGAGCGCAAATGCCGCCGTCAACGAGTCCATCCATGGATAGTTGGGCAGGGCCAGTGCCAGGGCATGGGCCGTGAGCGGCAGCTTGTGGGGAAAGGTCCGGTTCGAGCCATCGTTTTCGTAGTTGCGGTCGTCGACTTCGAGATAGTGGCTGGCCGGTTCCAGCAGTGACCAGCGGTGTCCCGCCAGCGCTTTGGCCCACGGCCGGGCATTGAAGGCCCGAACCCAGCTGGGCAATGAGTCAGGGAAGTAGTAGGTCGAGGAGGAAAACCGGTCGCTGGCATACCAGAAGACCTCCCCCATGGAATGGCCGACCGGGAGAATCGCGCCACGGTCTTTCCGCGAGACCGACAACACCCTGGCAGCGGGGTCCGCCGCCTTCAGCCAGTCGAAGAACTCGGTGCCGACAATCCGCCGCGGAGAGGCGCCGGTGCCGGCAACCTCCAGCAGCCTGGTTGTGGGATCAGGAACTCCCAACTGGTTGGTGACGATACCGACGTGGCCCGGATTGCGGCCCGACAGCATGGTCGAGTGTCCAGGTGCGGTTTCGGTGATCGCGTGATCCTGCAAGCCATTCGGGTACCAGGTAGCGCTGTGGATGATGCGCCGAAAGCCACCCCGCCATTCCTTCTGGTACCGCTCGATGTAATCGCCCCGCATCTGGTCGACGGCAATGAAGACCACGAGCGTCGGAGTGGCCCGAACCGAATCGGCCGCCTGGACCGGTCGCTGGGAGCCGAGCAACGACAGCCCGAACAGAATCCGAATCAGCATTGAACTCCGACTCCTGACGGGCTCCAGTCGGCGCTGGAAACCAGCCAGGACCGATCGTTTTGTTGTGGCATCGGGGCCCACACCCACCGTCTATTTTTTGACACCAGAACTGTAAGTCGTTGCGGCATTTAGCGGTCTCAATTGGCTTGGAAGTCGCTCTATGGGTTACTGTAAGAATTTTGATAGCTGACCCACTGAGGCGCCCATGAAACAGTTGTCTGCAGCCCTGAATTGCCCTGGTAGCCTGGCCCGCCGCTCCGGCGTGGTGTTGAGTCTGGCCCTGGCCCTGGCAACCGGAGCCTGCGCGACCGAGCCTTCGGCGGATGTAGCTGGTTCCGCAGCGGTCACGGCACCTGCCGAATATCAGGCCTGGTGGTCGGCCACCGAGCAGTGCTCAGGTCTGAGCGGCAATTTCAACAATATTGAATTCTATCAGGTCCCCGGGGTTTCGACCTTCCCGTCAGCCGTCGGCACGGTGGTGGGACTGTGGAACCATGACGGCAACAGGAATCGGATTACCCTGGCCGGAAACTACCTTGATAATGAACTGGTTGTGCGGCACGAGATGCTGCACGCCTTGCTGGAGCGGACCGGACATCCGGTCGAATACTTCGTCACCAAGTGCGGGCTGACCTGGGAAAGCTGGCCGGCGCATAACGGCACTACCAACGGTGTCCCGGCCTTGAGCCTGAGCCAGGACTAGAACCGCAGGAACCAGCCCCGCCGATACGGCACCAGCAGGATCAGCATGAACAGCAGCACCATTGCCACTGCATAGGCCAGGGAGCCATTCAACGCTCCGGCCCACGGCACGAAGATCCGGGTATAGATCCATCCGCCCAGCCCCATCCGCTCCGAGCCACTGCCCACCATCAGATTGATCAATACCCGCCCCAGCAGTCCAGATAGTCCGAACACCAGAAGGGCGTTGCTGCCAAGCACAAAGAAGGGACCTGCCCAGCTGCGGTGACCCCTGAGGTCCACGACAGCATACAGGCCCCCGAGCAGCTGGGCCGCGATTCCAGCGGTGAACAGGACATAGCTGCTGGTCCAGAGATTCTTGTTGATCGGAAACCAGTGATCCCAGACCATCCCCGCGATGATGCCGCAGCCGCCCACCAGAAACAGGCCCAGCGGCTTCTCGGCGCCGGATCGATCGGTGCGGAGCCAGCTGCCGGCCAGGATGCCCAGGAGGGCGCTGCCGACCGCGGGCACGGTACTGAGCAGCCCCTCGGGATCCCACGTTGCCCGCCACATGTGGGTCCCGAAGATCCGCGAGTCGAGGTACTGGGCGAGATTGGCCTCGATCGTCAGCGACCCGGTACCGACTCCCAGAACGGGAATCATCGTCATGGCCAGCCAATAGCCAATCAGCAGCAGCGCGCAGACCGCCAGCTGGCCGCGCCATCCGGTGCCGAGGTAAATCAGCGCCGCGAGCAGGTAGACCACGCCGATCCGCTGCAGCACCCCGGGTAGCCGAAGCGTGGCCCAGTCGAAGTGGGGAATGGCGTTGAGCAGGATGCCCAGCAGGACGATGAGCAGTGACCGCAAGACGATTCGGCCGATGAGGGCGCTGCGGGCAACTCCCAGCTCGAGCCGCCGTCCCAGCGAGAATGGGATCGCGACGCCGACGATGAACAGAAAAAAGGGGAAGACCAGATCGGTGGGAGTCCAGCCGTTCCAGGCCGCATGTTCAAGCGGTGGATAGATGTGCTCCCAGCTGCCGGGATTGTTGACCAGCAGCATGGCCGCGACCGTCAGGCCGCGGAAGACGTCGAGCGATTGGAGCCGAGGGGCAGAGAGGTAAACGGCGGGCATCGGGCCGGAAAATATCCCGCGGGCGAGGGGACCGCTACCGTTCAGGGACGAGCAGTGTCCGGGCGCCGGGCGGTCACGGCGAGTCGGGGTGCCGTAACCGGGCGAGGATCTGGGCCCTCATCGTGTCTGACATGCGGACCCGGCGCAGCTTGTCCTTGATGGAAGCGAGCACCCCGGCCTCAAAACGTTGCTCGGAGGCGCAGACGGCACAGTCGGCCAGATGTGCCGCGACCAGCGCCATCTCGTCGGCCGACAGCTCCCGGTCGAGATAGTCATCCAGCCGCAGCAAGACCTCCTCGCAGCTCAAGGACCGTTCCATCACGCGGGCTCCCGGGCCGCATCGGCCAACGCCCGGACAATGCCGCGGTCCTCGGCCACTTTCCAGAGGGCTTGCTGCAGCAGCCGCCGGGCCCGGTGCAGGCGGGAGCGCACGGTGCCCACCGGGATCTCGAGCATGGTGGCGATCTCCTGGTACGACAGGTCCTGCATGAAATAGAGGGTGGCGACCATCCGGTATTCCTCCGGCAGCGCCGCGATGGCGGCGCTCACCGACTCGGTGTCCAGTTTGTTCATCAGGCTGCTGGCCGGGTCCTCGACCCGGGAATGCAGCCCGATGGCGTCGGTCTGGTTGTAGAGATAGAGCTCGGGAGCGTCCTCCAGCTCGACCTGGGTGCCCTGACGCTTCTGCTTGCGGTACTTCGAATAGAACGCGTTGACCATGATACGAAAGAACCAGGCCTTGAAATTGGTTCCCGGCTCGAATGACTTGAACCCGCGGACCGCCAGCAGCACCGCCTCCTGCACCAGGTCCTCGGCGTCGGCGGGCTCCCGGGTCAGGTGGAGGGCGGTGCCGTAGGCCGCATCGAGGAGGGGCGTGAGCAGCGCCTCGATATCGGCCGGTTGCGGCGGCTTGGTTGTGGGGGTTTGCCCGACCGTCATTGGTGAACCTTCAGTAAGGAGGCCGGTCGGGATTGGTCGTTCACGGTACGGGGTTCACGGTTCACGGTGCGCGGTTCACGGTACACGGTACACGGGAGGAAATACTGTTGAACCGTGAACCGCTGAACCGTAAGCCATCAACACTTCAGGCATAACCGGTGGGGTTGTTCGACTGCCACCGCCAGGCATCGGTGCACATGGCCAGGATGTCCCGGGTGGCGGACCAGCCGAGCTCGGTCCTGGCATACGTCGGGTCAGCCCAGGCCTCGGCAATATCACCGGGGCGGCGGGCCACGGTCCGGTAGGGCACCTTGCGGCCGCTGGCCTGTTCAAAGGCCCGAACGACCTCCAGCACGCTGTAGCCGATGCCGGTGCCGAGGTTGCAGGTGACAATTCCGGGGCCCTGCTGCAGGCGGTCGAGCGCCTTGAGATGCCCGTGGGCCAGATCCACGACGTGGATGTAGTCACGGACACCGGTGCCGTCCCGCGTCGGCCAGTCGCCACCGTAGACGTTGAGCGACTGGAGCCGGCCCACCGCCACCTGCGAGATATAGGGCAGCAGGTTGCTCGGTATGCCGTTGGGATCCTCGCCGATGCGGCCACTGGGGTCGGCGCCGACCGGATTGAAGTAGCGCAGCAGCGCGATCCGCCAGGACGGCTCGGCCCGGATCAGGTCGTTGAGGATGTCCTCGATGATCAGCTTGGAGCGGCCATAGGGGTTGGTGGCCGAGCGGGGAAAGTTCTCGAGGATCGGGACCCGGGCGGGATCACCGTAGACGGTGCAGGAGGAGCTGAACACCATGGTGTTGACCGCGTACTTCTTCATCACCTCGCAGAGCACCAGGGTGCCGGTCACGTTGTTCTGGTAATAGCGCAACGGGACCCCGACCGATTCACCGACCGCCTTGAGGCCGGCGAAGTGAATGACCGCGTCGACCGGTTGCCGGGCAAAGACCCGGTCCAGTCCGTCAGCGTCCATGATGTCCACTTCGTGAAAATCGAGCGGCTTGCCGGCCAGCGCCTGGACCCGGATCAGCGATTCGGGGTTGCTGTTGGACAGGTTGTCGACCACCACCACTTCCCGGCCGGCCCGGAGCAGCTCGAGGCAGGTGTGGCTGCCGATGAATCCGGCACCGCCGGTGACCAGAATCGCCATGAAAAGACGCGCCCCCAGCTGATGAATTGAGGTGAAGCGGACGGGTCTGCCCGTCCGCCACCAAGAGTAACGCCGCTCGGCGCCGGAGCCCAGCGTGCAGGCTTGATTCAGCCGCACCCGGCCTTATCGTTCCGGTGCTTTCCCCACGACCCCTCCCCGGAGACCAGATGCAGCTCGCCACGATCGACTGGGTCATCATCGGCATTTCCATCGTCGTGTCGTTCCTGCCGGCGCTGTTCTTCGCCAAGCGGGCCGGGTCCAGCACCACCGAATTCTTCACTTCTGGCCGAGCGGCACCCTGGTGGCTGATCGGCATTTCGATGGTGGCCACCACGTTCAGCACCGACACCCCGAACCTGGTGACCAACATGGTCCGGGAAAACGGGGTGGCGGACAACTGGCTCTGGTGGTCGTTCCTGCTGACGGGAATGGCGACCGTCTTCTTCTACGCCAAGATGTGGCGGCGGTCAAAGGTGCTGACCGATCTCGAGTTCTACGAGATCCGCTACTCCGGCAAAGCCGCCACGGTCCTGCGCGGCTTCCGGGCCATCTACCTCGGCCTGCTGTTCAACTGCGTCATCATGGCCACGGTCAACCTGGCCGCGGCCAAGATTGCCAACATCGTGCTGGGCTGGCCGATGGAGCGGACCCTGCTGGTCTGCTCGGTGATCACCATCTTCTTTGCGTCGGTGTCGGGGCTCTGGGGTGTGCTGGTCACCGATTCGATCCAGTTCGGCATTACCCTCACGGGTGCCTTTGCCACGGCGTACTTTGCGCTCAAGCACCCGGCGGTGGGCGGCTTGAAGGGGCTGTTCCACCAGATCCCGGCCAGCACCCTCAACCTGCTGCCTGACTTCGGCGACTGGACGGTGGCGCTGTCGGTGTTCATCATCCCGATCACGGTCCAGTGGTGGTCGGTCTGGTATCCCGGCGCGGAACCCGGCGGCGGCAGCTACATCGCGCAGCGAATGCTGGCGGCCAAGAGCGAGCAGGATGCGGTGGCCGGCACCCTGCTGTTCAACATCATGCATTACGCGCTCCGGCCATGGCCCTGGATCATCGTGGCGCTGGCCTCGACGGTGGTGTATCCACACCTCTCCGATATTGCCCAGACCTTTCCCTATGTCGACGCCAAGCTGATCGGCAACGACATGGCCTATCCCGCCATGCTCAAGTTCCTGCCGGCCGGCTTCCTGGGGCTGATGATCGCAGGGATGCTGGCGGCGTACCGCTCGACCATCGAGACCCATCTCAACTGGGGCACCAGCTACCTGGTGCACGACTTCTATCGCCGGTTCCTGAATACCGGTGGCACCGAGCGGCACTACGTGCTGGTCGGGCGCATCACGACTGCGCTGCTGATGATCTGCGCCGCGCTGCTGACCTTCGAGCTCGACACTGCCAAGGGCGCCTTTGAGCTGATCCTCTCCATCGGCGCCGGGACTGGCCTGCTCTACCTGCTGCGCTGGTTCTGGTGGCGGATCAATGCCTGGGCCGAGATTGCCGCGATGGCGAGTTCGTTCCTGATTGCGGCCGGGTTTGCCATTGCCGCCAAGGAAGGCCATGTACTGCCGTCCCATATCACCCTGATGCTGACGGTGGCCGCCACGACCGTGGTCTGGGTGACGGTGGCGCTGATCACGCCGCCGACCGAGCGCGCCACTCTGGTCAGCTTCTACCGGCTGGTGCGCCCGGCCGGCGGCGGCTGGAAGCCGATCATGGCCGAGGCCGGCGTCGGCCCATCGCCGGACAGCTTCAGCCAATCGCTGGTCGGCTGGGCCGTCGGTTGCTGCTTCGTTTATTCGGCGCTGTTCGGGGTGGGGAGTGCGTTGTACGGCCGGACGCCGCAGGCGGTGATGTGGCTGGTGGTGTTCGTATTGAGCGGGGTGACGCTGTACCGGATCATGCCGAAGTTGTGGGGAAGCGGGGCGATTAGCTCTTAGCCTTTAGCGGTTTGCCGTTCGCAATCCGCTATTGGCTGTCAGCGAGCGGCAGTTGGCCGTCAGCAAGATTCAAGAGGAGAGGTCTCGGTGCCGGACCAGCTTCGCCCCAGCGCTTTCAGGTTCGTGGGTGAAGAAGGTGGCCCGGAGTGGAGTCGGGATTCGACCGGCCGCGTGCCAGCACGTATTGCGGTGTACTCCATCCCGCGAAGGGGGCCCGATGAAATCCTCCAAGGGCAGAACCACCGATCCCGGTCCAGAGGACCTGGGCAGCGCGCTCAACAGCGTGCTGCAGGATGACCAGGCCCGGGCCCGTGCGGCAGCCGTCGAACGCCGCCCGCGCTCGCCAAACGTCCGCGGTACGGCGCTGGTCGCGCTCGGGCTGGTGGCCGCCTGGCTGCTCATTGCACCGCCCGCCTGGCTGCAGCCGGTCGAGCCCGATCTGCCACCCCCGGCATTGACGGTCCGCACCTCGGCATCAACCATGGTGACGCAGGCGATCGCCATGGTGGCCTTTTATCGCGAACGGGGACGGTTGCCGGGCACGCTGGGAGAGCTTGGACCAGAACCGAGCGATATCCGCTACCAGGCCAATGGCGGCGCCAGCTTTGAACTGCGGATGGCCTTCGGCGACTCGATCATGGCACTCCCGGTGGTCGTTCCGCCAACCGGTCAGCCGGACTACACCATCGACGTCCGCCCGGGAGTGGCGCCGTGAGCGGCCGGCGGCGGGGGTTTACGCTGCTGGAAATCATGATCGTCATCGTGATCATCGGGATCCTGGCCCGGATCGCGATCCCGAAGGCCCAGGCCCTGAAGGAGCGGGCCACCGCGGCTCGCCTGATCGGCGCCATTACCGTGGTCCGGCACGCGGCCTTTTCCTACTTCGAATCCAACACGAAATGGCCGGCGACGACCGGCACCGGTACGGTCCCGGCCGGGCTGGCGGTCTTCCTGCCCTCGAATTTTACATTCACGCAGAAAGATGTGAAGCTGGCGTGGCAACTGTTCACCGTGACCTCGGGCCGGACGACCACCCAGTATGCCATCATCAAATCCTATCCGACCAACGCCAAAGTCTGTCCCAAACTGTATGCGCTGCTGGGTGGCAGCCGCAACCCGAATGTGGTGGCGGCCTGCACCGGAACGGCTCGGGTCGATTTCTACGTCGACCGCTGACCCGACTTGGAGGGCCCGTTAGCAAGCAGCTGTCAGCTGTAAGCGAGCCGCTCCAGGCGTTTGGCCGTTAGCCTGGCCGTTCCACCCCGGCTGCCACCTCCCGCTTGAAATGCGGTGCTGCAGGCGCAGGAACAAGCCGCGCAAGCCCATCGCGCACCACAGGAATTCCTCGTACCAGGCACAGCACCAGGGCAGTCCATGCGAGTCCTTCCCCCAACTCTGCCAGCTGCACACCACCGCGGTCAGCGGCAATTGGAATCAGGGCCAGGGTGACGAAAGCCCCCAGCTTGACCACGCTGTAGCCAGTCCGCATCCAGGCCGAGGCCACCATGAACCGGGCCATTCTGCTCTGCGCCTGCGCGAAAGGTGCGACACCATGTGCGATGCCGAGGCTGCGAAAGGCGTCGGTAAGTGCGGTCCTGGCCACGACGAGCAGCGGGATGATCATCGAGATCAGGCCGAGGTCTGCGAAGCAGAACCAGAGCACCAGCTCATAGGTCCGGTCGGCTGCGATGTCGAGCACACTGCCCGCCAGGCTGGTCTCGTTTCGGCGCCGGGCCACCAGGCCATCGACCGAGTCGAGTAACAGGCCAATCAGCAGGACGGCTACACCGATCAGGCGGATGGTGACCGAGCCACGGTACAGGGTTGCGACGACGATGGCCAGCAGGGGGAATCGTGTCAGAGTGATGAGAGTCGCCAGGATGGTTCGCTCCGAGAAGGACACCGCCAAGCTATGAAGGGGGCGTCCTCTAGGCGTGACCTGGCGGACCGGCGGACCGGCGGACCGGCGGACCGAAACCAAACGATTCGTGTGTACTTCCTATCGCCTATCGCCTAGTTGTTCCGCAGTTCCAGCAACCAGCCCTTCCCCGGCGCCACCGGAATCGGTTCCCCCGGCTTGAACTGCCTGGCCGGCTGGAAGCTGTCGATGGCCGGTGCCACGATGGTGGCCCGGGTCGAATCGATGCCGAGTGCCGTCCAGTTGATCTGCAGCGACTGGGAAACGCTGTCTTTGGCCCAACTGGCCAGCGCGATCAGCGCCTTGCCCTTCCCGAGATAGGTCGTGGCCAGCAGATCATCGCGGCCGGTACGCACCGGTCCGTCGGGCAGCCACCAGCCCAGCATCCTGGTGTCCTGAATACCGAAGGCATCCCACTCGCGCCAGATGGCGCGGGGATCACCGGACCAGGGCAGCCGGTTGGTCATGCCAAACACCATACCGCGCCAGGGATTGCCGTTGCCCTCGAGCATTTCTCCCATCAGGCCAAACGGAATGCCCGACATCTCGACCAGCCAGGTGGCCGGCGGATCGTCGTAGTTGAAGTACTCGCCGAACCAGAGCCGGTCGATGAACGGGAAATGCTCGAGATACAGGTTGGCGCTGCTGGCAAAGCCATCGCGTGGATTGTACTGGTTGGCGCTGTGCAGGTCGATCAGCGCCGCGGGATTGTTCCGGAGCAGCGCCTTTCTGACCCGCTTCATCGTGACCCGGTCAAAGGCAACGTCGTCGAGATACAGCCCGTCGATCCCGACATTGGCCGCCAGCCAGGCCAGCCCCTCAACGTAGAAATTGTGCCACCGGGACACGCCGCTGGTAACCAGCGCCGCATCCCCGATCTCGGGCACGAACCAGCCGCCGAGGTAGCTGCCCTCGACGTGCTCCTGGAGCCAGCTCCAGCCGCCACCCGGACCGTCGGCCAGGACTTCGTCGCCGAGGGTGCGGAGGGCCCAGAGTTCGGGGGCGCGAGTGGTGAGCTCGCGCACCGTGTAATAGATCTTGACCTTCATGCCGCGGTCATGAGCCGCCTTGATGTAGGCCCGCATGGTGTCGGGCCGAAGAAATGGATAGTTGATCCAGGGATTGATGGCGGTGGCATGATGGACGTTGATGGTGTTGGCGCCCATCCTGGCCACGCTGTCGAGCGGCACAAAGGCATGGAAGAACCGGGTCTTCCACTGGGCCGCCGGATCGATCGGGTGAAACGGGGTCAGCACCAGGCGGAGGTCATAGTGCTCGACCTGCCCCGCCCGCATGGTCCGGGCGCCACTGAAGCAGCTCACCCGGTAGATGATGGTGCCCTCTTCGCCGAGATGACACCCTCCCCGACTGCCGTTGGACCAGGAGTGCGGCATCACCAGCGGCTTCTGCTGATAGAAGTTGGTGTTGAGCGGCCGGACGTACTTGTCGTCATGGAGGCTGAGCTGGAGCCCGGCGTTGACGCTGCCGACCCAGACCGCATCCTGGTTGCGAGTCACGTCCCAGTGCCAGTCGTAACTCGGCGGGCGCGGGCTGCCGCGGAGGTTGAGTCCCATCACGTACCGGGCGACCTGATCGTCCAGTGGAACGTCGAGTCGAACGTCGGCCAGATTCAGGTTGCGAGTAGCCCTCAGCGCGAAGCTGTACTCGATGGTGCCATCGAAATCGAGCTGGCCCTTGCCGACGAGCAGCAGGCCCTCAGCGGTGCTCCGGGTGGTCCATGCCACGGCCCCTGAGGCCTGCTTCACGAACGTCGGCACTCCGCCTTGCCAGTCGAGATCCTTCCCGTGGGCGTTCCGCGCCACCAGCCTGACCGGCTGGCGCAGCAGTTCCGTTGCCTCGGCGCCAATGCCGGTCATGGCCGGCGTGAAGAAGCTCCGCAAGCTGGTCGGCAAGCCGTTGGTTCCGAGTGTCAGATCCCGGCCAAGCAGCGAGAGGGTCAGGCCTTTGCGTTCGATCGCGGTGTAGGGCGCCACCAGCCCGTCATCCTGCTCCAGTGTCGAGTTGAGCCAGCGCAGGCGGGAGAGCCGCCAGGGGTCGTCGTCGCCATGGTGGGCAGCCGAGGCGGGCGAGACGGACAAGTGGACCAGGAGCGATTGCGAGCGGCCAGCTCCGCTGGTCACGCGCATTGAGCCACGATACTCGCCCGGTGGGGCTCCTTCCGGAATCTGTACCCCGCACCAGAGCGGATAGATCTCGCCCTTGGAGACACGGACCTCACGGGTGAATGAGTGCCCACGCCAATCCCGGCCGTTGAGATTGATGCAGCTGAAGGCGGCAGCCGGAATCGTGGCGCCGGCGGAACCGGTAAGCGGGCTGAATTTCGCGGCGATCGGACCGAGGTCCGCCTTCGATGCGTACACCCCGACCTGAAAGGCGTACCACTCGCCTCGTTGCGCCGATCCGGTGACCGGACCGTTGGGTCCCGACTCGATCCAGCGGGCCGGCAGGTCGTGGTGCATCCGCACCGCCCGGGTCCGATCCTCCGGAAACAGCAGGAACGGCCGGTTCCCGACCTGAGCCACCAGCGCATCGGTCTCCGCCCTGGTGGCGATCACCTCCATCGGGAAGAAGCTGTCCCACTCACTGGATGCTTCGATGCGGAGCACCCGGGCCCGGGGCAACCCTGTGCCGATTCCCTGCTCCGATCCGAAGCCGATGGTCTTGCGCCATGCCGGATCGGCGGAATCGACGGGAGTCGCGTAGCTGATACGGGGATAGTTGGAGCGGATCGAACCGCGATACGGCAAATAGTAGAGATAGTAGTCGCCGGGGCCGCTCACCGGCTCGAAGATCAGGATGCCGCGCTCCCGGGTGATCGACAGCCGGAACTGGTTCCTGACCACTGCCCCCGTCCTGGCAGAGGCGATGGTGACCTCGACCTGTTCGGGATGCGGATCTCGGCGCCGCCACGGGATGTCGGCGATGACGGCGTTGGCCGAGTCGCTGACGTGGACCACGACCCGGTGATGGCCGAGTGAGTCGGGGTTCCATTGGCCGACGGAGTACTGGAGTGTCTGGCCATTTGCCTTGGCCGGAACGGCAACTGAAACCGCAAAGACACAGAGAACGCGAAGGACGCGCAAA
>JBDTTF010000312.1:0-5704 GCA_039930765.1 Gemmatimonadota bacterium | reverse complement strand
CCGCTTCCGATCGTCGGGGCCGCGGGAACCCTTCCGACCCTTGTCGTCGTCGCCGGTGGCCATCTTCTTGGCTTCGCGCCGCTGCTTTTCCATTTCGACGGCCCGCTTGGCCAGTTCGGACGGACTGATTCGCAGCAGGTCAAACTGACGCTCGGCGGCATCGAGTGCCGGTTCCGGCAGGGCGGCGCTGACTTGGGCGTCGATCCAGCGGGTGACTCCGATCCGGGCGACCGAATCGATTTCGCCGGGGCGGGGCCCGTAGGCCAGCCGGTTGAGCACATGGAGTGCAGAATCGCGCGCCGTCATCGGCGCCGGCTGCTGGGCGGCGAGCGCTGAGGAACCGAAGATGAATGCAGCGGTCAGACCGAGGGGGAGTCGCATTGGCATGCAGTGACTGTCGGTGGTCACCCCCGTTAAGTCAAATCTGCAGCCCGAATGTCGGACAGGCAGGTGGGCGGGGAGAGGCGCTGTCAGGATGACCAGTTGCAGGGGGTTTGCGGCGGCACGCCGGCTGCACCGAGGGGGTCGCGAAGCGGGGGCAGCGGTCAGGGCTCCATCTGCGTTGAACCACATATATAAAGGAGGGCAAGTACCATGACTGTCATGCTGCGCGGTCCGGTCCAGAACGGCGACCTGCTGGGATTCCGGGCTTTGAACCGGGTGTTCGATGAGGCATTCAACCTGTCCACTCATGCCGCTCCGACGGCGTGGGTGCCGGCCACCGACATCGGCGAGAGCCCGGAGGGAGTCATGCTGGCGCTCGACCTGCCCGGCGTCGATGCCAGGGATGTGAAGATTTCGCTGGAGAATCGGGTGCTGACGATTCGCGGCGAGAAGCAACGCAAGGGCGCGGAAAAGGGCGAGCGGGGCTACCGGTACGAGCGGACCTTCGGGGCGTTCGAGCGGACCTTCACTCTGCCGGATACGCTGGAGACCGACAAGGTCGAGGCCTCCTATGAGAACGGCGTGCTGTCGATTCTGCTGCCCCGGGCCGAGAAGGCCAAGGCGCGCGAGATCCCGATCGCGGTGAAGTAATAGGAGCTGGCAGAGGAGAGGGGAGAGCGAAGAGGGGACCGGCACTGGCTCTCTCCGCTCTTCCCTCTTCGCTTTTCCGATCGCCTCTCGTCTATCGCCTGCCGTTCAATACCACCCGATTGGCGCCTCGTCCAGGTTGATATAGATCTGCTTGGTCTCGAGATACTCCTCGACACCCCAGTGGCCCAGCTCCCGGCCAAAGCCCGACATCTTGTAGCCGCCCCACGGCGCTTCGAGCATCGTTGGCTGCATGTGGTTGACCCACACCACCCCCGCCTCGAGCTGCTTGACCACCCGAAAGGCCTTGAAGATGTCCCGGGTCCAGACCGCGGCGGCCAGCCCGAACGGCGTGGCATTGGCGATCTCGAGTGCCTGTGCCTCGTCCCTGAACGGAATGACGCTCATCACCGGTCCGAAGATCTCCTCCTGCGCAATCCGGGCGTTGTTGTCGACATCATAGAAAATCGTGGGCTCGACATACCAGCCCTTATCGAACCCGGGCACGCCACCACCGGCTGCCACCTTGGCTTCCTGCTTGCCGATTTCCTGGTACTTCCGCACCCGGTCCCGCTGCTCGGCGCTGACCAGCGGCCCCATCTTGGTCTCACGCTCGATGCCGGGTCCGAGCTTGATGGTCTTGGCCTTGGCGGCGCAGGCATCGACGAACTTCTTGTAGATCTCCTGCTGCACCAGCACCCGGCTGCCGGCCGAGCAGACTTCGCCCTGGTTGATGAAGGTGCCGAACAGGGCGCCGTCGACGGCGGCCTCGAAATCGGCATCGGCAAAGAAGATGTTGGGTGACTTGCCGCCGAGTTCCAGCGACACCCGCTTGAGCTGATCGGCCGCGCTCCGCATGATGAGCTTGCCGACTTCGGCGGAGCCGGTGAAGGCAATCTTGCGCACGTCGGGATGCGAGACGATCGGGGCGCCGGCGTCGGGGCCCATGCCGGTGATGATGTTCACCACGCCCGGCGGCAGTCCGACCGCTTCGAAGTCCTCGGCCAGCGCCAGCAGCGACAGCGGAGTCTGCTCGGCCGGCTTGATCACCACCGTGCAGCCGGCTGCGAGAGCGGGACCGAGCTTCCAGCCCGCCATGGCCAGCGGATAGTTCCACGGGATGATCTGGCCTGCCACGCCCATCGGCTCCTTCACCGCCATGACCATGGCGTTGGTCGGGACAGGAATGACCTCCCCGTTGATCTTGGTGGCCAGCCCGCCGTAGTACTCGAAGCAGACCGCCGTGTCGTCCATGTCGTATTCGGACTCGACGATCGGCTTGCCGGAGTTCAGCGTCTCGATCTCTGCCAGTTCATCCTTCCGGGCCCGGATCCGCTCGGCCAGCCGGAACAGGATCCGGCCGCGATCCTGGGCACTGGTCTGCTTCCAGCCGCCGTAGAAGGCCTTTTTCGCCGCTTCGACTGCGCGGGCCACGTCCTTGGCGTCACCGGCGGGGCAGGTGGCGATGACCTGCTCGGTGGCGGGATCGTAGACCGGGAAGGTCTTGCCTGAGGAGGCGGAGACGAACTTGCCGTCGATGTACATCTGATATTCGCGCATTGGCGGTTCGGAGTTAGGAGTCAGGAGTTGGGAGTTCACTCGGCGGAATATTGATGTATCAGTGCGAGATTCCGGTTATCACGAGAGACGCTCCAAGTGCATGATGGTGTGTGAGCAACTTTAGATCTCTGCTCGTTTGGCAACGAGCCTTCGCCTTCGGGCTTCAGGTCACCCGGGCGACTGATTCCTTTCCGCGGGCTGAACGGTTTGGAATCACCGCTCAGATCAGGCGGGCCGCCGTATCGGCGCCCTCGAACATTGCGGAGGGCTCTCGCCGGAGCGGAAACCGTGAACTGGTCTACTTCTTGAATGTCGCTCGAGGCTCGATCGGCGAGCTGGAATGCCAACTCCAGTTTGCCCGAGAGCTTGGCTACCTGACTGGCGAGAGTTGGTCGGCACTGGACCGTGAGGCGCAGGAAATCAGCCGGATGCTGGCCAAATTGATCAGCTACCTGCGACAGAGTCAGAGTGGGGGCCAGCATGGCCACGAACGCACCGGTCGGCCCCCAACTCCCAGCCCCTAACTCCCAACTCCTAACTGTCCTTCAAGATTTCCCGCGCCGCATTATACCCGCACGCTCCCATCACTCCACCGCCCGGATGTGTCGCCGCGCCGCACATGTACAGCCCCTTCACCGGGGTGCGGTAATCCGCATAGCCCGGCACCGGCCGCATGAACGACAGGCTCGACAGCGCCATGGTGCCCTGCATGATGTTGCCGCCGGTCAGACCGTACCGCTTCTCGATATCCACCGGGCTCAGCACTTCATAATTGAGCACCGATTTGCGGAAATTCGGGGCGTACTCGGTCATGATGTCGATACACCGCTCGGCGTAGCGCTTCTTGTTCTCCTCCAGCGTCCCCGCGTCATCGGCCAGCTGGTACGGGAAGTACTGGGTGAACATTGACATCACATGCTTGCCCTTCGGCGCCACGGTGTCGTCGAGCGATGAAGGAATCGTGGCCTCGATGATCGGGTTGTCCGAGATGTAGCCGTACTTGGCCTTGTCGTAGGCTTTTTCGATGTAGGTCCGGTCGGGACAGAGATGGATGGTGCCGCGGTGCTGCGGACCGGGCGTGTTGCCCGGCAGGCAGGTGAAGTCGGGCACTTCGCTCAGCGCCAGGTTGACTTTGCAGCTGCCACTGGCGTAGTCGAGGTGCCGGACCGACTCGACGAAGTCGGCCGGCAGATCCTTCTGGTTCATCAGCCGCAGGAAGGTGACGTTGGCGTCGAGGCAGCTGATCACCCGCCTGGCGCTGTACTCGGTGCCATCGGCCAGGGCCACGCCGGTGGCCTTGTTGTCCTTGACCACGATATGGGACACCGTGGCGCCCGTCTTGATCTCAGCGCCCTTTTCCTTCGCTGCACTGGCGATCGCGTTGCTCAATCCGCCCATGCCGCCGCGGACATAGCCCCAGACCCCGCGTACCCCGTCGCACTCGCCCATGACGTGATGGAACAGCACGTAGGCGGTGCCGGGCATCGATGGAGTGGCAAAGGCGCCGATGATCGCGTCGGTGGCTATGGTCGCCTTCAACTGCTCCGACTCGAACCAGCGATCCAGGATCGGGTTGGCGGCGCCGGTGAGGATCTCGATGGCCTTCTGGCCATCGGTGCCCAGCTTCTTGAACGCCAGGCCGAGCTTGAGCATGGCGAGCAGGTTGCCGGGCGCCATCGACCAGGGATTGGGCGGGGTCTGGATCAGGGTGGGCTCGAGGAAATCCGCCACCCGCTCCAGCATGGCTTCATATTTGGGAAGATTCTCCGCGTCCTTCTTCGAGAACTTGGCAACTTCCCGGTGGGTCATCTCCTTGTCCGGCCCCATCAGCAGGTAGCGGCCGTCCGGAAAGGGAGTGAAGCTCGAGGGGCTCCTCGGCAGCATGGCAAAGCCATGACGCTTGAGCTCGAGGTCCCGGATGATCTCGGGACGGAACAGGCTGTTGACGTAACTGGCAGTGGACACCTTGAACCCGGGCCAGAGCTCTTCGGTGACGGCACAGCCGCCCACGAGATCTCGACGCTCGAGGACGAGGACCTTCTGGCCGGCGCGGGCCAGGTAGGCAGCGGTGACCAGGCCGTTGTGGCCGGCACCTATGATGATCGCGTCGTAGGTAGTTGGCATGCGGGTACTCGAGTTAGGAGACGAAATGTGAAAAGGCCGTTAGCCGTTGGCCGTCAGCCGTTGGCAGGAGGTCGTCAGCGTCAGCTAACGGCCAACGGCCAAAAACTAACGGCTGTTTTTCACCATTCGTCCTTGTCGAGCCGGAGACCCACGCCGCCGGCGGCATCCCAGGTCACCGCAGCCGAGTTGCCGGCGGTGCGGATCAGGGAGGTGCGGCGGAGCGGGGAGCTGGAGTGCATGGGGAGCTAAGCTAACGGTGGCGGTGAATGGCGGAAGGGGGCCGGAGCTGCGGGCGAGAGACAAGAGCCGATCCCTCGTCCTTCTCCCGGAAGGCATCCCGATAGACGGCCTCGAGAAATCCGCCGCCCAGGACACGTTGCACGGCCATCGCGGCGTCATTGATGGCAAATGGGTGCCGAGCACACCCCTGTGGCGGATCGATTGACATGCGACCACATTGGTTCACTGCCTCTTTGCGTATCGCATCATTTTCTGATATACAGTGGCAAAATTCGGCAGCTTCGTCGAGCGACGTCCAAGCTGCGGATCACCATTTCCAGCCGGAGCTGTCGATGCCCCGCGCCATCGAACTGAAAACCGCCATTCCCGGACCCAGGAGTCTGGACCTGGCCGCGCGCCGAGCCAAGGCGGTCCCGAAGGGTGTTCCCTCCACCGCGCCGATCGCGATCGTGTCGGCCGAGGGGGCGGTGCTCACCGACGCCGACGGCAACCGATTCATCGACTTCGGGGCCGGCATCGGCGTGATGAATGTCGGGCACGGCCATCCCAAGGTCCGCGCCGCCATCCAGGCTCAGACCGAACAGTTCACTCACGTCTGCTTCCCGGTCTCGAGCTACGAGTCGTATGTGGCGCTGGCGGAGAAACTCAACGGGCTGACGCCGGGCACTCACGAGAAACGGACCTTCCTCGTCAACAGCGGCGCCGAAGCGGTGGAGAATGCCATCAAGGTCGCCCGCCACTTCACCGG
>JBDTTF010000311.1:0-4092 GCA_039930765.1 Gemmatimonadota bacterium | reverse complement strand
CAGGGCTCAGGGTGGTAGGGCAGGGAACCCCGGCTGACCTGCCGGAGCTGGAACTACTGGCCAGTGCGGGAGGCTGGTGGGTCGCGAAAGCAGCCTTGAGCCGTAAGCCTTAAGCTGGAAGACCCTCGACCCTCGACCCTCGACCCTCGACCCTCCTCGACCCTCCTCGACCCCTTGCGCAAACACCCCCCCTCCATTACTATCCCGTTCAGGAAATGACATAGCCGAAAGGCCCCGGGGATTCGAATGCGGACCGGGTGACTAAGCCGCCAAGATACCTCTCCCGACCACTGCTCTGCATGGTCGGGCGTTGTGTTTTTGGGACCTAAGTAGGCGGGGATAGTGCGAAATTGAGTCCTGAGACGAGAGACTAGAGACGAGAGTCCACACCCCTACCCCAATCGGCAGTTCCCCGCTCCCCGCTCCCCTCGCCGTTTTCGCTCTTCCCTTTTCGCCTTTCGCTTTTCGCGCTTTTCGCGCGCTTGCCGTTCCAGGCTCTCCGCCTCAGCTACCCGCCGGCGCATGCGCCACGATCCGCCAGCCGGTTGGCTCCCGCCGCATCAGAAATACCTCCGTTCCGGAGAACGCCGCTCCAGGCGCGTAGACCTGGCCACCCGAATAATGAACCGCGACCCGGGCCTGATCTG
The DNA here is from genome assembly GCA_039930765.1 of Gemmatimonadota bacterium. Lineage (GTDB taxonomy): Bacteria > Gemmatimonadota > Gemmatimonadetes > Gemmatimonadales > GWC2-71-9 > DATEHG01. The sequence continues at coordinate 3,445 of JBDTTF010000311.1, read as the reverse complement.
CCGCCAACCCATCGATGATAGAGAGCCGAAGCCCACCGCCCATTTTGTCCAGACAAGAGGGGACGGTACCTGAAAAACAGTAGTGGGTTGAGCCCAGTTGCTGGACCAGGCGGCGGGCCAGTGCCGGATCGAACGGAGTGGCCAAGTCGGCGGCTGAGACCGGCAGGAGTTGTTCTTCGATGCGGCGGGTGTCGCTTCCGGCCGACCGGTAGAATTGCAGTACTCGGAGGTAAATCGCCTCCTGATCGGCAGCGGCAAGGGTGACGGCTCCAGCCGCTGAGGCAAATGGCAGGCGGTTATAGTCGCTGGGCACCGGCCCTTCGGCCGAATGGTTGTGGCAGCCGGCGAGCAGCAGGGAGAGGAGCGCGATCCGGCCCTGACGACCCGGGATTCGGGGATGGTGGATCATTGGGTCCCTCCTGGATGCAGTGTTCGACATTCCGCCGGCAACCGTCGATCAATCATGGACGTCGACACTTGAATCATCAGCACCACCCAGGATGACAATCGCAAGCCCCAGTCACGAACGGCTAACAGCTGATGGCTTACGGCTTATAGCGTATGGCTGGTCACGTCCCTGCCCGCCGCAACGCCGACCTGACCCGGGCCAGGAACCGGGCCGGGTCCAGTGGCTTCTTGATGAAGTCATCCGCCCCGGCTTCCATCAGCTGGGCTTCGGCACCCTCATCGGCCGATCCGGTGAGGACCAGCACCGGAAGACTCGCCGTAGCCACCGACGAGCGAATCCTGGCCAGGACCTGGCGACCGTCCATGACGGGCATGTCGACGTCGAGCACGACCAGCGTGAAGCCGGCTCCGTTTCCCAGAACGGCCAACCCTGCGGCACCATCTCCCGCCTCCGAGACCTTGAATCCCCCCTTTTCGAGCACACCTCGGGCAATTGAGCGATTGACCGGATCGTCGTCCACCAGGAGCAGGTGCGGTGCCTGCTTTTCCGGTTCACCATCATCGGCTCCTGCATCACCCAGTACCCTGGCGATTTCCTGGAGTGTAGTCTCACCGAGCCGGACTCGGTCGAGGGCAGTCTCCCTCAGCGATCGGAATCCGGCGGTGTCCGTCGCCTTCTGCAGCGCGGCCGAGCTGGCACCGACCGAGATCTGCTCTTCCAGATTGGGGTTGGTGATCAGGACTTCGAGGATCGGCAGCCGCCCCTTGAAACCGGAGTTGCTGCAGGCCTCGCAGCCGACGGTCCGAACCAGAGGCGCCACTCCGTAACGGGTCGCCAGCCTGGTCTCGTCGGGCGTCAGCGGGCCGTTGATCGGCACGGCGCATTTGGGGCAGGCCCGCCGGGCCAGCCGCTGGGCCACTGATCCGCGCAGCGTAGCCGCGATCTTGGACTTGTCGATCCCGAGATCGATGAACCGGGCGATCGCCCCGACGGCATCGTTGGCATGCAGCGTCGATACCACGAGATGGCCGGTCAGACTGGCCTGGACCGCGACTTCGGCGGTTTCGCGGTCGCGGATCTCGCCCACGAAGACCACGTCAGGATCCTGCCGGAGGATCGAGCGCAATGCCGCGGCAAAGGTCAGGTCGCGCTTGGTCTCGACCTGGATCTGGGTGAGTCCCGGCAATTCGTATTCGACCGGATCCTCGACCGTCATGATGTTGACTTCGCCGGTGGCCAGCTCCCGGAGGGCAGCGTACAGCAGCGTGGTCTTGCCGGAACCGGTGGGACCGGTGACCACCACGATTCCCTCGCGATAACCGAACAGACGCCGGATCCGGGTCAGTTCTTCCGGCAGAATACCCAGGGCCTCGAGCCTCCTCGCATTGCGGGGATCGAGCAGCCGGATCACGGCCTTTTCGGCATCCCGGGTCGGGACGGTGGAAATGCGGAGATCGAGGGTGGCCCCCTCGACCTGGAGCCGGGCCCGGCCATCCTGCGGCCGCAACCGGTCGGCGATGTCGAGCTTGCCCATGATCTTGATCCGTGGCACCACCCGGCTCATGACGCTCGACGGCACTTTCATGATGGTCCGCATGACCCCGTCGACCCGGAACCGGACGGTCCCTCCGTCGGGGCCGGGCTCAAGGTGGATGTCGCTGGCGCCGGTCCGTACCGCTTCATGCAGGATCAGGTTGGTCAGCTTGACCACCGGCGTGGCATCAATCTCGGCGGTCGATACGGTCTCGGGGGTTTCGTCCTCAAGCAGCACGACCTGATCGGCCATCTCCATTCCGACCTTGCCGACCAGCCGTTCGACCAGCCGGTCGGGCGAATACAGCAGGTCGACGCTTTTGAGGATGGCGGCCGGTGGGGCGATCTCCATGACGGGCTGGCGGCCGGAGGCAAATCCGATGGCCTGCTCCAGATCGAGGTCAGTGGGATCCGAGGTCGCCACGAAGATCTGCCGATCGGTGGCCCGAAGCGGCATGACGCCATGCTTTCGGGCCAGTTTTTCAGGCAGCAGGGATGTAACCGTCGGCGCAATCGCCTCGAGGTCGGCCAGGTTGAGCTTGAACTGGGAGGCCACCTTCCGGGCCAGCGCTTCATCCGAGATCCCGCCTGCCTTGGCCACGGCGGCCCACACCTCGGCCATTGGCTTGCCCGGACCGGGCAGCGCTTCGGCGCCGGTCAGCTGAACCAGCTCGGTCAGCCAATGCATTCGGGTGGTGATTTCAGCCATTGCTCATCCCCCGCCTCTTTGCACGGTCAGATAGGCCAGCACCTTCCTGGCCTCCGGCTGCACCCGCTCGAAAGCGGCGCACGCCTGGTCAATCATTCCGGCTTTTCCGGCCAGTTCGATCTCCAGCAACCCTTCTGCCAGTCTTCCGGCGCCGATGGCTCCGGCCGGGCTCCGGAAGGCGTGCGCCGATCGCGCCATGGCCGCACCATCCCGAGACTCGGCCGCCGTGGTCAGCGCTTCGAGCCGTTCGGTGCCACTCTCCACGAACAAGTCCAGGATCCGGTCGGCCGAATCCTCGATCCCGGCTTCCTTCATCGCGCGCCGGAACTCGACCAGGTCCACCGCCGGCGGTTCATCACTCGCGGCCGGTTGCTGGCTCGAGTCGACTGGTGGGTGTGCCGCCGGGTCAGCGGAACGGACCGGTGCCCCCCGCGCCAGCTCCGCGGTTTCCACGGCCGAGAACAGCTCCTGGGGCCGAAAAGGCTTGGGGACGTAGCCGTTCATGCCCTGGGCCAGACAGCGTTCCCGCTCTCCGGTCAGGGCGTGGGCGGTCAGCGCGATGATCGGAAGGGTGTCCATGCCGGCCAGCTTGCGGATTTCACGCGTGGCGGCGAACCCGTCGAGCTCGGGCATCTGGATATCCATGAGGACCAGATCGAACGGCCCCTTGGTCTCGATGGCTTGCACCGCCTCCCGCCCGTTATTCACCACCATCACGATATGGCCCCGCTTGCGGAGCATGGTGGCGGCCACTTCCTGGTTGACCGGATTGTCTTCAGCCAGCAGCAGCCGGA
>JBDTTF010000310.1:0-2856 GCA_039930765.1 Gemmatimonadota bacterium | reverse complement strand
CCACGGCGGCTGGACCGCCGGCAGTGGCGCCATCTTCGATCTCGGCAGCAACAGCCTCCGTCCGGCCGGCTGGACCTCGGCCGATGCCGCCGGGCTGCCGATTTTTCCGGGACTGGTGCGCTACGACGAGGCGGTCACCGCCGGCGCGATCAACCACGCCATCCGGTTCACGGTGGTCCACTCACGCCACGGCTACATCGCGCCGGCCCGCCACGCGGCCAGCAGTTCGACCAGCACCAACCTGCCGCCCATGGGCATGCGGGTCCGGCTCAAGTCCAGTTTCGATATCAGCGGATTCTCGCCGACCGCCCGAGTCATCCTCCAGGCCATGAAGACCTACGGGATGATCATGGCCGACAACGGCAGCAACTGGTACTTCTCCGGTGCCCCCGATCCCCGCTGGAGCGACGACGAGCTCAACGAATTGAAGAGTGTGAAGGGCAGCAACTTCGAGGTGGTGACGATGGGGGCGGTGACGACGAACTAGCCTCCTCCTTGTTCGCAGTTCAGCCGTTACTCAACGCGCCGACCGATCCGGGACCAGCGCAAGCCACGCGTGACCGCGCCCACGGTGTCATTCTCCACGCTGAAGTAAATCACGCGGGGAGCTCCGATCAGGGAGGTGACCGGAATAAATCCGTAGTAGCGGCTGTCGTACGAATGGTCTCGATCATCTCCGAACACCAAGACCGAGTCGGCCGAGACAACGAGTGGACCCCAATCTTCAATGTCCGGCTGATAGGTTGAGGTGTCGACTCCGATCAGATGCGGAATCTGCCACTCGCGCATCTTGAGCCGGTACTTCGCCTCCTCGGAGTGCTTCGGATCACCGAGTAGAACGTACGATTCGACCATGGGCTTTCCGTTGCGAGAGAGGACTCCGGCCACCATCGCCAGGGTATCCCCCGGAACGCCCATGACCCGCTTGACCACCTTGAGGCCCGGCTCCTCGATCGAAGTGAATATCACCACCGCGCCATCCCAGGCCAGCCGGGTCGAATCCTTCGGTTTGTACGCGAAAATGAAATCACCGATCATCAGCGTCGGTGTCATCGAACCGGAGGGGACTCGGAATGCTTCGAAGTGTCGTCTCACTTCCGTCGAGAGAACATTCCCAAGCAGGAGTCCCAATAGGAGATAGTACCCGAGGTAGACAGACCAGCGGTTGTACCACCGTGGCTCGAATGCCTTCGGTTGGTGGGAAGCCAGAATGGCTGAGTGAGTCAGAAGCGAGCAAAACGTCCCGGCACCGATGATCAGACCCAGCACAATGTTGAGCGGGGCAGATGGGATGAGAAGCCACGCGGCAATCAGAACCAAGATGGACGTGTAGCCAAGACAGCAGGCAATGGCGGCGAGTCGGGGATAACCCGCATACAGATAGCCGAGTCCCGGGGTCAGGACGTTGAGCAGGACTGCCACCCACGGTCGCCGAGGCTTGGGCATTGTCATATGGTCGAGGTTTCTGCGATCTGATTTCCCCTCCTCCATCCGCCTTCCTCTTTCTTCGCAGTTCAGTTCTTTGGCTCTCGTCTCAAGGCTTGGCCTTGCCCCCCGGCAGCCCCGGCGTCGTGGAGTCCACTGCGGTCGGATCGCCGTAGGTCTTGATCAGTTCCTTGACGATCGCGGCCAGGCGGACGGCCATCGGATGACTGGCGGGGAGGACCCGTTCCAGCGAGCGGCCGGGCACGGAAGGATCGGCGGCCGGCTTGTAGACCGCCTCGATGATCACATCGCTATGCAACGCCCGCCCCGGCTCGGCCCAGGCCCGAATCCGGACGGCGTTGTAGCCCGCTGCCCGCTTTCCCTCCGGCTGGTTGGTGGCCTGGTTGAACCAGGGCGTTTCGAGCCAGGCATCCCGGGTCTCGATCCGTTCCAGCGGAATGCTGTCGGCCTTGAGCGCGTCGGCCACCTTTCCAATCGCATCGGTCCGCACCAGCCCAAGCTCGATCGATGGCGACGCCGGCGACGGATTGAACGGCGGCCTGGTTGAACCCGGCGCACAGGCGCCGAGTGCCACCAGCCCCAGCACCCGCCACCTCGTGCTAATGTGAATCATGCTCGTGAGCTACGGCCGAATCGGCATGGTCGTCGTGCTCGCCGCCCATGATCATGCCATTTGCATCGTGTGGTCCCTTGGCCCGGTCGTCGAGCTCGTCCTTGAGGACGTCGCTGCTGATTCCGGTGGCGTGGCCGAACACCAGCTCGCCGCCGTGGGCGGCGGTCCGGGCCAGAATCGAAAAGGCGAACAGCGTCGCCAGCAGCCCTCCCCACCGTTCGGCGCGGGACATGACCCGCTCCCGCCAGATCCGCCATCCGGCCAGCACCACGAACAGTCCCAGCGAAACCAGGGCCCACGTCTTGTGGACTTCCATCAGCTCGTGGGCCTCACCGGAATGCGCCGCGGCATCTTCCGCCAGCAGTCCCGAACCCACGGCCAGCGCCGTGCCAATGGTGCCGAAGATCAGGGTCCAGTACGACGCCGAGCGGAACGACTCGCGGTGGCGGAGCAGATAGAGCAGCTCGAGGATCAGCGCGGCCAGCAGCAGGGCGGGGGGCAGGTCGTTGATCGCGGCATGAAGCCGGGGCAGGTCGTAGCCGAAGATCGAGAAGCCGGAGGGGTGATCGCCGTGGAGGAGCAGCATGGGGTGCGAGTCGGGTTCGGGTTGAGAGGCCGCATGGATGCGGCCCGTGCATGGTGTGGTGGCCGCATGGATGCGGCCGGTGCATCGGCGAAGGCCGCATCCATGCGGCCTGTCGATTCGATATCCATTCATCATGCGGGCCGCCGAGCCGAATTGCATCATGATGCGGCCTGTCGATCCGAAATCCGTTCAGCCAGCGGCCGGTTCAAGA
>JBDTTF010000309.1:0-1927 GCA_039930765.1 Gemmatimonadota bacterium | reverse complement strand
AGCCCCACATCCGCCGCCTTTACCGAGTGGGTCAGTGCTCCCACCGAAATGAAGTTGGCGCCCGCTTCCGCGTAGCTCCTGGCATTCTCGAGCGTAATTCCGCCCGTTGCCTCGATCTCGATTCCCGGACGAATGGCCCGTGCCATTCCGGCCCACTGACGCACCGTCTCCGGCGTTTGATTGTCGACCAGCAGACGGGTGGCGCCGGCGGCGGCAGCGGTCTCGAGCTGTGCCACTGATTCCACTTCGACCTGGCAGCTGGCGATGCCGCGGGCCCGAGCGGCGCTGAGCGCCTCCGCAATGGTCCGGCCGCTCCGGGCCAGCGCCTGCCAGTGATTGTCCTTCACCATCACCGCGTGGGACAGGTCAAGCCGGTGCAGCGTGCCGCCGCCGGCCAGCACCGACGCGACGTCAAGCAGCCGGAGGCCGGGGGCGGTCTTCCGGGTGTGGAGGATGCGGCACGGGGTGCCGGCGACGGCAGCGGCGTAGCGCCCGGTCTCGGTGGCAATACCGCAACTGCGTTGCAGCAGGTTGAGCAGCGGGCGTTCGGCCCGGAGTATGTTGGGGAAAGTTCCGCGTAGCAGGCCGATCACGGCGTTGGGCGCTACCCGTTCGCCGTCCGCGGCTGACCACTCAATCGTACAATCGCACCCGGCCGCCACGGCATCGGCCCATGCCTTGCCCGCGACGATCCCGCCGGTCCGGTACTCGATCCGGCCGATGGCCGCTTCGGTCGTGCTCGCGGTGACGAGAGTAGTGACGTCCGTCGGGCCATCTTCGGCCAGCGCGATTCGAGCAACCCGCTCGGCATCCGCCGTTAACGACGCCGGCGAGAGTGCGGGGGGAAGGGACCGCTCACCGCTCACCGCTCACCTCTTACCGAGGGAGACCATCCGCTCGATCGCCAGCCGAGCCCGGTTGGCGATCTCCTCGGGGACGGTGATATGGTAGCGGTCGAGCCGGAGCGCGTCACGGAGGTTGGCCAGGGTGATCGTCTTCATGAAGGCGCAGACCGCCTCGGGATCGGCAGCAAAGAACTGCTTGTCCGGCGCATCGTGCGCCATCCGGTGCATGATCCCGGTTTCGGTGGCCACGATGAATTCCTTGGCAGGGCGTTCCCGCACCAGCCGGATCATCCCTTCGGTCGAGGCGATGTGCAGCCCTTCCGGGCTGATGTCCCCCTCGTCGAGCGCGTTGATCAACTGACCGGCGCAGCCGCACTCCGGGTGGACCAGCACCTCGGCGTCCGGATGTTCGGCGCGCACGGCATTGAGAACCTCCGGCCGGATCCCCTTGTGCACGTGACACTCACCCAGCCATACCTCGATGTTGCGGCCGGGCCGGTTGCGCCTGACGTGGGCGCCCAGGAAGAAGTCGGGACAGAACAGGATGCCCTTGTCGGCCGGAATGGCGTCAATCACGTCGAGCACATTGCCGCTGGTGCAGCAGTAATCGAGCTCGGCCTTGACCTCCGCGGTGGTATTCACATAGCCCACCGCGATGTAGCCGGGAAATTTCTGGCGCCACTTCCGGACATCCTCGCCGGTGATGGTATCGGCCAGCGAGCAGCCGGCCCTGAGATCAGGCAGCAGCACTCGCTTGTTCGGGGCCAGGATGGCGGCGGTCTCCGCCATGAAATGCACGCCGCAGAACACAATGACGTCGGCGTCGGTCTCGGCGGCCTTGCGGGACAGGCCGAGGCTGTCGCCCACGAAATCGGCCACATCCTGGACCTCGGGACGCTGGTAGTTGTGGGCGATGATCACCGCCTGCCGCTCGGCGGCCAGCTTCCGGATATCCGCTTGCAGCGCCGCGACCTTCGAGGCGGAGTCGCGGTTGGGTTCGATCACCGGCAACGACAGGGACATCAGGCTGGCTCCGGAGTACGGGCACGGGGTGGATAATCCAGACGGCGATGGCCACCGCG
>JBDTTF010000308.1:0-7020 GCA_039930765.1 Gemmatimonadota bacterium | reverse complement strand
TTCGGGGCCGAATCGGCGAACCGTTCGACGCAGAGCGCCTCCAGCTGCTGCAGCGCCGCCTGCCCCGCCTTGATCTCGGCCGACAGCTGCTTGTACCACGGCTTCGGGGTGGCGGCAAAGCCCTTGTCAAACTCTTCCGGAGTGACCTTGCGGTCCTCGATGGCGCGGCGGCGGGCCTCGCCCTTTTTATCGTCCGCCTCGGCCTCGGCCTCGGTCGGGATGGTGCGGGATTCCTTGTAGCGCAGGTAGTCGTGGCCGCTCTTGTTGAGTGGCACCGACTTGAGCGGCAGGTCGAGCCTGGTGCCGACCCATTCGAGCGGGGCGGCCCGGAGCTCGGTGTCGCCGTCCTCGATCTCAGGATAAACCTGGTCCCAGAACTGTTCGGTCATGCCCTTGAGGAGGACCAGCCCCTGGCTCAGGCCGCCGAAACCCTCGCGGCGGATGCTGGCCTCGGTGAGCCAGGCCATGATCTGGAGATCCTTGGTCCTGGTGGTCAGCGCCTCGGTGGCCAGCTTCACCACCTGGGCCCAGTCGGCCACCTTGCGGGTCCGTTCCCACTCACCCTGGGGCGCGTCATCATCCTCGCGCCGGGCTTCCTTGATTTTGTCGTAGAGGGGGTCGTACCGGAGGTCGGCGCCGGCGGGGTTGGCGCCGGCGATGGGCTTCAGGAGGTCGTCAGAGAGCGGCATTCCATTCTCACGTGGCAGCACCCGGCACGGGCGTGATCTCGAGCTCGCGGATTTCGAGGAGCGCGATCTCCTGGTCGTCGACCAGCAGCAGCTTCTGGCCCACCGGCGCCTCGCGGTCGTCGGCAATTTCCTGCCACTCGGTGACCCGGCCCAGGCGGACGGGGCCGTCGGGGTGTTTCCAGGTCAGCGGTGCCAGTGCCGGCAGCAGCACTTCGCCGAGGTCGCCGCCCTTGAAGGCGTCGGTCGGCCGGACGATGGCGGTGGGCCATAACAGGTCGCGCAGCCGCTTGGGGGGGGCAATCTTCACCGAAGCGATCTGCGCGAAGGGAATCCACATGTACTGCCCGGCGGCAAACACCTCGAGCCGGGGACCGATCCGCGGATCGCCGTCGACCAGGGTCTGGAACGGCTGGCCGTTGAGGGTGCCGCTGACCTGGCCCGGCTCGGTGGTACTGAACGGCAGCGGGCCGGTTTCGAACATCTGCTGCCGGGTCTGCTCGGCATGGAGCGCGCTCCGCAGCAGCAGCATGCCCATGGCCGCTTCGGCGTTTTCCGAGCCCAGGACATCGAGCTGTTTTTCGGCCCGGGACCAGTTGCCCGCGAAACAGAGGAGCTCGAACAGGAAGGTTCGGCGCTGGGTGTCGGCCGGATTGCTCCGGAGTTCGCCACCCAGCGCCTCAATTGCCTCGTCGATCTTCCCCGCCTGAAACAGTTCCTTGGCGGTCATCCGTGGAACAGGGTTACTTGGCCGACACGGAGCGGAGATCCCACGCCGCACCGATGGTCTTGGCCGCGCCACCCTTTTCGTCCTGCTGCTTGTAGGTGATTTCCACCTTGGCAAACGTCAGGGAGACCGACTCGCTCGGCGTGTCATCGCCGCCGGAGGAACCGGACCACTGGATGCTGTCGACGTACACTTCGGTGAACTTGTAGGTCAGGTACTCGAGCGGGTTGGAGCCGCCGGCCTTGCGCAGCACCACCAGCACCTCGGGCAGATGCTCGCCCATGCAGCACTTGGAGAACAGTGGCGCGCTGGCCACGTCCGTGCGCTTCATGAGATTGAACGACGAGATCGAGACCTTGCCCGCTCCGCCGCCGGTGCCCTGTCCGATGGTGGTCGGATTGCTCGCGCCCCAGCTGAAGCTGTAGAGCTCGATCGACTTTTCGTAACCCTTGGCGGTGGCCTCACCATCCACGCCTTTGATCTTGAGGAACGCATCGAACGCCATACGCCTGGTGCTCCGTGTTTAGGGTCCAGCCACAGGGAAGTTCCCTGTGACCTCGATCACTTCGCTGGGGCCGGCAGCTCTGCGACCAGCCGCATCGACATGCTCAGTTCATCGAGCTGGAAATGCGGCCGGAGGAATGCTACTGCACGATACACGCCGGGCTTGCCAGGCACTTCGGCCACTTCGATGCGCGCCTCCTTCAGCGGGCGCTGCGCCTTCATCGCGGCCGGAGCGTCGTCGTTGCTGATGACGTAGTTGCTGATCCAGTTGGACAGGAAGCTCTGGGCCTCGTCCTTGGACATGTAGCCGCCGATCTTGTCCCGCATCATTGCCTTGAGGTAGTGGGCAAAGCGGCTGACCGCAAAGATGTACGGCAGCTGGGCGGAGATCCGGGCGTTGGCCGAGGCGGAGTCGGTGTTGTAGACCTTGGCCTTCTGGGCCGACTGGACGCTGAAGAAGCAGGCGTTGGCCGTGTTCTTCTGGTGGACCAGCGGGGCAAAGCCCAGGTCCGCCAGTTCCTTCTCGCGGCGGTCGGTAATCGGGGCCTCGGTGGGGCACTTCATGGCCACGTCGCCGGAATCGGTCTTGAAGTTGTGGGTGGGCAGGCCTTCGACCAGGCCGCCGCTCTCGACGCCGCGGATGCAGGCACACCAGCCGTAGGCCGCAAAGGCCTGGGTGACGCGGGTGGCCAGGGCCCACGAGCTGTTGCCCCACAAATACTTGCTGTGATCGGTGCCGTCGACGTGCTCCTCATACCGGAAGGCTTCGACCGGAACGGTGGCCTCACCGTAGGGTTCACGCAACAGCATTCGTGGCAAGGTGAGGGCGACATACCGCGAGTCATCGCTCTGGCGGAACGCCTTCCACTTGGCGTATTCCGTGGTGTCGAACACCTTGGCCAGGTCGCGGGGGGCGTCGATCTGGGTGAAGCTCTCGAGGCTCAGCATCTCGGGGCTGGTCGCGGTGATGAACGGGGCATGAGCCGCCGCCGCCACCTGGGCGATCTTTTCCAGCAACTCGATGTCCTGACCCGACTTGTTGAATTCGTAGTCGCCGACCAGCGCGCCGAACGGCGAGCCGCCGAACACCCCGAACTCTTCCTCATAGACCTTCTTGAACAGCGCGCTCTGGTCGAACTCCGCGGCCCGCTGCAGGTCCCGCAGCAGTTCCTTCTTGGGCACGTTGAGGATCTTGATCTTGAGCATCTCGCTGGTCTCGGAATTGGCCAGCAGGTACCGCAGTCCGCGCCAGGTGCCTTCGAGCTTCTGGAATTCCGGGTTGTGCATGACCTCGTTGAGCTGCAGCGAGACCAGGTGATCGATCTGGGCAATCCGGGCGTTGAGCATCGCCTCGGTGTCCCGGGCCATCGTGATCTGGCCCGACATGACCTCCGCGACGAAATTCTTGATCATGTCCTTGCCGCGTTCCTTGGCGCCGCTCTCCTTGCCGAACCGCCCTTCCTCGACGATCTGATCGAGGAGCGACAGCTCGGTGGTTTCGGCGGCCGCGCCGGCGGCCTGGGCCTTGGCGTCAGCCATTGCTGCCTCCCTCGGTGCCCATTTCGCCCTTGAGCTTCTTCATCTTCTCGGCATCGGCCAGGGTGGCCTGGAGCACTTCATCCAGCTTTTCGTTGCTCTGGAGGGTGCCCCGGAGGTCCGACAGCTTGGTCCGAAGCTCGAGCAGCTCGCGCAGCGGGCCGACCTGGCGGGCCACCGCATCGGGCGAGAAATCGTCGAGGCTCTTGAAGGTCAGGTCCACGCCCAGCTTGCCGGCGTTGGCGTCGTCGCTGAGCTTGTTCTCGACCGAGAACTGCAGGTGGGGCTTCATGCTGGCCAGCACGTCGTCGAAGTTGTCGAGGGTGACCTCGACGAACTTGCGATCCTTGAGCTTGGCCAGCGGCTCAGTCGGCTGGCCGCTGAAATCGCCCAGGACGCCCATCACGAACGGCAGCTGCTTCATCTCGATGGCGCCGCCGGTCTCGACGTCGTAGCTGATGTTGACCCGGGGCGGTCTGACCCGCTCGAGTTTTTTCTGGGTGCTTTCCTTGGCCATAAACGGGATGCCTCGTGCGTGGGTTCGGACCGGCGCGGACGACCGCGATACCTGACATGATGTCACGCGGACGCCGACAACTGTTCTGGGGGTAGACCAACCCAAGGTACGGGCCGCCCAAGTAGGTGTCAAGCAAACAAATGGCTACGGTTGGGCGGCTTTCGGAAGCGCTGGAATCTGCGGCACCGGATGACTCTCGACCGTCAGGATTCCGGCCGAAATCAGGATCTGGATCAGCCGGAGAAAGCTGGCCTCGCCGTCGACCCCCTCTACGATGCCATTGCCCCGGAAAAAGGCCAGGTGGTCGCGGACGGTGGCCTTGCCGTCACAGCTCGACAGCAGGGTGGCGGCCCAGACCGGGGTGTCCACCTTGAGCATGAAGGGCCAGGGAGTACCCATGGCCACCTCCGCCGGCATCCACTCCTCACCCTGCTGCCGAAGACTCATCATCAGGTCAACCGCCGCCCCGGCCGCCGGCCGCTGGTCCAGCAGCGCCTCCGGCATTCCGGGGCCCCGCACCGCCGCTTCCCAGTCCAGCAGCCAGTCGACCTCCCGAGGGCTGATCTGCGGTGCCACCTGCCGGCGGGCGGTGATGCTGTGCGCCGCTGACCGATGCCGCTGCACCACGATCATGCTATAGACGAGCCGACGGATGCCGAGCCGCTCGAACAGGGCGTACCACTCACCGACCCGGGCAAAGGTTTCCCGTCCCGACACCGCCGCCCGGGCGTAGTACTCCAGGGGATCGTATTCCTGCATGGTGACCACCACCACGTCGAATTCGGCTTCGGACGGGCCCAGCATTTCCCTGACCCGGGCTTCGAGCAGGGCATCGGTCCGGTCGGTGGCCATGCAGATGCAGTACAACCGCCCACCAGGCCTGAGGAACTGTGGCAGCCCGGCAATGATCCGCCGGGTGACCTGCTCGCCATCTTCGCCAGCATCCCGGAAGATCAGCTTCTGCTCGGTGGCCGGCACGTGGGGGGGATGGGCCACGATGAGGTCGAAGGTCTGACCCTCGACCGGGTCGTACAGGTCTCCCGCCACTGCCTTGGCATTCTTCAGCCCGTTGAGCCGGATATTGAACTCCGCACAAGCGGTGGCCCGGGCGGTGATATCGGCGGTCCAGACCCGGTTGGCGTGCCGCGAGCCGCGCAGGGCAGCGAGCCCCGCGCCGCCGCAGAGTTCGAGCATCTGGTCGCAGGGCCGCTGCGGTAGAAAGGTCAGGAAGCGGCCGGTGTTCCGGGTAATGGCCGGATAGACTACATCCTCCCGGGTATTGGCCAGGGTGCCGCGGGCCGGATTGGCGTCGGCATCGCTGATGATCCAGAGCCCTTCGGCGGGATACAGCAGCACCGGCCCTTCCAGCGCTTCCGGATCGGCCACGGCCCGGATCAGCAGGCCGAGTTCAGTCAGCGCCGTCACCGAATCGGCCGGGAGCATCCGGGCCACCAGCTCACGGCGGACCGGCACCGTGTCCATATAGAGCCGGATCAGGACATCGAGTCCATCGGTGATTTCGAGCGCCGTCTTGCGGCCCTCGTAGATGGCCTTGAACTCGTAGATGGCCGGGACGCCGGTCCGTTCCGCCACCGCCTCGGCGGTGTACCCGGCGGCGGCCAGGGCGGCACGAGCCCGGGCAAACTGTTCATCACTGCCGAAGATCACCGGAATCGGTGCGGACATCTCAGTCGTCCCCGTCAAAGGCTGCGAGCGATCTAGGCGGCGCCACGGTACGCCAGGCGTCGATCAGGTGTGAGGCAAGGAGAGCAGGTTTGGCCGCGGCAAGGCGCAATAATATCCAGGGACCGCTCTTGTAGTGATCGGTGAGGTAGAAAACAGCCGGCGCGGTACGGAGCAGCAGGTCGCGATCGATGTCGGAGACCCGGAGCACCAGGGTCTGGCCGTCCTCGCGCAGCCGGGCAAACAGCTTGCCGCCGGCCCGGAACCCGGGCGTGCCGTAGGATGGTCGTTCGGTGACACCGGGCAGCGCCAGCGCCAGCCGGCGGAGGTCGGCGAGGGTGGATCCCTTCGGTCGGCGGGTCACGGTCATTGGTCGAGGGTCGAGGGTCGAGGATCGCCGTTCGTCGTCCGCCTACCGTGGTTCACCCTTTACTCCGAGTGCAGCGAGGGATCGCGTCGCCCGCGGGCGGCCCTCGATTTCATTCTTCGGCGATTCCTGTTCCCTTTTCGCTGTTCACGAACGAGACACCACTACCATCAGCAACGGCAACTGACACCGCAGAGGCACGAAGAACGCAGAGAGGTCGTCTCGTTCCTCACTCGCGGAGCCCCAGTCGAGCACGATCTTGTAGTAACTGCACCGGCTTTTTTCGCTTTTCGCTTTTCGCCCTTCGCTTTTCCTCTCGTCTCTAGTCTCTCGCCTTGAGTCTCAACTTCTTCCTGGCCCGGCTCAGGGCCTGGTCGAACCGCGCATCCAGTCTCGGATTGACCCCTCGGCACCCCGCCACCGCCTGCTCAGCCCAGTCGGGGTACTCCCGCTTCCGTGCCCAGGACTAGCTGTCGGATCTAAAGAGGTTGTTCACTGAGGTGTAACTGAGGAAGCTGGAGGTGCGACCCATCCACCTTTCAGCCAGAGGCCTCAGTGAACACCCGTCACAATGCACGGTTGACCGCCTGGGGGCGAGCCGAGCTCGTCCGCCGGGTGGTCGTGGACCACGAACCGGTGGTCGTCGTGGCTGCCGCCCTGCACATGACCCTCGGTGGCCAGCATGGTCGCCACGGCGGTCGGATGATTGATGTACGACGAGGCGCTGGCGCCCTTCCGCTGCTGATCCCGGTGCCGGTCGGCCGCAAAGGCCAGCGCTTCGAGGTGCCGGCTGGGGTTCATCGTATCTGAGACCAGGAGACAGAAGACGGGAGACAGGAGACGGAAGAGCGTGAATGGTGAACCGAAACCGTGAACCACAAATCGAACGCCGCAGACCAACCAATGTCGATGGAAGATAGCCCCGCCGCTGGATGGGCGGTCGCGGGCGGACAGGCGGAAGATCGCAACCAGAGCATTGCTGTCAATTCGGAGCGGCTCC
>JBDTTF010000307.1:0-6250 GCA_039930765.1 Gemmatimonadota bacterium | reverse complement strand
GGAATGGGTCCCCCTCCCTGCGAAGCGGGGAGGGGACAGGGGAGAGGACCAACGCGGCGATGCCGCCTCCTCGCAATGACAGAAACTCATTCCTGAAGTCTGCCTCTACGCGATCCGCGCCACCGCCCGTACCTTGGCCGGCCGCAGGGTCCACGAATGCATCACCTCGCGGCACCATTCCATCGGCGCCAGGTGGGCGCGCCGCTCACGGTTCTGGACCCGCAGCAATGCCAGCCGCAGCACCGCAGCATTCTTCCAGCGCCGTTTCGGGTCCCGCGCCATGCACTTCTCGATGACCATTGCCAGCGCTTCGGGCACGTCCGGAGCGACCGAGTGGATCGACGGCGCTTCACGCACGGTCCGGAGTGCGGCCTGGGCCAGCGAGGAGTCCGCCTCGAATGGCAGCCGTCCGGTCAGCAGCTGAAAGGCGACCACGCCGAGGGCGTAGATATCCGTCCGATGATCGGCATCCCACTGGCAGAGCACCTGCTCCGGCGACATGTACGCCGGGGTGCCGTAGCCCTTCTGGACCTCCGACCGCGACTGCTCCGAGGTGTGGAGGGTGGCGATCCCGAAGTCGGTCAGGAACGGCCAGTTGTCTCCCTCGTGCAGCAGGATGTTGGCCGGCTTCACGTCCCGGTGGATCACGCCACGGGCGTGGGTATGGCTCAGCGCATCGGCCACCGAGATCAGCAGCGTCAGCGCCGCCGACGTCGAGAACTGCTGGCCGCCGCGCAGCCGCTGCTCGAGCGACTGGCCCGGGATGTACCGCATCACCGCCATCGCGAAGCGGCCGCGATAGGTGAATTCGAAACAGGGAACGATGTTGGGGTGCTGCAGCTGGGTGGCGATCAGCGCCTCGCGGCGGAACCGCTCGCGGGTCTCGATCGAACCGGTGTAGTCCGGCCCGAGGCACTTGATCGCGACCCGGGTCTTGAGATCGAGGTCCTGGGCCAGCACCACGGCGCCGCCGCCACCGACCCCGAGCAGGTTAATGATCTCGAACCGGGCGCCACCGAGCGCGGCAACGCACTCACGATAGTGAGTGGCGTCCGAGGGTTCGAGATCCTGCCAGGTTGCCGAGGGTGCCATGAGCTCGCGAAAGGTGGTGAGTGTCAGGCTTCACTAGGCAGGAGGCATGCCCGCCGTCGACATTGCTATGCTATTACGGGATAACGAGTTATCTGACTGGATCGGAGGCGTGTTGTTCGCTTATGGGATTCAGTATCCCGAACTCGAACAGCTGTAGATGCCAATCAGGTATAAAGACACGCCGGGCGGGCAGATGGTTGCTGCGGAGGGGAAAGCGGAATGGCGAGTGCTACTGCTGCAGCAGCTTCTTGAACTCGGGATCGTTCCGGATCGGGTTCCAGTCAGGCTGGTTCTTCAGCTGGTTGATCGAGATTCTCGATGGCATGGCCAGCACGATCTTCAACTGGGCCACCGCTTCCCTGGCCTGGCCGCCGGCGGAATAGATCCGGGCCAGGTCGATGATGGCGTCTCCGCCGAAGTAGACATCACGCGAGATCGGCATCAGTTCGACCGCCCGGCGGCGTTCCGTCAGTGCTTCGGCCTGGCGCCCGAGCTTCCAGAGGACCTGGCCCATTCGCTGGTGCCAGCCGTAGTCGTCTGGCAGCGCCTTGAGGCTGATCTTGAGGACTGCCAGCGCCGAGTCATAGTAGACCCGTCCGTTGGCCGCATCGCCGCTACTGCGGAGCAGGTCGCCACGGAACTGGTAGTAATCGGCGAGGGTGCGACCGAAACCGACGGAGGTGGCGGACAGGAATGCCCGCCTCAGTGAATCGTCCATGGGCACTATCCAGGCACCCGTCTCGAGCACCCCGCCAAACCGGTTGGCGCTCATCCGGCCGAGGGCGCGCTTGAGCGTCGCCTGAGCTGGGCCCAGGGCCGAATCCTGTCGGGTCTGCACGCTGGCCATCCATGAGTAGCAATCCGGCTCGTCGGGGGCGATATCGATGCAGTGCTGCAGCACGTCGATAGCCTCGGGGTAGCGCCGCATCAGATTCAGCGTCTCTCCCACGTCGTTGAAGCCGAGCGGCGCCCCGGGATCGAGTGCGACCCGCTTGCGGAGTTCCGCCAGCGACTCCTCCCATCGTCCCTGGCGCCGGTAGACGTACCCGACCACCGAATGCAGGTCCGCGCTGTTGGGCTGCCGCCGCTCCACCTCGGCAAACTCCGCCAGCGCCTTGTCATACTCGCGGCGGCGATAGTACAGGCTGCCCATCGCGCGGTGGGCTTCCGGCAGGTCAGGCTGCAGTGACAGCGCCTTGTCGGCCGCCACCGCCGCCTCGTCCATCGCGGCCTGGGTCCGGTTGATGTACAGCCAGTGGGACAGCCCCAGTGCCTCGGAGAGCCGGCCCCAGGCCAGGGCAAAATCGGGATCGAGCGTCACCGCCCGCCGCAGCATCGGAATGGCGGTGGTGAAATTGGTGACGGCCAGGCCACGATTGAGATAGTCGTTGGCCCTGAGATACAGATCGTACGCCTCGGCATTGGTGGTCGGCCGTACCGCCAGCGCCTGCTTTTCCGGATCGTTCAGGGCGACTTCGAGCGACTTGGCCACCTCGCTGGCCACGTTGGAATAGACCTGGAAGACACTGGCCAGTTGGGCGTCGTAGCCGTGGGCCCAGACACTGCTGGTGTCGGACACCCGGATCAGTTCCGGGCTGACCCGGACTCTGGCCGCGCTGTCCTTGACCTCCTCGAACTGCACCGTTCCCTCGAGCACGTACGTCACCCCCAACTCCTTGCCGATCTCGGCCAGGCTCTTGGTGGTGCCTCGGTAGCGCGATGCGGTGCTGCGGGGGATGACGCTGATCCCGGCAATTCCCGTCAACTGGGAGGTGATGGCGTCGGTGACGCCGTTGGCGAAGTACTGACGGCTCGAATCGCCCTGGTTCTCGAACGGCAGCACCACGACGCGCTTGAGTCCGCCGGGGACCGCACCACTTCGTGGTCGCATGACGCCCCACGCTACCAGCAGCGCCAGCACCACGCCCAGACCGAGAAAGCCGCCCCGCTGCCAGAGCGCGGACAGCTGTGGCCGCGAGGCGGGGACGGTCGGCGTCGCCGCCGTGAACGCCGGGACTGCCGTGGTCGGCGTGGTGCCGCCGGTCGGCGTGCCGAGCGCTTCGAGCTGGTGCAGCAACTCGTCAGCCGACTGCCAGCGATCGGCGGCCCGTTTCTCGAGGCATTTCATGATGGCGGCCGCCAACGCCGGCGGACACGACGGCCGCCGGGCCAGCAGCGGCTCGGGCGCCTGGGTTACTTGAGCCGCCAGAATTTGTTGGGCCGACATGCCGCTGAACGGAGGCCGCCCGGTCAGCAGTTCGTAGCCCATGACTCCCAGTGCATAGATATCGACCCGGTGGTCGAGACTGGGATCGGCGGCCGCCTGTTCGGGCGCCATGTACGCCGGCGTGCCGAGCGCCATGCCGACGGTGGTCAGGTTGTGCCCGCGATTGGCCTCCGAGATGGCCTTGGCGACGCCGAAGTCCATCACCAGTGCGTGACGCTCGGACATCATCACGTTGTCGGGCTTCATGTCGCGGTGGACCACTCCCTGGCGGTGGGCATAGCCCAGGGCATCCGCGACCTCAGTCAAGATCCGTACTGCTTCCTGCACCGACAGCTCGCCCGAACGGGACAGCCGGTCGCGCAGTGTTTCGCCCTCGACGTAGGGCATGACGTAGTAGAAAAAGGTCGAGAGTCCCGGGTCGAGGGTCGAGCTGGCATCCGCCTCATTCCTCGACCCTTGACCCTCGACTCTTGACCCCGACCCACCTGTCCGCCCTGAGTCGAGCACCCCGACGATATGCGGATGCTGCAATCGCGCGGCGACTTCGATTTCGTGGAAGAACCGTTCAGGTCCCAGGGCGCTGGCCAGTTCCGGCCGCAGCACCTTGATGGCCACCCGGCGGCGGTGCTTGAGGTCCTGGGCCAGGTAGACCGTTGCCATGCCGCCGTGGCCGAGCTCACGCTCCAGAGCGTAGCTGCCGGCCAGCGCTGTCTTCAGGCGGTCGAACGCGTCGTCCAAGGAAAAGCCATGAGTGGGGAGGACAGTAAGATGGGCTCCCGAGGCGGGGCGTGCCAGTGAGGGGCTAGACGCTGTCCTCCACCTCCGCTCGGTGGGCCGCCAGCTCGAGGGCCAGTGCCGTCTGATCGGCCAGCAGCTGTGCCGTGGCGCGCTCTGCCTCCGTCACTCGGCGGTCGGACGGTTCGGGCCTGAGCACCACGATTCCCGACACCCGCGACGAGGAGCGGAGCGGCACCACCAGCCCATCGGCGTCGGCGCCGTGGGAGGTTCCGGAGCCGGCGGCCTCCCGATTCTGCCAGCTCCACCCCGCGGCCACCCGGGTAGAGATATCCTGCAGCGCGGGGATCTCAGGCCAGCGCGGAACGCCATGATCGAGTTCGAGCTCGTCGGTCAGCACGATCGTGGCGGCTCCGCCCCCGGACCGACCGATGTGCCGCGCGGCGATTTCGAGAATGGTTCCGCGGTCCACCCCACCGCCGAACTCATTGCTCAGCGCCATCAGCGCTTCCGACCGCTCGGCACGGAGACGCGCCTCGTCGGCCTGCTCCCGAATTCTGGCCGTCAGCCCCGTCAGGGTCAGCGCCACGACCAGCATCACGCCAAAGGTCAGGAAATAGGACTTATCGGTGACATCGAGGGTGTAATACGGCGGGACGAAAAGGAAGTCGTACGCCACAATGCCGAACAAGCTGGAAACCACCGCGGGGCCGCGGCCATAGCGGGCAGCCACTACCACGATGCCCAGCAGCACCAGCATGGCAAGGTCGGTTGGATTAAAGCTGGCGCGGAGCAGCAGGCCGGCAAAGGTGATGGCGGCCATGATCGCCGCCGTCCAGCCGTACCGGGCCAGCGGGGTCAGCAACTCTCCCGTATGTCGTGAGTCGAGCGACACCTTCTCCATCCGGTCCGATCCGATTGAGGACCCCCGAAAGGTAGGGAGCGGGACATCAAGATTTTGTCAGGATTTTCGCGCTGACCGTCTGACTCGTCTAGCTTTGCCATCACCTTGTCATTTAATCGATTGAACCGCGCGCTGGCCACCCTGGCCGCGACCGCACTCTTGTATGCGACCTTTCTGCTCGTACTGCTGAGCCGGGAGCAATGGAACACGAGCAGGCCGGTCATGGCTGGACTACCGGTGGTCAATCGAGACTCGTTGCCGGCGGGGTTCGCGGTGCTGGACGACCAGCCGGGGTACGACGGTCAGTACTACTATCGCCTGGCCCGGACACCGTTCACGGACCAGCGAATCGATGCCGGGATCGTGCTCGATGCGCCGGCCTACCGGCAGCAGCGGATTTTCTATCCGCTGCTGGTGCGCGTGGCGTCGCTGGGCCGGGTCCCGCTGATGCCGGCCGCGATGCTGGCCGTCAACTTCATCGCCATCTGCCTGCTGGGCTGGCTGGGAGGCCTGTACGCCCAGGCCCTCAGCCGTCACGCGCTCTGGGGGCTGATCTTTCCCTGCTATATCGGATTTGTCACTTCACTCTCGCGCGACCTGACCGAAATCGTCGAGTGCAGCCTGATCCTGGCCGCGTTGCTGTGCCTGCGGCGGCTCAAATATCCAGCCACCGCACTGCTGCTCAGCCTGGCCGTCCTCACCAAGGAACCGGCGCTGCTGGTGGCAGTCGGAGTCGGGTTCGCGGATCTCATCGGCGATCGAGGCCGTTTGCGACGCCATACCTGGTACGTGGCTGCACTTCCAGTAGCCGTCTACCTGCTCAGGCACGCATGGCTCTGGCACAACTGGCAGGGGCAGCGGTTGGCCGCGGCGGGTGGCATTATCGGATTTCCGTTGCTGGGATTCGGTCGAGCGGCCCCGGGCGGGTTGATGCACTGGCATTGGCCCTGGGTACTGGCGCTGCTGATGACCGTCATCCTTGCCGCGGCGGTGATCGGTTCAATCCGACTGAGCCTGGTGACCCGGTGGGAAGCGTGGAGCTGGGGGTGGTATGCGCTGATGCTGTTTTCACTGGGGATCCCGGTCTGGCAGGACAATCACGCCTTCGTCCGCGCCGCGTCCGAGTTCACCCTGCTCGGCAGCGTCGTGCTGCTCGGCTCGACCCAGGGCTGGCGGAATTGGGTGCTGGGCGGCGGGGTCGTCTGCTGGCTGGGGGCGGCGGTTCAGGTGAGCCTGAAGCCGTAGGCCATGGGAGTCGAGAGTCGAGAGTCGAGAGACGAGAGACGAGAGAC
>JBDTTF010000306.1:0-2392 GCA_039930765.1 Gemmatimonadota bacterium | reverse complement strand
GCCCAGTTCCGGTCGCCGGCAAACTGGGTGTGGGCGTGGTAGACGTAGTGACTCTGGCTTCCCTCATTGTCGATGGCCACGTTGGCCACGACCCCGATGACCTCGCTGTTCCGGCCGCCGGTGTTGAGGGTCTGCCCGAGCGGGTCGATACCAGGGAAAATCGCATTCGCCAGGCTCTGGTTGATCACCACATGATCCGGCCCACCCGCCACATCCCGCTCGTCGAACACCCGGCCGGACAGGGTCGGAATACCGACCGCCGCGAAATATCGTCCCGAGACGATCCGGTTCTCCGCGCCAACCTGGCCGCGCTTGTCTCCTGCCAGCGGACCGCTTCTCGGTGCCAGGCCCCACTCATTGTACCCGCCGGTCGCCGGCAGCTTCGAAATCCCGCCCGCCGCCTTCACGCCGGGCAGGGCCGAGAGTCGTGCCGCCAGCGTTTCATAGAACCGTCCTCGGGCAGTGGAGTCGTATCGCGCCGTGGGCAGATTGAGCTCGAAGGCGAGCACGTTGTCCGGTTTGATCCCGAGGTCGATGGACTGAATCTGGCGGAAGCTGGCCAGCAGCAGTCCGGCTCCGACCAGCAGCACGAATGCCAGCGCCACCTGCGAGATGACCAGCCATTCACGCAGCCGGACCTGCGCGGTTCCGCCGGTCGAGGAACGTGACTGATCCCGCAGCACATCGGCTGGCTGGGTTCGCGCGGCTTTGAGGGCCGGCGCCAGGCCAAAGACCAGTGCGCTCACCGTGGCAATCACCAGGGAGAACACCAGAAGTCTCGGCTCGAGGGTCAGCTTGGCCAGCCGCGGAATCGATCCGGCTCCCAGCGCCACGATGGCTGCCATCCCGATGCGCGCCACGATCAACCCGGCGAGATCACCCGCCAGCGCCAGGGGCAGGCTCTCGATCAGGAGTTGGCGCACCATCCGGAACCGCTCGGCCCCGAGCGCCGACCGCAGGGCAAACTCGCGGGAACGTTCCGAGGCCCGGACCAGCAGCAGATTGGCGATGTTGACGCAGACCAGCAGCAGCACCAGTCCCACCCCGCCGAGCATGATCTCCAGCGCCCGGCTCGATCCACCCACGATGTCTTCCTTGAGCGGGTAGAGCCGCATCAGCGATTCCTTGGCCGACGGGAACTGTTCCCCGAACCGGGTGACCACCGTGTTGAGCTCGTCCTGCGCCCGCTCGATCGGCACCCCGGACTTGAGGCGGGCAATGACGGTGAGATAGTGATTGGTCGGGCCGTCCGAGGCGTGCGCCCGGGTGAGGTTGACCGGGATCCAGCCGTCGATCGTACCCGCGATGGGGTCGGCGTAACCCTTCGGCATGACGCCGGCGACGCGATAGGCCTGGCCGTTCATCTGCAGGGTCCGCCCAATGGCGCCGGGGTCACCTCCAAATTCCCGCTCCCAGGTATCGTGACTGAGGACTACGACCGCGGCCGCATCCATGTTGTCTTCGATGTCGGGACCGTGTTCGTCATCGAC
Organism: Gemmatimonadota bacterium; assembly: GCA_039930765.1. GTDB lineage: Bacteria > Gemmatimonadota > Gemmatimonadetes > Gemmatimonadales > GWC2-71-9 > DATEHG01. Next base: position 902 of record JBDTTF010000306.1, on the reverse strand, counting down.
CGTATAGCCGGCGCCGAGGGTGGGGCGGACCCGGACCACGTCGAAGTAGTTGTAACTGGTGGGGAGGATCTTGATGCGGCGGACATCAGCGCCGCTGCCGATGTCGGCGCCAACCGCGCTGTATGTAAGGACAGCGGCCGCCCCATCGAATGAGCCGACCTGCTCCCTGATGGCCACATAGTGCCCCGGTGTGACGAACCCCTTGAACGGCGGGTTGCCGGTCCATGACTGATAGACCCGCACCAGCTGGCCCGGTTCCTGGTAGGGCAGGGGCTGGAGCAGCACGGCGTCAACGGCGCTGAACACCGCGGTGGTGCCACCGATGCCGATGGCGAGCGTGAGGATCGTGACCGCCGCGAATCCCCGGCTCCGGTTGAGGGTGCGGAGGGTGTAGTGGAAGTCCTGACGAAGCTCGTCGAGCCATCGGGTGCCGGAGGCATCCCTCACCAGTTCCTTGACCGGTTCGATGCCGCCGAGTTCGATCCGGCTCTGGCGCTCCGCCTCGGACTGGGGGACGCCGAGGCGCTGGCGGTGCTCAGCCTCCATGTCGACGTGGAACTTGAGCTCGTCGTCGAGCTCGCGTTCTTCCTGCTGGCGGAACAGCACGGAGCGGGCGCGGGCCAGCAGATCGGTGAGGATGCTCATGGGATTCCTGTCGCCCAGGCCGGGCTCATGACGGTGTTGATGGCGGTCGAGACCCGCTGCCACAGCGCCCGCTCGACCTCGAGCTGCCGGCGTCCGGTGGCGGTCAGTTCGTAATACCGGGCCCGCCGGTTGTTCTCGGTGGTCCGCCACGCGGTGCTGATCCACCCTCGGCGCCGCATTCGGACCAGGGCAGGGTAGAGTGAGCCCTGGGTGACCAGGAACACCTCACCGGACATTGCCTGAATTCGGTGGGCCAG
>JBDTTF010000305.1:0-6018 GCA_039930765.1 Gemmatimonadota bacterium | reverse complement strand
GAAAAGCTGTGGTGCACCAACGGCACCATCGCCGAGCTGATGGTGGTGATGGCCCGGACCACCGGCAAGAAGATCACGGCGTTCATCGTCGAGGCCAACTGGCCTGGAGTTGAAGTGGTCCGCCGGCTCCATTTCATGGGTCTGAAGGGCATCGAGAACGGCATCATCCGGTTCACCAACGTGAAGGTGCCGGTCGAGAATGTGATCTGGGGCGAGGGCAAGGGGCTCAAGCTGGCACTGATCACCCTCAACACCGGCCGGCTCACGCTGCCGGCCAGCGCGGTGGCCTGTGCCAAGAAGTGCCTGGAGATTTCGCGTGAGTGGGCCTCGACCCGGGTGCAGTGGGGCCAGGCGGTCGGCAAGCATGACGCGGTGGCGCAGAAGATCGGGCGGATGGCGGCCGAGACCTACGCCATGGAATCGGTCAGCGACCTGGCCAGCCTGATGGCGGACAAGGGCGGCTACGATATTCGTCTTGAGGCTGCCATTGCCAAGATGTGGAATACCGAACTTGGCTGGCGGATCATCGACGACACCCTGCAGATCAAGGGCGGCCGCGGCTACGAAACGGCGGACAGCCTGCGCAGCCGGGGTGAGAAGCCGGATGCGGTCGAGCGGATGATGCGTGATTTCCGGATCAACCTGATCTTCGAGGGCTCCTCGGAAATCATGCGGCTGTTCATCGCCCGCGAAGCGGTGGACACCCACCTCAAGGTGGCCGGGCCATTGATCGACCCCAAGAGCAGCGGCTCCGCCAAATTCCACGCCCTGATCAAGTCGGCGCTGTTCTACGGCACCTGGTATCCGCCGCTGTGGATCCCGTTCATGGGCTGGTTTGGCTACGGCGAGTTCGGCCGGCTGGCCAGTCACATGCGGTTCGTCAATCGCAACAGCCGGAAGCTGGCCCGGACCCTGTTCCACTGCATGATCCGGTTCGGCCCAAGGCTCGAGAAGCGGCAGGCGGTCCTCGGCCGCCTGGTCGAGATTGGCGCCGAGCTCCTGGCCATCTCGTCCACCTGCGCCCGGGCGCATTCGCAGTCCAAGAAGACCGGCGATCGCGGCCCGATCGAGCTTGCCGCGCTGTTCAGCCACCAGGCCCGGCGGAGGGTCGACGAGAAGTTCGCGGCGGTATTCGACAATGACGATCTCGAAGCATACGCCGCCGCCCGAAAGGTGCTGGACGGCGGGTATCAGTGGCTGGAAGAGGGAATCGTCAAAGGATAGGAGACAACCGACAGGAGCGAGGAGAGGGGAGCGGGGAAACACCCCACTTCTCCGATTGCTTACCTCGGTCCAGTCTGGTGTTCCTGTTCTCCCTTAGGTGTTCACGGGTCGCTGTTCGCTGTTCGCCGAAGGTATATTCCGCCGGTGGATCGACCCACAATCTGATTCCGTTGTTGGCAGGAGAAGCCATGGCCGTCGCCGAAGGCAGGAGCATCCCGTTTGTCGGTCCGGAGCACATTGATGTGGCGGTGCTCGAAACCTTCGAGTACCAGGGCCCGGAACAGGAGATCATCACCGAGACCGATGAATTCTCCGCGGTCTGCCCGTACAGCGGGCTGCCGGACTTTGCCAGGGTGACGATCAAGTACGTCCCCGGGACCTGCTGCATCGAGCTCAAGAGCCTCAAGTACTACATCACCAGCTATCGCAATGTCGGCATCTTCCAGGAGCACGCCACCGCGCGGATCGCCGAGGACCTGTTCGCGGTGTTGCGGCCAGCAAGGCTCGAGGTTATTACCGTCTACAAGGTCCGGGGAGGATTTCTGACCACCTGCAGCGTCCGCCTGCCGAAAATGAAAGCGTGACCGCCTCCGGCGGCATCGCGGTCAAGCGGGGAAGTATTGGCGCCGGGGTGCTCTGGATGAGCGCGCTGGCGCTGCTGCTGTTCTGGCTGCCGGTCGTGGGGCCATTGGTCGCCGGCTACGTCGGGGGCCGCAAGGCGGGCTCGGCCGCAAGGGCCCTCGTCGCGGCGATCGTGCCGGGGCTGATCCTCACCGTTTTGGTTGGCTTCCTGTCCACCATGTTGAGCGGATTGCCGCTGATCGGCATCCTGGCCGGCTTCGGGACCCTGATCCTTTTGACGGGCAACATCGGTCCCATGCTGCTCGGTGCACTGCTGGGTGGCTTCATGGCCTGAGCCCGCGAGGCAATTCCCCGCCCCGCCACCCGGCCAGCAGCCAGAGATCTCGCGGTGATAACAGCCGCTCGCCCCGCCGGCGCTCCACTTCCGACACCCGCCGCACCGAGATGAAATTCCCCTGCAATCGCTCCAATACGCTGTCCGCCTTGGCCCCTGGCTCGATGACCAGTACCAGCCCATCGCCAGGTGCGGCCACTGATTCGAACCGGGGCCAGAAATCGTATTGATTGGGCCGATAATCCACGTTGAGTGAAAAGACCGCCGGCTGACCGGGCAGGTGATAGGCCAGCGCCGCTGTTTCCTGATAGCGATTACCCGCCACGAACGTCCGGCGCCCGTCGGTGCGCTCCTGCTCAATGATCCGCACCACGGCGGCCGAGACTGGCTCCCAGCCGTACGACTCGGCAACCTGATCGACCTCCCGCGCCAGCGGCAGCACCGGGGTGATCAGGTGCAGCAGCGCGATCATCGTGAGTCCCATCCCGAGGCCGGCGCCGATGGCCAGCCAGCGGCGGGCTGTATCTCCCAGCGGAACGGTGGCAGCCAGGAGGAGCGCGGGCAGATACGCTGCCGCGGGCCAGTTGGCCTCCACCGGCCGGCGGCTGGCGCTGATCATGAAGCAGCCAAAGATCGTGATTGTAACGACCGCCAGCAGCGACTCGGCCGAATTGCGCGGTGCACGCAGCCCCCGCCAGACCGCGAATCCCAGCAGTCCAAGCAGGATCGGATTCACAATCGCGATCTGCCCGCCGAGGAATGACAGCTCTCTGAGTCCACTATTGCCGCCCGTGACCGCGCCGAGGCCATGGTGGAGCTGGAATTGGAGTGACGCCCAGTCGTGGTCGGCGTTCCAGAGCAGCATCGGGGCTGAAGTCACCACCGTCATTCCCAATCCGAGCCACGGTCCGGCCGTGCGCAGCCATGGGCGGAGTGAGCCCGAAACCAGCAGGCTCAGCCCGCACGCGAAGACCAGCAGGAATGCGGTGTACTTGGATTGCAGTGCCAGGCCCGCGAAGCCACCCGCCGCAATCCACCAGAACGGCCTGGGCTGGCCCCAGCCGCTGGACAGCACTGCCCGGATCGCGCAGTAGAGCGTGAGGGCGGTTGCGGCCAGGAACGGTGCGTCGGGAGTGGCCAGGAGGAAGCTGGCCGTGATCAGTGGGAGTCCGGCGACCAGCACCAGTGTCCGTCTGGCCAACGTTTCTCCGTGGAGCCATCGCGCGCTGGCGTACAGCAGCGCGACCGTCAACCCCCCGCACAGCAATGGGATCAGCCGCACGGCAAACGGATTATGTCCGGCCAGTGCGGTCCCCAGTCCGATGGCGGCGGCGATCATCCGGGGGTGATCGAAGTATCCCGCCGCCGGGTGACGGGACCAGTCCCAGTAATACATCTCGTCCGGCAGCAACGGTGCGGTCACCGCGGCGATCAGAAAGAGCGCCGCGAGCACCGCGGCAGCGACGCGGAATACCCTGCCACCGCCCGGACCCTCGACCGGATCCATCAGCGCAGCAGCAGACCGATGGCGCGCTCGAACAGTTTGCCGAACGGCGGCCGCGCGATGTCGCTCAGGTTCCAGCCAGCCTGCTCGAAAATCCCCTTGGCGTGGCTCATGGCCTGGAAACCCTCCTGCCCGTGGTATGCGCCCATCCCGCTGGCCCCAACGCCGCCGAATGGCAGGTCATCCTGGCCGTAGTGCAGCAGCGTGTCATTGATCGCGACGCCGCCCGAGGTCGTGCGATCGAGCACCATCCGGCGGCCAGGCCCATCCGGACCGAAGAAATAGAGCGCCAGGGGCCGAGGCCGGTCATTCACGAACGCGACGGCCTCCTCCAGCCGCTGGTATCCCACGACCGGAAGAATGGGCCCGAAGATCTCCTCCTGCATCACTTTCATGGCCGATGTGGCGCCGAGCACCACGACGGGCGGAAAGGTGCGCGGATGAGTCGCGGGCTGTCCAGCAGCCAGCTGGCCGAGCTCGACAATCCGGGCGCCCTGGGCCCGGGCATCGGCAAGCAGTCCGTGCAGCCGGTCGAAGTGGCGCTGGTTAACGATGGTCGAGTAGTCGAGATTGGCCTGGATGTCCGGATACAGTATGCCGACCTGGCGGGTGTATTCCGTGACGAATGGATCGATCTCTTCGTCGGCCACCAGCGCATAGTCAGGGGCCACACAGGTCTGTCCTCCGTTGGCCAGCTTGCCAAATGCAATCCGACGTGCCGCCACCTCGATCGATGAACCCCGCTCGACGATCGCGGGGGACTTGCCGCCCAGTTCCAGCGTGACCGGCACCAGGTTGTCACTGGCCGCTCGCAGCACCGCCCGACCTACCGGTGTACTGCCCGTGAACAGCAGGTGATCGAATGGCAGCCCGGCAAACTCGGCACCCACCTTCGCGTCCCCGATCACCACCGCCACCTGTGCCGGTCCGAACAGCTCCGCCAGCATTTCACGCAGCAGTGCCGAGGTTCTCGAGGTGATCTCCGACGGCTTGAGCATGACCCGGTTGCCGGCGGCCAGGGCCGTGGCCAGCGGCATCACTGCCAGGGCGGCGGGATAGTTCCACGGCGAGATGACCCCGATGACGCCGAGCGGCTGATAGCAGACGCGGTTCGAGCCGGGCTGGAACTGGATGGCAACGCCCCGCCGCTCGGGCCGCATCCAGCGAGCAAGGTGGTGCCGCAGATATCGGATCCCTTCGAGCGTCGAGCCGAGGTCGAGCAGGGTGGTTTCGTGCCGGGAGCGGTGACCGAAGTCATCGCTGATTGCCTTGATGAACTGCTCACGCCGGGTCACGATGGCGCCGGACAGGTTGGCCAGATCGGTTCGTCGTTCCTGCAGCGAGGGCGGACCTTCCCGAAGAAATGCGGCGCGCTGGGCAGTGAGCAGTGCGGCGAGATCTGAGCCGGTCGTGCCGAGACTGGTGGTGGTCATGGGCCCCTGATCGTGGATACCGCAATCTACCGTCGGGCCAGCGGCGGCGCCGCCGCCAGCCCGCAGCATGCGCCCTTCCCCCGCCACCGGATCCAACCATGAAAAAGGGGGCTCTGGTGAGCCCCCTCTCTCCCGCCACCCCGCCGTCGCGCAGACTACTTCTTGTGCAACCCGGCCGAGGGCGGAATCACCACCCGCGGCGTCACCGGGGTCTTGGCCCCTCGCGGCAGCAGCTCGGCCAGATTGGCCAGTTCAAACGCGGTCACCGCCATCACGGTGGAGGCCTGCATCAGATCACGCGAAACCGCGTGATCGTAGGTGTCGACCTGCGAGTGATGGGTGTGGTTGTAACCGCGGGTAATCTGGTCGTAGTTCCACCCGGGCACTCCATAGGGAATGAACGACAGGTGGTCGGTGCCGCCCTTGTTGCCATCCTTCACGACAAAGCTGTCGAGTGGCGCCAGCGGCGCAAACAGGTCCTTCCAAAGTTGGGCGTCCTGGCTCCGGCCCTGCAGCGACATTCCAGTGATTGCGCCGGTACCGTTGTCCAGCACCAGCACCGCCTGGATACTGTCGGATTCCGCCGCATGCTGCTGGGCATACGCCGCCGAGCCGAGCAGTCCCTCTTCTTCGCCGGTGAAGAGGATGAAGCGGATCGTGCGTTTCGGCTTGAGGCCCGACTTGACCAGGATCCGGGCCGCTTCGAGCACCGTCATGGCGCCAGCGCCGTTGTCCGTGGTGCCGGTGCCTAAATCCCAGCTGTCGAGGTGCCCGCCCACGATCACGACTTCGCCGGGCTTGTCGCTGCCCTTGATCTCGGCCACGGTATTCCACTGCGGCACCGCCGCCTTGGTGAAGCTGTTGCTGACCGATCCGGAGATCATTGGAGTCTGCCCCATCTTGATCAGCCGGTCGAACAGGGCGTAGTCCTCGTGGGCAAT
>JBDTTF010000304.1:0-4566 GCA_039930765.1 Gemmatimonadota bacterium | reverse complement strand
GAACCGTGAACCGTGAACCGTGAACCGTGAACCGTGAACCGTGAACCGTGAACCGGTGAAGCCTACATCGCCTTCTTCTTTGCGATCACCATCGCCTTGATCTTGTCATAGGTGGCCTGTGGGACGATTCCCTTGCTCACCAGCTCATTCTTGGCCTTGAACGGCCGGGCCTTGATGATCTTGGCGGCATAGGCATCGCCGATCCCGGGCAGCGCCTTGAGCTGATCGGCGGTGGCGGTATTGAGGTCGAGCAGGGTAGCCGCAGGCGTGCCTTGCATGGCCATCGAGGCGGCCGGCTTGGTGGTGTCGGCCTTCATGCTCGGCTTGGCGGCCTGGGCAAAGGCCGGAGCGGCCGAGAGGGCGAGGAGGAAAAGGGCAGCAGTCAGATGACGGCGAAATGACATGATACGACTCCTGAGGAGGTAATGGGTGCTGGGATTACACCTCGCCCGGAGTTCGTGTTGGAGCGATGAAACGGGAGGAAGGAGGAGGGAGTACAGCGAACAAAGTCGTGTCCTGAGATATGATCCGTTTCCACGCGGAACGCGGTCCGCGGAACCTGTTCCCTCAGCACTCGGCACCCTGGCACAGTGGACCGTGAACCGTGAACCGTGAACCTTGAACCAATCACCCGGAACCCGGAACCCGGAACCCGGAACCGCAAACGTTATGCGGGTGTTATCGACCCAAGCACCCTTGGCCCGAGAGCGCCCGTAGCCTTCGGCAGGTTTCCCGGCTGGCCGTGAATCGTGAGGTAGCCCAGCAGCGCAAAGGCGACCGCCTCCTTGGCATCGCCATTGAAGAAGAGTTCGTCAAACCGGCGGAGTGCCGTGCCACCGCCCTGCTCCCGCAGCAGCGCTGCCAGCCGCTCCATCAGCACCGGATGATGGACCCCGCCACCCGACACCACCACTTCAGGCACCCCCGGCAGCCAGCGGGCAATGGCCTGGGTGATCGAGCGGGCTGTCAGTTCGACCGCCGTGGCCACACCATCGGCACCCGGCACCTTCCGAGTCAGCGCGGCGGCATACTCATTTCCGAATCGCTCCCGTCCCGTGCTCTTGGGCGGCGACTGCCAGAAGTAGGGCTCAGCCAGCAGGTCGGCGAGCGCCGAGGCGTTGACCTTGCCGCGGCGGGCCAGGGCGCCATCACGATCGAATGGCAATCCAGGATCTACCGCTCGGGCCACGGCATCGATGATCGCGACGCCCGGGCCGGTGTCGAAGGCAAACGCCCCCTCCTCGACATCCCGCTGGCAGACCAGGGTAACGTTGGCCATCCCGCCGATATTGAGCAGGGCCCGCGGATGGGTCAGGTCCCCGAACAGCAGTACGTCCGCCATCGGCACCAGCGGCGCCCCCTGCCCGCCGGCCGCCACATCACGGGCCCGGAACCCGCTCACCACCTTGACCCCGAACCGCTCGGCGAGCACGGCCGGCTCGCCGAGCTGCCAGCTGACTGCCATCGGTTGATGCCAGATGGTCTGGCCCGGAAAGGCGATGAAACTCAGGTTCTGGGCGCTGTGGTGGGCACCCGCCAGCAGCTCTTCCACCGCGTCCGCCGCCCATTCCGCCAGATCGACATGCAGCCTGGCAAACTCCGCCGCGGTTCCGCCGGTCAGCGCCCGCACAATCATCTGGCGTTCCTGATCGGCATACGGCCGGCTGACGAACCCGACCAGTTCGACCTGCGTCGGTCCGGTGAATTTCACCAGCGCCGCATCGATCCCGTCGAGCGAGGTGCCCGACATCAGGCCGATTCCGTAGGACGCGCGCTCGGTCATGAATTACTCACCGGTGGAGGATCTCCGACAACGGTTCTCAAGTGGCCCCCAGCCTCGGCCAGCAGCTGCTCCGCGGTGGTCCGGCCGACTTTCCGCGTGACCATCACGATGGCGGTCTTCACGCTGCCGCCGGCGGCGTCAATCGCGGCCCGCGCCTCGGACTTCGGCAGATCGGTGGTCTGGCTCAGGATCCGCTCGCTGCGGTCGACCAGTTTGTCGTTGGTCGCCCGGAGGTCCACCATCAGGTTGCCGTAGACCTTGCCGAGCTTGACCATGGCGCCGGTGGTGATGGTGTTGAGCGCCAGCTTGGTGGCGGTGCCGGCCTTCATCCGGGTGGACCCGGTCACCACCTCGGGGCCGACCAGCAGGGTGATGCAGATATCGCAGGTGTCCCGCATCAAGGCCGGCGGCTCGCTGCAGGACAGAAAAATCGTGTGGGCGCCCAGCGCCTGGGCCCGCCCCAGGGCGGCCCTCACGAATGGGGTGGTACCGCTGGCGGCAATCCCGAGGACGACGTCATTGGCCCGGATCCGCTGCCCGTCGATCTCGCCGATGGCGGTGTTGATGTCGTCCTCGGCCCCCTCGATCGAACGGACCAGGGCACGATATCCGCCGGCGATGAGCCCGACCACCATCTCGGGTGGCGTGCCAAAAGTTGGCGGACATTCCGCGGCGTCCAGTACCCCGAGCCGCCCGCTGGTCCCGGCCCCGACATAGCACAGTCGGCCACCGGCCCGAAAGGCCGCCTCGACCAGGTCGATCGCGCGGGCCAGCGGCTCGCGGGCCCGCGCCACCGCGGCCGGCACGCTGGCATCCTCGGCCCCGATCAGGTCGACGATCTCCAGCGACGAGGCAGTATCCAGTCCGGCAGTGCGGGGGTTGCGGCGCTCAGTCAGGCGAACGTCTTCGGGCGTGGGATTCATGTGGCCGGGTGTGCGGGAGTATCGCGGCGGACGGGCCCGGCTAAATTAGAACCTGTCCCGAGCCTGCGGCAACTCCGCCGCGGTCGACCCTCTCCTGAAAATCCCGTGACCCTTCGCCTCCGAGCCGCTCTCGCCCTCGTGGTCATTGCCCTGGGCTGCGGCCACCCCGCCCCGGTTTCAGCGCCCACCGCCACCTCCGCCATGAACCCGGCCTGGCCGCTGGCCGGCAAGTCCAGGATCACCGATGGCGAACATGCGGTGGTCGTCTCGGGCAGCCCGATTGCCAGCGCGGTGGGCCGGGCCATCCTCGAGAAGGGTGGCAATGCGGTCGATGCCGCGGTGGCCGTCGGTTTCGCGCTTGCGGTGGTCCACCCCGAGGCTGGCAACCTGGGCGGCGGCGGCTTCATGGTCATCCGCACTGCGGATGGCAAGGTATCCACCCTCGACTACCGCGAGATGGCTCCCAGCGGCGCCTCGCGTGACATGTACCTCGAGGCCAACGGCGAACCGGGCGACAAGAGCCTGACCGGCGCCCTCGCCGCCGGCGTACCCGGATCAGTGGCCGGACTGGCGGAGGCCCACCACAAATACGGCAAGCTGCCCTGGCACGATGTCATCGAGCCGGCCATCCGGCTGGCATCTGAAGGATTTGAAATCGACGAGTTCCGCAATCGCTCGATCCGGGGAGACAGCTCCCGCCTGGTGCTGTTCGAGGGATCGCGAACCAGCTTCCTCCCCAACGGTGCCCCGCCGGCGGTGGGCTCGACCTTTCGTCAGCCCGCCCTGGCCGGCACCCTGATCCGGATCCAGGACAGCGGCGCCGCCGGATTCTATCACGGCATGACCGCCGGCCTGATCGTCGACGAGATGCACCGCGGTGGCGGGCTGATTTCCCTGGAAGATCTCGCCGCCTACAAGGCGATCTGGCGCACCCCGATCACCATCAGTTACCGCGGCAATACGATTTACTCCATGCCGCCGGCCTCCTCGGGTGGCGTGACCATGGCCGAGATCCTCAATATCCTCGAGGGGTTCGGGCCACTGCCACCATTCGGGTCCGCGGACCTGCTGCATCTCGAGACCGAGGCAATGCGCCGGGCCTTTACCGATCGCAATACCATCCTCGGCGATCCCGCCTTTGTGCAGATGCCGATCGAGCACCTGACCTCGAAGAGCTACGCCACCTCCCTCCGCAACCAGATCGACCGGAAGCACGCCTCCAAGACCCCGGTCTTCGATCCCAGTATCCGCGCGGGCAGTTCCACTACCCACTATTCGGTGGTCGATGCCGACGGCAATGCGGTCAGCTGCACCACCACGCTGAATGACAGCTATGGCAGTGCCGTGACGGTCGGCGGCGCCGGATTCCTGCTGAACGACGAAATGGATGACTTTGCCGCCGCGCCGGGCAAGCCCAACATGTACGGCCTGGTGCAGGGTGAGGCCAACGCCATCGCCCCCGGCAAGCGGATGCTGTCGGCCATGACCCCGAGCCTGGTGCTCGACCCTTCGGGCAAGCTGCTCATGGTCGTCGGTACTCCAGGCGGGCCACGGATCATCACCATGGTGTACCACGTCATCTCCAACGTTATCGACCATCATATGAGCCTGGCCGACGCCGTGGCTGCGCCACGGATGCATCATCAGGCACTGCCCGACACCATTTTTGTCGAGCGCGATGGCTTCATGCCGGCGGTGCTTGATCAGCTCACCGCCATGGGGCATGGCGTCCGGATCCAGGGTCACTGGGGCGATGTCGAAGCCATCATCCGGACACCGACCGGCTGGGAAGGGGTCAGCGATCCGAGGTATGGCGGGGGTGGGGCGGGATACTGAGGCGGACGGGCGGACGGGCGGACG
>JBDTTF010000303.1:0-12046 GCA_039930765.1 Gemmatimonadota bacterium | reverse complement strand
CGCCGGTTTGGAGTGTCGCGGCGGGCGGCGGCACGATCAGCGGCGCCGGCCTGTTTACCGCCGGCACCGTCGCCGGCGTATTCGCCAACACCGTGACCGCGACGGCGGGTGGGGTGAGCGGCGCGGCCTCGGTCACGGTCGCTGCCGGCGCACTCGCGACTATCGCCGTCACGCCGAGCCCGGCAACGGTGCCGTCCAGCACGTCGCAGCAGTTCACCGCACTTGGTGAGGACGTCAACGGCAACCCGGTCGCGATCACGCCCACTTGGACGGCCTCTTCGGGCGCCGGCACCATTGACGGTTCGGGGTTGTACACGGCGGGAACCGCCCCCGGTACCTATCCTGACGCGGTACAAGCGACCAGCGGGAGCATCTCAGGAGTGGCGACCGTGACCGTCACGGTGAACCTCGGTATGGCGACGTCCTTTGCCTTACTCGGCGGCTCCGGAGCCAGCAGTTGCACCGGGAGCACAGTGTTCGGCGATGCCGGTGCCGACCCGAATGGCACCATCACCGGATTTCCTTCGCTTTGCTCCATCTCGCCGCCCGGTGACGGCATTCTGCACCATGACGCAACCGCAACCGCGGCCCAGGTCGACCTCAGCACGGCGATCTCGACGCTGGTTGCCATGCCATGCACCACCAACCTGACGGGACTCGATCTGGGGACCAGGACGCTCGCCCCCGGCGTCTATTGCTTCGCCACGACGGCGCAGCTGACTGGAACGGTGACCCTCGATGGTCCCGCCACCGGGCTGTGGGTCTTCAAGATCGGGACGGCACTCACGACCGCGGCGGGTGGCACGGTCACGCTCGCGGGCGGCGCGAAGGCAAGTAACGTGTACTGGCAGTTGGGTACCTCGGCGACGTTCGGCGCAAGCAATGCATTCCAGGGCAACCTCGTCGCCTCCGGGAGCATCACCTTTGGCGCCGGCACCACCCTGGCGGGCAGAGCGTTGGTGAAGGTCGCCGTGACCATGGACACCGATACCATCACCCTGCCGTAGCCAATGGCCACCCCACCATGGCGGGGAGCCTGCCTGGGAGTAGGCCTGTATGGTTCCTTGCACAATCCACAGCACCCACGCGCTGCGATCCAATTAGCTGTTCGAGCCTGGCAACAAGGCGGCCGTTCGGAGCGATTCGACGAGCCACAATCGTGTCGCCGCCGGGTTGATGCGAGGATGCCGTTTCCATTTCCGGCATCGCCATCTCCCGCGGCTGCCGCTTGTGATGAAGCTGGACGATGCGCCTGCGCCAACCCAGGTACGCCTCTTCGGTCCGCATGCCGTAGTACCGCAACTGCCCCGCGCCCGTACGGCGTCGAGCACCGAGGGTCTGCTGGGCGCGTGACGTGGTGACCGCATCCATCCATTGCGCGTCAAGGAGATCGCTGAAATTACCCGGTGGGTACCATTCGAGTGCGGGACCGGACCGCAGGAGATAGACAACAGCAGACCGCCGAGCTCACGTTCGGATCTGCCAGACAACGCCAACCATCATGAGAGGCGCCCCCCTCTCATCCCGGATTGAGAGGGCCCGGGGTGAGGCCCGGGCGCAGCGCGGTCCGCCGGCAAGGTCAGGGCGCTTCCCGCCGCTGCCGGTAGCGGCGGATGAGGGCGTTGGTCGAGCTGTCGTGCCCCAGCGCCGGCTCGTCGCGGCTCTCGAGTTCCGGAATGAGTCGCTGGGCCAGCGCCTTGCCGAGTTCGACACCCCATTGGTCAAAGGAGTCGATGCCCCAGATGACTCCCTGGGTGAACACGCTGTGCTCGTACAGGGCGACGAGCTTGCCCAGCGTTTCCGGCGTCAGGCGGTCCGCCAGGATCGTGCTCGACGGCCGGTTCCCCTCGAAGACGCGGTGTGGCACCAGCCAATCGGGGGTTCCGTCCGCCTTCACCTCGCCGGGTGTCTTGCCAAAGGCGAGCGCTTCGGCCTGCGCCAGCAGGCTGGCCATCAGAATGTCGTGGTGACCGAGCGGCGGGTTGAGTGCCTGCGCGAACCCGATGAAGTCGCAGGGGATGAGCTTGGTGCCCTGATGGATGAGCTGATAGAAGGAATGCTGCCCGTTGGTTCCCGGTTCGCCCCACACGATCGGGCTGGTCTGGTAGCTGACCGGCGTGCCGTCGACCGTGACGTGCTTGCCGTTGCTCTCCATCGTCAGTTGTTGCAAGTACGCCGGAAAGCGCTTGAGATACTGTTCATACGGCAGCACCGCGAGGGTACGGGCATCGAAGAAATCGCCGTACCACACCGCCAGCAATCCCATGATCACGGGGAGATTGCCGGCAAAGGGGGTAGTGCGGAAGTGCACATCCATCGAGTGGAACCCGGCGAGCATGTCCCGAAAGGCATCGGGTCCAATCGCGATCATGGTCGACAACCCGATGGCCGAGTCCATAGAGTAGCGTCCGCCGACCCAGTCCCAGAACTCGAACATGTGGGCGGTATCGATTCCGAACTGGGCCACTCCCTCCGAGTTGGTCGAGACGGCGACGAAATGCTGACGGACTGCCGCGTCGGATCCCAGCGCGCGGACGCACCAGTCCCGGGCGGTGTGCGCGTTGGTCAGCGTCTCGAGTGTCGTGAACGTCTTCGAGCAGACGATGAACAGGGTTTCTGCCGGATCGAGGTCCCGGGTGGCCTCGGCAAAGTCCGTGGCGTCGACGTTGGAGACGAAGCGGAAGGTCATCTCACGCCGACTGTAATGACGCAGTGCCTCATAGGCCATGACCGGGCCAAGATCCGAGCCGCCGATCCCGATATTGACGACGTTGCGAATGGGCCGTCCGGTGTACCCGGTCCAGCGGCCCTCACGGATATCACCGGCAAAGGCCGCCATCCGGTCGAGCACGGCGTGCACGGCCGGCACCACGTCGGTGCCGTCGACCAGGATCCGCTCGTCCCGGCCGGCGCGGAGGGCCACGTGCAGGACGGCACGGTCTTCGGTCACGTTGATCTTCCCACCCGTGAACATGGCCTCGATGCGCTCGGCCAGACCGCGCTCGACGGCCAGGGCGAGGAGCCGTTCCATGGTCTCGTCGGTAATCCGGTGCTTCGAGTAATCGAGGTAGATGCCGACGGCTTCGACGGTGAGGCGGGTGCCTCGCTGGGGGTCGTCGGCGAACAGCTGGCGGAGGTGGAGGCCGGCGACCGAGCGGTGATGCTCCTGCAACGACCGCCAGGCTGGCGTATCAGGAAGGAATGGGGCGGCTGGTCCGGTGTTCATGCTCACGACCTCCTGGTCATGGCGTGATCCGATGGACACAGCGTGGCGCGTTTGGCCGCCAGGCAGCCGAGCAGATCGTTCCACGACGCGTCGAAGGAGGCCGCCCCCTCCCGCTGCAGCCGCACCGCGAGCGTCGAGTCGTTCACCCCGATCCGGGTGAACTCCGGGAGCACCGCCTCGGCATCGTCGCCGTCGAGGGGCCGCACCCCGGACACCCGACCAGGATCGGCCGCCATGGCCTCGTGTCCCTCTGTGTTGTGGTCGCTACAGGCCTGGATATGCATTGGTTCTCCTGTTGCTGTAGTCGGACACCGGTCCGCACGGCGAGATGGGTCGCAGTCGGCCAAGCGCTCCGCTTGGTTAGTTCCGGCCAGCGGCGGATGGCCCCGCCCTTCCCGGCGTCATCCATACCCCGAAAGATGAGCAGCACGGCGCGTCGATTAACGCGCAAGGCTGGGGCTGCCGATCATTCAACCGGTCGACGTGCGCCCCCCGGAGCGTCCCAAACTCACCGTTTGGAGCCGCCGGCGATCGTGTCGAGCCGGAAGTTGGCTCCGGGCTTCACCCTGCAATCGTGTGACTTGAGGGAGCCCACTGTTGCTCCCTGCCCCGCATCGAACCCGTTATGCTGGATGATCACGCTGGCCCGGCCAGTGCAGCCTCCCGGGTGTCCAGCTTGGTCACCGCCTCAAATCCAGACACACTGTCGAACAATTCCTCATCAATGTCACTCCGATGTCGGCGATGGAGTGTGCCGTGCAGGGTCTTGAGCACGCCCGCGGTGAGACATCCAGGAGCCTCGCCGGTGCTGCGTGCAATCCCGCCAGCGGGGCGAGGTTCATGGCTGGAGCCGTTCAAAGATGGCGGCCCACTCACGATAGCGACCGGCGATGCGTGACACGGCTTCCTCGCGGGTGGTCCGGTGCGCGAGATGGTCGGCCACCGGATCCCAGAACGTGGTGCGCCCGACCGCGAAACCGATGAACCCGGGCACGGACGCGGCCGTTTCGAGCCAAACCGCCACCTGCTTCTCGTCGGCGCCGCGCCCCAGTACGATGCAATCGACATGGCTGCGGCCGTCACGCCTGGCCACGGCCACGGTGCGCTCGCAATCATCCCGCCGGTCCAGTCCTTCGATCTTCCAGATATCGGGTTCGACGCCGGCCTCCTGCAGGGTCCGGATGGTGGTGATCAGCAATCCGGGCCGCACCTCGAGGTCGAAGGCGTCCTGCCGGCCGCCCACTCGACCGAGCTGCGCCGGCGTGGCCGGTATCAGCAGCTCGAACATGAAGCGCTGGCCGGCCGAACGGCAGTAGCTGGAGAGCTGTCGCAACCGGGCGGTCTGCCGCGCATTGAGCTCGGCGTCGCCTTCCGGATTGTAGCGCACCAGCACTTTCGCAAAGGTCGGCGCGACCGACCTGATATGCTCCGCGAACCCATCGCCGTACTCGAACTCGAACTCGTCGGAGCCGCTGGTCTCGGTCGAGACGACGGTGACGAAGCCACGCGCCTTTGCGTCACGGAGGATTGCCGCGCCGAACTCCTCGTCGACCAGGATGCCGGCGCGCTCCTTCGGTACCCCGTCGTCCACCGCCTGCCGGAATCCGTCGTAGATGACCTGTTTGGAGTCCGTCACCGCCGCGTGCTGCGCCGGGGTGAGCGGTGGCGTGAAATGGCACATGCCGCCGATATAGGAGTGCCGATGATCGAACGGCAGCAGATAGAGGGGACGATTGTATCCTGCGCTCATCTTGACTCCAGGCGAACGACTCGCGCTTCGGCTGCGGCGCGCTACCGGCAACTTAACTCCGGCAGCCAGACTCCCGCCGCCCCGGCGGCGTCACCTGCGGATGAGACCCCGCGGATTCATAACCCAAGTGCAACACGAGCGGCAATGAGTACGGCGCGGCGGTGAGCGGCGGCGTGAGATGGCACATGCCGCTGAGATAGGAGTGCCGATGATCGAACGGCGGCAGATAGAGGGGGCGGTTGTAGCCTGGGCTCATCATGACTCCAGGTGAGGATGGGCTTGCGACACCGCTTCTACGCATCCGTCGGCATGGCCGACCAATCGGTCTTCGGTCAAGCCGTTCCGCAGCGCGGTTGCGGCGGCGGAACCGAGTACCTCAGCCGAGGTTGAGCCGAGCGAAGTCACCGCTCCGGGGCCAAGCCCGTCCTGGGTGTTTCGGCCCGGGTGCCCCAGCGTCAGGCTATTCACATCGAACGCGAGCACGACACCAAGCGCTTGAATGGAACCCGCCGCGTGGATGGGTTCGTTTTCGCATGGAGAGAGGTCGGATTGCATCGGATTGCCTACAATCGACTGGCTTTCACTTCCGGGTTCGTGGATCGGAGCATCAGGGCAATTGCAGGTGGACGGGGGTCGTCGCGATGCGGCCACGATGGCCACACCGCTGACGATTCCGGCCAGCCGGGCATTGGCGGACCGCCGGCCTGCGGCCCCCGCCGTGTCACGCTCGGCCCCGCACGACCAGGTCGGCGGCGGGTCGCACATCGACGATGCCCCACAGCAGCGCCCGGTCCTCGGCCGCGCGGTTGCCCGCCAGCGGCTCGCCCGGCTCTCCGAAGCTGCGCAGCACCACCATCGCACCCGGCGCGGCGGCGCGCCGTGCTGCAGCAAAGAGGCGCTCTCGATAGGCCTGCGTCGCTCCATCGAGGATGTTCGAGAGCGTCAACCCGTCGAAACTCCCTGCTGGCTGGGCCTCGAGGAAGGAGGCCGCGTCCGCGTGCACGAGCCGGACGCGCCGGGCTTCCGGTGGCGGCGGCCCTTGGGGTAGTGTGCCCAGCAGCAGAGCCCGTGCGTAGTGATTGGTCCGATTGGCATGGCGCGCAAAGCCGCGCTCCATCCGACCGCGCATGACCGCTCCCAGCTGCCGCGGGAGAAAGCCGAGGAACGCCCGTGCGTAGATCGCGCGGAGCACGGGCAGCGACAACAGCACGCCGAGGGCGGCGCGGAATCGCACGGTATCGAAGTGACGTCGCCAGCACGCGATCTGCTCGGCCGGGTCCTCGAGGTCGAGGAACGCCCGCAATCGCGACGGCCGCCAGCCGAGGACCGGCGACCAGGCCCGCCCGAACGCCATGACCTGCTCGGCGGCGCCTCGCACGCTCGCATCGCCTTGGAGCCGACGCGCCGCGTAGGCAAGTTGCGCCGGGTTGATATCGACCGCGACCACCTCGTGCCGCGGCGCGAGTGCCATGGCCATGCAGCCGGCCGAGGCGATGCACAGGACGCGTCCCCCGGGGCGGAATGCATCGAGTTCGATGGCCGCGTCTTCGTACATGCGGCCAAACAGCACCCGGCCGCCGCCGGCGCCGCCGTCAAACCGACCCTGCTCCCAGGCGGTCTCGGCGGCGGCTGTGGTCGCTGGTGTCGGCATCACCACCCCCCGGGCAGACTGGCCAGGACCCAGACGAGCAGGAGGAAAGCGAAGTTCTTGACGACCATCCCGACCGGATCATGGATGATGTGGCGCGCCCAGAGGATGCCGCCGGTGTTGAGGCTGACCAGCATGACTGTCTGCGCAGTGGCACACGCGATCGGCCAGTTGGCGCTCAATACCCAGAGCGCGACCGCCACCTCGGCCACGCCGAGGGCCTTGAGGAAGAGCGCGCCAGCGCGAGGCCCGTAACGGGGTACCGCCGTGATCACCGCGAGCTGGTGCGGCTCGCCGCCAAGAAGTTTGCACCAGAGGCCTTCGTACAGCCACACGGCGGCCACTGCGAGCCGGATCAGCCCATTGGGCGGCAGGAGTTCGGTCAGGCCGGTGCCCTGGCGGTCATCGCGGTCGTGGCCGGGCGTTGTTCAGCGTCGCACCGCATGGCCCGCAGCACGTGCCGATGGAACAGGTGGCACACCGCCGCCTCGAGCGGTCGGCACAGCCATCGCGGACGCCTCGGACTGGTGTAGCGGGTGGCCACTTCAACCTCGGTACATCCATTGGGCAGCGGGCGCAGGGTGTACGAACCTCCCAGCAGCGTCATGCCGCGACCGACCACCAGCTCCTGCAGGGTGATATCGAATCCCAGGTGGCGGCCACGATCGACATCCGTTATGCGCTTGATGAGGAGGCCACCCTCATAGAGGCACCTCGACTCGTCGCCGACCACGGACTTGCTGCCCTCGGTGCGAATGGGAACCGGCAGCAGCAGACGCAGGATCAGCGGTTGCCGGGCCTCGATCTGCTCGTAAAACATGAGCGTGTCCCATGCCTGTGCGGGGGTGGCGGTAAAGGTCAGCCTGGTCACAACCGACGTGCTCGGACCACCCGGAACAGCCGGCCCCGCTGCCGTCTGGGGAATACCGCAGGAAAGAAGGGAGGAAGTGGTCGCGATCATGACCGAGGGTTTTGGAATCACGGCGATCATCTCGAGCGGCAGTGGAGCAGTCACAATCATCACCCGCGTCAACCCGCATGGCGATCGGTGGCATGGTCGGCCTGGGCCGCCGACACGAACAGGACACGCCCCGATCATTCTGGCGAAGCTACCTGCGGCAGGAGAGGGCCACAATAATGAGGGCGCCCACCAGTTTCTCAATCGTTGGGACCAGTCCTGTGCGAGAATCAGCCGGCGGTGCGGCGGATGTCGGCTCCTTGGTTCGGACCGGCTCCGCCACACGTGGCCAGGGACCGCGGATTCAGGATCGCGGGACGTTGACATATTCGCTATATAACTATACAGTTGATAATAGAGAGCGGCGCCCAGTGCCGCCCGACGAAGGAGCCGAGCCCGCATGCCGAAATCCGCCCTCTGCTGTGCCCTGGCCCTCGCGGCCGCTGCCCCGCTCGGGGCCCAGGCCCCGCTGACCCTCGCCGACGCCTTCCGCCGCGCCGATTCCGCCGCCTACGCCAACCGGATCGCCGGCGGCGATGCCCGCGCCCGTAGCGCCCAGGCCACCGCCGCCTTGCAGGGCATCCTGCCCACCGTACGCGCCGAGGCCGGCTGGGTCCGGACCAACGACCCGCTCGGCGCCTTTGGCTTCACCCTGCAGCAACGCGGCGTCTCGATGGCCTCCTTCGATCCGGCCAACCTCAACGATCCCTCTGCGGTCACCAACTGGAAGGGCGGGCTGGTCGCCGAGCTGCCGATCATCAACCTGGACGCCTGGTACGGACGGGCCGCTGCCGCCCGCTCCGCTGCCGCCGCCAAGGCCGGCACCGGCTGGACCCGCGAGACAACCCGCGTCGACGTGGCCCGCGCCTACTTCGGCGCGGTGCTCGCCCGCGACCAGGTCCATACCCTGGAGGCCGCGAGCGCCGCCGCCCAGGCCCATGTGCGCCAGGCACAGTCGATGGTCACCAACGGTGTGGCGACCAGGTCGGACGCCCTCCTGGCCTCGGTGCAGGCGGGCCAGGTAGAGGCACAGCTCATCGGCGCCCGCGGTAGCGCCGCGGTCGCACGGGAGCGGCTCGCGATGCTGCTGGGGCAGCCCGGTGATACCGCCTTCACCCTGCCTGATTCCCTGCCCTCGGCCGACCAGGTCCGTGGGCTGGCTGCCTTGCCCGTGGACGATTCCCTTCCGGTCCGGCTCGACGTGACCGCCGCGCGGCTTGGTGCCCAGGCGGCCCGGCGAGATGTGAGTCGTGCCAACGCGGTGTATTTGCCCAGGATCAACGGCGTCGGGCGTTACGACTGGAACAGCCCCAGCCGGCTGTTCGGCGGGCGCCGCAGCTACACGGTCGGCGTGATGGCATCGTGGACGCCGTTTGCCGGCGCCTCGGATCTGGCCGGCCGCGAGGCGGCGCAGGGCCGCGCCGAGGCAGCACAAGCGCTGGCGGAGGCAGCCGAGGCCGGGGCAGCACTGGAGCAGGCTGCGACCCGCATCCAGCTCTCGGTGGCACTGGCCCAGCTCGGCATTGCGGAGGTGTCGGTGGACCAGGGCATTGAGGCGCACCGAATCGTGACCAGGAAGTACGCTGGTGGACTCGCCACCGTCGCCGAGCTCCTCAGCGCCGCTGCGCTCGAGACCCAGACCCGGCTCGGCCTTGCCGACGCCCGCTACCAGGCCATCGTCGCCGACGCGGCCGCCCGGCAGGCGGCCGGCACCGACTTGATGGCACTTACCATCCTGGAGAACTGACATGCGGAAGCTGATCCCCCGGACCAACGCGCTGATCACCGCGCTGGCGATCAGCGCCTGCGGGCGTGACAAGGCGCCGACCCCGTCCGAGCGGCTTCCGCTTGGTGGCCGGGCCGTGGCCGTGACGGACACCGCCATCGTTGACGCCTTTGAAGCCTCGGGCACCGCTGGCCCTATCCGCTCCGCCACGCTCAGTACCAAGCTGATGGGCACGGTCACGGTCGTGGCGGTTCACGAGGGCGACCGGGTCGCGCAGGGGGCACTGCTGGTGCGGCTCGACGCGCGAGACCTCGACGCCAAGGCCCGACAGGCCGCAGCCGGGCAGGCCGAGGCCGAGGCGGTGTACGCGGACGCCACCAGACAGGCGACGCGGTTCCGCGCCCTGTATGCCGACAGCGCCGCGACCAGGGCACAACTCGACCAGGCCGAGACCGGCCTCGCGCGCGCCACGGCGGCAGTGACCGGCGCCAAGGCGATGGCGGCCGAGCTCTCGGCCACCGCCTCGTATGCAGAAGTGCGGGCGCCGTTCCAGGGCGTCGTCACCAGACGCCTGGTGGATCCGGGGTCGTTCGCGGCGCCCGGGGTTCCGCTCGTCACGGTGGAGGACGCCAGCACACTGCGGATTGGGGTGAGCGCCGCACCCGGAGCGGTCCAGGGACTGCGGAGCGGCGCAGTCGTGAAGGCCACCATCGGTGACACCACCGCCAGCGCGCGCGTCGAAGGAGTCATTCCCTCTGGGCCCAACCGTTACACCGTCAACGCCCTCGTGCCCAATCCCGGCGGCCGGCTCCAGAGTGGCAGCCCCGCCAGCCTCGCGCTCCCGCGCGGCACCCGCCGGGCCATCCTGGTACCGGCGGGCGCGATCGTCCGGCAGGGTGACTTGACTGGAGTGCGCGCCGTCACCGGTGGCCAGCCGGCGCTCCGCTGGGTCCGGCTGGGCGCGCCGATCGCCGGATACGTCGAGGTGCTCTCCGGCCTGGCGCCGGGCGACACCGTGGTGGTGGCCGGCGGGGAGCGCTGATCATGGGCATCGCCGGGCGGATGGCGCAGGCATTCCTGCACTCAAAGCTGACGCCACTCATCACCATCGCCTCGCTGGGCGTCGGGGTGCTGGCCATCGTCGCCACCCCGCGCGAGGAGGAGCCGCAGATTTCGGTGCCGATGATCGACGTCATCGCGGCAATGCCCGGGGCCTCCCCAGAGGAGGTCGAGAATCTTCTCACCCGGCCGATCGAGAAGCTGATGTGGCAGGTGCCGGGCGTGGAATACCTCTACTCGATGGCGAGCGACGGGATGACCGTGGTGACCGTCCGGTTCAAGGTCGGCACCAATCAGGACCTGGCGGTCAGCCGCGTCTTCAGCAAGATGGGATCCGCCGCCGACCAGGCCCCGCCGGGAGCCATGCCACCCCTCATCAAGCCGCACTCGATCGACGACGTCCCGATTCTGGCGCTGACCCTGCACGGCGGCGGATACGGTTCCGACCAGCTGCGCGCCATGGCCACCCATCTGGCTGACGAGCTCTCCACCATTCCCGACCTGGCGCGGATCGACCTGATCGGGGGCGAGCCCACCCAACTCCGGGTGACATTGGACCCGGCCCGCCTGGCCGGGAGCGGTGTCACGCCGGGAGAAGTGATGCAGGCGCTCGGCGCCGCCAACGTACGGCTGCCCGCCGGCGAGTACAGCAGCGCCAACCAGGTCGTCCTGGTCTCGGTCGGGGCGCCGATCCGCACCGCGCGCGACGCCGGGGATGTCGTCGTGGCCAACCGGGGCGGACCGGTCTACCTGCGGGACGTCGCGACCGTCACCGAAGCACCCGGGGAGGTCACCGACTACGTAACCCACGCCTCCCGGGGCCAGGCGGGCGAGCAGGCGGTGACGATTGCCGTGGCCAAGCGGCCTGGCGTGAACGCCACCGACATCGCGGACGCGGCCCTCAGGAGATTGGCGGAGGCACGGAGCCGGCTGCTCCCCGCCGACGTGCAGGTGGACGTGACCCGCAACTACGGCGAGACGGCCAGCGAGAAGTCCAACGAGCTGATGTTGCACCTGCTGATCGCCACGCTCTCCGTCACGGTGCTCATCGGCATCTTCCTCGGCTGGCGCGAGGCGCTGGTGGTGCTGGTGGCCGTGCCGGTCACCCTCGCGCTGACGCTGTTCGTGTACTACGCGATGGGCTATTCCCTCAACCGGATCACTCTCTTCGCGCTGATCTTCTCGATCGGCATCCTGGTCGACGACGCCATCGTGGTGGTGGAAAACATTTACCGCCACCTCCAGATGGGCGACCGACCTCCGGACGTGGCCGCGGTCGAGGGCGTGGACGAAGTCGGCAACCCGACCATCCTCGCCACCTTCGCCGTCATCGCCGCCATCCTGCCGATGGCCTTCGTGTCGGGGCTGATGGGCCCCTACATGCGGCCCATCCCCGTCGGCGCCTCGGCGGCGATGCTCGCGTCGCTCGCGGTCGCGTTCATCATTACCCCTTACCTGGCGCTGCGGCTGCTGAGGGGCCACGTCGCTGCCAGCGCGCCGATGCCCGGCCAGGCGCACGAGCCAGAAGCACTGTCGGGATTCGCGAAGTTCTACAGCGGCATCATGAGCCCGTTGATGGACAGGCCGCGCCGGCGGATGGCGTTCTACGGGGGCATCGGGGTTTTGCTGCTGCTCTCGATGGGGCTGCTCGCGGTCAAGCTGGTGCAGGTCAAGATGCT
>JBDTTF010000302.1:0-6360 GCA_039930765.1 Gemmatimonadota bacterium | reverse complement strand
TTTCTCCGCGATCCTCTGCGGCCTCCGCGACTCTGCGGTCCCAGTTGCTGTTGCCACTGCTGTTGCGTTTGATCTGATCTATCCCGACCCCGGAGGCCAGGATATCATATAAGGAGAAAATGGAACCAAATGGTCCCGGGGTACGTTTCCCTACCTGTCCCACCCAACCTGCCGGCGAAGCATCAGCAAGTGACACTGCGGAGGAGTTCGCCGTGACCAGTTCGATCGCGTCCGCTCAACGCCTGCGCCCGGCTCCGACACCCGCCTTTCCGGTGTGCCCGGACAGCATCCCCACCACCGAGATCCGGGCCGGCGCCTACTCACTCCGCTTTGCCGGCACTCCGGCCGACCTCGACCAGATTCTCCAGCTCCGCTTCCAGGTCTTCAATCTCGAACTGCATGAAGGGCTCGATACGGCCTACGCCACCGGGCGTGACGAGGACCAGTTCGATTCGCTGTTCCATCACCTCCTGGTCTGGCATCATCCCAGCCGCCAGTGCGTCGGCACCTACCGATTGCAGACCGGAGCCATGGCCCGGGCCCACCGTGGCTACTACTCCTCCGGGGAATTCGATCTCGCCGGCATGCCGGACGCGCTGCTCCAGGACGCGGTCGAGATTGGTCGGGCCTGCGTCGCCAGGGAACATCGCACCGGTCGAGTGCTCCACCTGCTCTGGCGCGGACTGGCGGAGTACCTGACCTGGAACCACTGTCACTCGCTGTTCGGCTGCTGCTCGCTCACCACCCAGGATCTGGCCCTCGGCGGCCGAGCCTATCGATACCTGCAGTCGATCGAGGCAGAACATCCAGGCGCGCGAGCCGAGCCGCTACCCGGGCTCGAGTGTGAACGGCTGGACATCCCGCCCGGCAGTCCGGTCGAAACCGTTCACATCCCCGCTCTGTTCCAGAGCTATCTCAACCTTGGCGCCCGAATCCTCGGCGCTCCCGCCATCGACCGGCTGTTCAAGACCATCGACTTTCTGGTCCTGCTCGATGTCCGCGAACTCGACCCCCATGCCTACCAGACTTTTTTCCGTTAGAGCCGCGCTGAGGCTCGCCGCGGTCACGGTCTGGACGGCTGCCCTGGTGGGAGCACTCCTGACCGGATGGCTGCTCGCCTTCTGGTCGGTCCAACTCAGGGCAGGCTGGCGGAGGCGGATCGTCCGGAGCTGGGGCCGTGGCAACGCATGGATCCTCGGCATGCGCCGGCTCGTCACCGGTCAGGTGCCCCATGGCCCATCCCTGCTGGTCGCGAACCATCTGAGCTATCTCGACGTTGTCTTGCTGGCGGCAGAGCTGCCGGCGGTCTTCGTAG
This sequence comes from Gemmatimonadota bacterium, assembly GCA_039930765.1. Taxonomy (GTDB): domain Bacteria; phylum Gemmatimonadota; class Gemmatimonadetes; order Gemmatimonadales; family GWC2-71-9; genus DATEHG01. The sequence continues at coordinate 5,045 of JBDTTF010000302.1, read as the reverse complement.
CCAAGCGTGAAGTGCGGGGCTGGCCGGGGCTTGGACCGGTGGCGTGGCTGGTCGGCACCATCTTCGTCGATCGCGATTCCCGCCGGGACCTGATTCGGACCACGGCCGCGATGAGCAAGGCGTTGCGCCAGGGGGACAGCGTGGTGCTGTTCGCCGAGGGAACCAGTACCCGGGGTGAGCGAGTACTGCCGCTCAAGCCAGCGCTGCTGGAACCGGCCATCCAGGGCGGCTGGCCGGTGCGCTATGCCACCCTCGGCTGGCGCACCCCGCCCGATCAACCCGGCGCGGACCTGGCGCTCTGCTGGTGGGGCGAGATGAATTTCCTGCCGCACCTGATTGGAGTGGCAAGGCTGACAGAGTTCACCGGCACCGTGGCGTTTGGCGCCGAGCCGGTGTCGGCCCACGATCGCCAATCACTGGCGGCCGAGCTGCATTCGGCCATCGCCAGGCACTTCATTCCCGTCGGAGACGGAGTCGCACCATGTCACAGCTGACCGCACTGATCGCCACCAATTGCGCGCTGCTCACGCAGGGCCGAAGCGCGATGACCGCCGATGGCGGCGTGCTGTACCAAAACGATCCGGCGGCCACCCAGAGCCAGGTCGGCTCGCACTTCCGCCACGTCCTCGATCACTACACCAGCTTTCTCACTGGCTGGGCCAGCGGTCGGATCGATTACGACGCCCGGGCCCGCGATGCTGGCCTCGAGACCGACCCCGAGCTGGCCGGCGCCGCCGCCCAGCAGGTCATTGAACAGCTTGAGCAGTTGATCTCGGCACCACTGGGCCGAGTACTGCATGTCAATGTGGCGGTCGCCACCGAAGGTCACGGCCAGGCGGAGTGGGCCGCGTCCACCCTGGCCCGGGAGTTGGCGTTCCTGCTCAGTCACACCGTCCATCACTACGCCTTGATTGCTCTGTGCGCCCGGCTGCGTGGCATCGATCTGGGTGAAGAGTTCGGCGTGGCCCCCTCGACGCTCGAGTATCGTTCGTCTCAGCTCGCCGTCAGTCACTAGGATGTGCACCGTCAGTTGGCTGCCCGGACCGGGCGGCTATCTGTTGTGCTTCAACCGGGATGAGAATCGGGCCCGGAGCCCCGCGCTGCCGCCAACCCTTCGCGCGGACGGCGGACTCGAGATCATCGCCCCGACCGACGCCGATGGCGGTGGTACCTGGATCGGAGTGAACTCCGCAGGCGTTACCATCTGCCTGGCCAACCTGTACGACAGCCCCAACCCATCCCCAGCCAATCCGATCAGTCGCGGCCTCCTGGTGCTCGGCCTGCTGGGCCAGCGCCAGCTCGATAGTGTTGAAGCGTCACTCGCGGCATTCGAGACCGGCCGTTACCGGCCATTCAGCCTGATCGGAATGGAGCCGGACCGGCCAGCCAGGATCTGGCGCTGGGATGGTGCCCGGCTGACGTCTCGAGCTCAGCCCGAGGCGGGTCTCCTGATCACCAGTTCCGCAGTCGATCAGCCCCGGGCCGAATCAGCTCGCCGTCAACTGTTCGAGGAGCTCTATTCGAGCCACTGGCTGAGCGCCGCTTCCCTGGTCGCGCTGCATCAGAGTCACCGCCCCGAGCGGGGCGGCCGCTCGGTCTGCATGCACCGGCCGGATGCGCACACGGTCAGTCTGACCCGGGTCGAGGTCACCACCGATACCATTTCGATGGCATATTCAGCCGGGTCACCCTGTCTCCATCCACTCGGGACCCCGCTGATGACCCTCCGCCAGAGTCTTCGTGCCCGCAGCTGAACCCGCCAGACAACGCCGCTCCCGTTTCCGGATCATCCTGCTGGTCTGGCTGGTGCTGCTCGGCGCCTCCGACATTGTTCGGTGGCTCAACCCGATCGCGTATGCGCCGGGCCCCGATGAGTCCTCGCTGCTACTGCACGCGGTGCGCGACACGGCCGAGCTCACCGCCGCGCCCCCAGTCAGGTTCGCCTACAAGGTCTGGCAACCCGATTCGTCGAAGGATCCGGAGACCATCGTGCTGGTCCACGGCTCGCCGGGTGATGCCGAAGTCTTCAACGGGCTCGGTCCACTGCTGGCCAGGCGCTATCGGGTGCTGGCGCCGGACCTGCCCGGATTTGGCGGATCGAGTCATGCGGTACCCGACTACTCGATCCGGGCCCACGCTCGATACCTGCTTCAATGGCTCGACTCACTGCACATTGCCAATGCTCACCTGGTCGGGTTCAGCATGGGCGGTGGCGTGGCCGAGGAGGTGTCTCGGCAGGCGCCGGGCCGGATCCGCTCGCTGATTCTCTTGAGCGGCATCGGAGTCCAGGAAGACGAGCTGCTCGGCGATTACTACCTCAACCACACCATTCACGGGCTGCAACTCGCCGCCATCTGGCTGCTCCGCGAAGGCACGCCGCACTTCGGCTGGCTCGACGACGCCACCCTCGGCATCCCGTACGCCCGCAACTTCTACGATTCCGACCAGCGCCCGCTCCGCGCCGCACTCATAGCCTGGAATGGTCCGACCCTGATCCTCCATGGTCAGGACGATCCGCTGGTTCCGATCGATGCGGCTCGCGAGCACGCCCGGATCGTGCCGCAGGCCGAACTGGTGCTGTTCCCCGGCGATCACTTCATGACCTTCATGCATCCCGGGGAACTGGCCGGGCCGCTGCTCGACTTCGTCGGCCGAGTCGATCAGGGCAAGGGTGTGCTGCGCGCCGCGGCCGAGCCGGCGCGAGTGGTGGCGGCCGGCCAGCCGTTCGACGCCAGCCAGACCCACCACGCTGCCGGCTTCGGGCTGTTCATCGCCATGTGCCTGATTGCATTGGCCACTCTGGTCAGCGAGGACCTGACTTGCATCGGTACCGGAATCATGGTGGCGCGGGGCAGCATCGGGTTCTGGCCGGGTACCATCGCCTGCTTTGCCGGCATCGTGATGGGCGACATCATCTTCTTTGCGCTGGGCCGGCTGCTGGGGCGGCCGGTGCTCGAACGGCCACCATTGTCGTGGATCGTCCGGGCCAAGAGCCTGGATGGCGCCGTGGCCTGGTTCAAGGAGCGGGGTCCGGTACTGGTCTTCGTCACCCGGTTTCTGCCGGGCTTCCGGGTGCCGGTGTATGTGGCGGCGGGTGTGCTGCACGCGGGGGCGTGGACCTTCGTCGGCTGGTTCTTCCTGGCCGCCGCCGCCTGGACTCCAGCCGTGGTCTGGCTCTCGGCGCGATTCGGCCAGCAGATGGTGTCGATGCTGCACCGGTCGGACGGCGCCTGGCCGGCGCTGCTGCTCTCGGGCCTGGTCGTCTTTCTGCTGGTCCGCTTCGGCCTGCCGCTCTTCACCTATCGCGGCCGGCGGATGATGGTGTCCAAATGGCGGCGGCTGACCCACTGGGAATTCTGGCCGATGTGGGCCTTCTATCCGCCTATCGCGCTGTATGTGCTGTACCTCGCGGTGCGCTACCGGTCGCTCACCCTGTTCACCGCCGTCAACCCGGCCATTCCGGGCGGCGGCTTCGTGGGAGAATCGAAAGGGGCCATCCTCGCGGGACTGGCGCACGCCCCCGCGCGGGTGGCGGCCTGGGCGGTATTTCCGGTCTCGCTGTCGGTGGCCGAGCGGATCGCAGCGGCAGACCGGTTCCTCTCGACCAATCGGCTCGACTATCCCGTGGTCCTCAAGCCCGACACCGGTGAGCGGGGCTCGGGAGTCAGGGTGGTTCGCTCCGCTGCCGAGCGGGATGACTACCTCACTCGCGCCGGTGGCGATGTGATGATTCAGCGGTATGTCGAAGGGCGTGAATACGGAGTGTTCTACTACCGCTATCCCGATCAGCCGCACGGCCGGATTTTCTCGATAACCGACAAGCGGCTGCCGCAGGTCACCGGTGACGGGATCCATACCCTGGAACAGTTGATCCTCAACGACCGGCGCACCATTGCAATGGCCGCCGTCTTTCTCGACCGCCACCAGGCGGTGCTGCACCAGGTTCCGGCCACCGGCACCCGGGTTCCTCTCGGTGACCTGGGCAATCATTGCCAGGGTGCGCTATTCCTCGACGGCGCGGCGCTCAACACACCGGCCCTCGAACAGGCCATCGACCAGCTTTCCCACGGCTATCCCGGTTTTTTCTTCGGGCGGTACGATCTGCGAGTCCCTGACGAGGCCGATCTCAAGGCCGGGCGCAACTTCACGGTGCTCGAACTCAACGGCGCCAGTGCCGAAGCCACTCACATCTACGATCCGGGCCACAGCCTCTTCTCGGCCTGGCGCACCCTGCGTGAGCAGTGGCGGATTCTGTTTGCCATCGCCGACCAGAACCGCCGCGCCGGCACTCAGCCACTGGGCATCCAGGGCTTCCTCAAGGCCTGGTCGGGGCACCGGAAAGAAGTGGCGGCCCACGTCCGCCGCTGAGCCGGGAACCGGGCCACCGCTGGTGACGTTCTCTGCCTGAACCCGAAACCTGGAGGCGCGCGTGATGGATCAGTCGTTGAGCCGGGGAGCGACGGTGGTGAGCTGGATCTGCCAGCTGACCGCCGCGGTCATCCTGGGACAGACCCTCTTCTTTAAATTTACCGGCGCCCCCGAGTCGGTCTACATCTTCAGCAGCCTCGGGGCTGAGCCGTGGGGCCGACTGGGGTCGGGCGCCCTTGAGCTGGTCGCCGTGATCCTGCTGTTGATGCCGAGGACTGCCGCGGCGGGTGCCGTCCTGGCAATGGGCTTGATGGCCGGGGCCCTGATGGCGCACCTGACCAAACTCGGCATCGAGGTCCAGGGAGACGGTGGCCTGCTGTTCGGCCTGGCGGTGACCACGCTGGTTGCCAGTGCAGTTGTAGCCTTTCTCCGCCGCTCGGCCATTCCGCTGGTCGGGCACTGGATCTCGGCCCGGACCTGACCCAACTCCTGTCGTGGCAGTGGGATGGACTGCTTTCCATGCCCCCGCTCAGGCCGGTCCGGCGCGGGGGTCAGTTGTGGCGGCCGGGATACCATAACTGCAGGTCGCCAGTTATCTTCGCCTGCCCGAGTGGGGCCGCGCCCATAGCTCAACTGGATAGAGCATCTGACTACGGATCAGAAGGTTGGGGGTTCGA
>JBDTTF010000301.1:0-59727 GCA_039930765.1 Gemmatimonadota bacterium | reverse complement strand
CAGCGGATCGAGGAGCTGGCCTTCGAACTGAAGCGCAGCTACACCATCGTGATCGTGACCCACAATCTGCAGCAGGCGGCGCGGGTGTCCGATACCACCAGCTTCTTTTATCTGGGCGGGATGATCGAGACGGGTCCGACCAGGCTGATGTTCACGACGCCCAGGCAGGAGCAGACTGAGGCCTATATCACCGGGAGGTTCGGATGAACGGCACGCTGACCCCAACGCTGGAGCACCCCTCCGCTCCCATGCTGCGACCCACTCTTACGGCCCCCGTGGCGACCAAGCCTCGGCCGGTGTCGGAAGGCCCCCCGGCCATCGAGGCAAAGGATTTCCGCTTCTCCTACGGGGAGCGGGAGATTCTGCACGGCATCAGTCTGGGATTCGCACGCAAGGCGGTGACCGCGATCATCGGACCGTCCGGCTGTGGCAAGTCGACCTTTCTCCGGGCCATCAATCGGATGCACGATCTGGGACCCCGGGCCAGGTACAACGGCGAGATCCTGCTCGACGGCCAATCGATCTTCGGCCCCGGCTGCGACCTGGTCGAGCTGCGCCGCAAGGTCGGGATGGTGTTCCAGCGGGCCAACCCGTTCCCCAAGTCGATCTACGAAAATGTGGCGTATGGCCCGGAACTGAATCGCCTGGTCAACCGGCGCGAGCTGCCCGACTTGGTTGAGCGCTGCCTGCGGCAGGCGGCGCTGTGGGACGAAGTGAAGGACCGGCTCGACTCACCGGCCACCGGACTCTCGGGCGGCCAGCAGCAGCGGCTGTGCATTGCCCGGGCGCTCGGCAACCAGCCCGAGGTCCTGTTGATGGACGAACCCTGCTCGGCGCTCGATCCCATCGCTACCCTCAAGATCGAAGAGCTGCTGGTCGAGCTCAAGCAGACCTACACCATCGTGATCGTGACCCACAACATGCAGCAGGCTGCCCGGGCCTCCGACTTCACCGGATTCTTCTTCAAGGGCGACCTGGTTGAGTTCGGCGAGACTGCCGACATATTCACTCACCCGGCCCGCGACGAGACCGAGGCCTATATCACCGGGAGGTTTGGATGAGCCTCGAGAATCACCGCCATTTTCACGACGAGCTCAACGAGGTCAAAACCCGCCTCCTCACCATGTCCGGTGAGGCGGAAGCGGCGCTGAGCGCCGCCGTTGAGGCGCTGCTCCAGCGCGATCTCGAGCGCGCCCACCTGGTCATTGCCGGAGACCGGACCCTCAACTCGCTGGAAATCGAGATCGAGGAGCAGTGCATCAATCTGCTGGCGCTGCAGCAGCCGATGGGCCGGGATCTGCGGATGCTGACCATGGCGCTCAAGATTGCCAGCGACCTGGAGCGGGTCGGTGATCATGCAGTCAACATTGCCCAGAGCGCAGAGCGGCTGGCCACCAGCCGGCCGATCGCGCCCGAACCGGAAATCATCGAGATGGCCCGGCTTGCCCAGGAGATGCTTTCCGATGCCCTCGAGGCGTTTATTCGGGGGGATTCGGTGGCCGCGCGGGAGGTCTGCCGCCGGGATGACCAGGTCGATGCCCTGCATCGGTCATTGTTCAGGATCCTGCTAACCCATATGATGGAAGACCCCCACGTCATCGGGGCCAGCATGGAGTTGCACCTGGTCAGCCGGAATCTCGAGCGGGTGGCCGATCTGGCCACCAACATTGCGGAGGACGTCGTGTTTCTGGTCGAAGGCAAGTCGATCAAGCATCATATCGAGGACGAGGCCGTCCCCACCGCCGCCACGACTGGGGCGTCCCGATGACGGCGGTGCCGCTCCCGGAAGCCCGTGAACGCCTGGCGGCGATCGACGTGGGCTCCAACTCCATCCGCCTGCTGGTGGCGGAGGCGGGGGCCGCCTCCGGCCTGACCGTGATCGACGAGGTGAAGGAACAGCCCCGGCTGGCCGGTGGCGTGGCCCGGACCGGTCGGCTGGATCCGGCGGCGATGGACCGGGCGCTCGAAGCGCTGGTCCGGATGCGAGATGTCTGCGAGCGCCGCGGGGTCAGCCGGATCGCAGCCGTGGCCACCTCTGCCGTGCGCGAGGCCAAGAATGGCGCCGAGTTTGCCCGGCGGGTACGGGAGGAAACCGGTATTCATCTCCAGGTCATCGGCGCCGACCGTGAGGCGCAACTGTCCTACCGCTCGGTGGCCCACCACTTCCCGCTCGAGGGCGGGCGGGTGGTGGTGGCCGATATCGGCGGCGGCAGCCTGGAGCTGATCGCGGCGGTCGACGGCCTGGTCGAAGAATCGATCTCCCTGCCATTCGGCGCGGTCCGGATCACCGAACTCCATCTTCCCGGCGAAAATATCCGCAAGGAAATCCGCCAGCTCCGCGAGTGGGCCCGCAATCAGTTCCGCCGCAAGCTGGCCATCCGCACCTGGCGGTCCACCGTGGTCATCGGATCGGGTGGCTCATTCACCAATCTTGGCCGGATGATCGCCGCCCGCCGAGGCGGCTCGGGGTCGGAAGCGGTCCACGGCGTTACTGTCACGGTGGCCGAGGTGGAGCAGCTGATCGACTGGCTCAGCGGACTGTCGCCCGAGCGGCGGGCCGAGGTGCCCGGCCTCAATCCGCAGCGTTCCGACATCATCCTGGCCGGACTGGCCATCACCGCCGAGTTGCTGGACCGGATCGAGGCCCGGTCGCTCCGGATCAGCGCCTTTGGACTGCGTGAGGGACTGCTGCTCGAGATGTCGGGCAACGACAACGTCCCGGCCGCCGCCGACCCGCTGCGGCTGGCTCGTGAATTTGCCGAGCGGTGTCACTGCGACCGCCGCCACGTCGAGCAGGTCAGACTGCTGGCGCTGGCGCTGTATGATCAGCTGGCCCCCTTGATCGGGGGGGTCCCGGAAGACCGGGGACTGCTGGAAGCCGCCGCCCTGCTGCACGATGTGGGGCAGGTCGTCAGCTATCGCAAGTATCACCGCCACAGCTTCGATCTGATCATGCACGCCGAGCGGCTGCACCTCTCGCCACGGGAACGGCTGCTGGTGGCGCTGATCTCGCGTTACCACCGGTCACGCGGCCCGCGCAAGAAACATCAGGAGTTTGCGGCGCTGCCGGAGGAGGATCGGGCCCTGGTCCGTCGGCTGTCGGGCATCCTGCGGATCGCGGACGGGCTCGACCGGGGCTACACCTCGGCCGTCGAGAAGATCACCATCGAAGCCTGCCCGACCCGGTTGACCATCAGGCCGGTGCCGCGGTTTGGCGGCGCGGACCTGGCCCTCGAATCGTGGAGCGCCAATCAGCTGGCCGATGTCCTGGCCAAGGTGCTCAAGCGCGAGATCGTGGTCGAACCGGCGCAGGCCCAGAGCTAGCCCACCAGCTCTCCCAGTGGCCGGTCGGAACTCAGCGCATCGAGCGCCGAGGCCCCGATTCGATCGGCCCCAGCCAGCAACATGCGGGCGGCATCAGCCAGGGTGCGGATGCCGCCCGACGCTTTGACCCCCATCCGGCGACCGGCGACCAGACGCAGCAGCCGTACCGACTCGATGGTCGCGCCGCCGGCCGGATGGAATCCAGTCGAAGTCTTGAGCCAGTCGGCACCTGCCTCCCGGGCAATCAAACCCGAGATCATGATTTCCTGCGGCGACAGCGCAGCCGTCTCGAGGATGATTTTCACCCGGGCCGGCCTGGCCGTGGCAATGACCGATACCAGGTCATCGTACAGCTCCTCCCAGCGTGCTGCCTTGAGCAGGCCCAGAGGCGCCACCAGGTCGAGTTCAGTGGCGCCATCGAGCACCGCCAGCCGCGCCTCGGCCCGGCGTGACGCGCCGCTGGAGGCGCCGAGGGGAAAGTCCACCACCGCAGCCACAGCGGTATCACTTCCGGCCACCCGGTGTGATGCGGCCCGGATCCAGATTGGATTGAGGCAGACCGCCGCCGCGCCCAAGCCGCGGGCCCGGTCGCAGAGTTCCAGTGCGTCGTTCTCGGTGATATCGGCCCGGAGCAGTGTAGCATCGAGGTAGTGCGCCAATCCTCTCCGGCGCTGCCAGTCAGCACCCAGCCAGAACGGATCAGCCGGTACGCCAGCATTCTCCGCAGCCACCACCAGATTGGTGGCCTCGGTCTCGAGCATCGGAATATTCACGACCACGCCGCCTGCCTCCGGTGACGGGCCACCAGCGCCGGATCGCGGAACAGCGGCAGCAGCAGGACGCCGCCGAGAAAACCACCGACATGAGCCCAGAACGCAACCCCGCCGGCATCCGAAGACGAGATCAGTCCGCCGAACAGCTGGATCAGGAACCAGTAGCCGATCATGGTCCAGGCCGGTATGGCAAAGGTGATCGGGATGATCAGCAACAGGAAAAACATGTGCACCCGGACCCTGGGATAGAGGAAAACGTACGCTCCCATGACCCCGCTGATTGCTCCGCTGGCGCCGACCATCGGCAACAGTGACCTCGGCGCTACGGCAACCTGACCGAAGGCTGCGGCCAAGCCGCACAATAGATAGAAGGCAAGAAACCGCTCCCGCCCCATGGCATCCTCCACGTTGTTCCCGAACACCCAGAGGAACCACATGTTGCCGATGAGGTGCATCCAGCCGCCGTGCAGAAACATCGAGGTCAGGGGGGTAAACCAGGTCGGTGAGGTGCCCAGAACGCAGCCGGCCCCATTGCCCAGCTCGATCATCGACCCTGGTTTGACCAGGTGAGCCAGCTCCCCAGGAATCAACCCCAGCTCGCAGACCGTGGTGGCCAGGACCGCCGGTTCCCCGGCCTGTTGAATGACCAGCCAGATGACCAGGTTGGTCAGAATCAGTCCGAGGGTGACGATCGGAGTCCTGAAGTGCGGATTGTCATCCCGGTACGGAATCATGCTTGAATGTAGTAACCCCCCTGCCAGCTCAGTCCGGTCCAGGCATAAGCCTGCCAAACTCCTGCCAAAACGGCCGAAAATACCGGTATATCCCTTGCCCAAGGGGGTGCGTCAGCCGTGTACGCAGGTCCCCTCCCGGGTGACCAACCTCAGTACCTCGAAAAGGACTCTCTCACTATGGCTTCAAAAATCATCGGTATCGACCTGGGTACGACCAACTCGGTCGTCTCGGTCATGGAAGGCGGGGACCCGGTCGTCATCCCCAATGCCGAGGGTGGTCGGACGACACCGTCCGTCGTGGCCTTTACGAAGGATGGGGAGCGGCTGGTCGGCCAGGTGGCCAAGCGCCAGGCGGTCACCAATCCCAAGCAGACCATCTTCTCGATCAAGCGCTTCATGGGCCGCCGGGTCGGTGAAGTCACCGAGGAAGCGCGCCGGGTGCCCTACAAGATCGACGCCGGGGCCAACGGCCTTGCCGCGGTCGAAATCCAGGGCAAGAAGTACACGCCGCCCGAAATCTCGGCGATGATCCTGCAGAAGATGAAGCAGACCGCCGAAGATTACCTTGGCACCAAGGTCGAAAAGGCCGTCATCACGGTCCCGGCCTATTTCAACGATGCCCAGCGCCAGGCCACCAAGGATGCCGGCAAGATCGCCGGCCTCGAAGTGCTGCGGATCATCAACGAGCCGACTGCCGCCGCTCTGGCGTACGGACTCGACAAGAAGAAGGAAGAAAAGATCGCGGTCTTCGACCTGGGCGGCGGGACCTACGACATCTCGGTGCTGGAGCTGGCCGAGGGCGTCTTCGAGGTCAAGAGCACCAACGGCGACACCCACCTCGGTGGCGATGACTTCGACCAGCGGCTGATTGACTGGCTGGTGGCCGAGTTCAAGAAGGACCAGGGCATCGACCTGGCCAAGGACGCCATGGCGCTCCAGCGGCTCAAGGAAGCGGCCGAGAAGGCCAAGATGGAGCTGTCCACCACCCAGCAGACCGACATCAACCTGCCGTTCATCACCGCGGACCAGTCCGGTCCCAAGCACCTCAACCTGACCTTGACCCGGGCCAAGTTCGAGCAGCTGGTGGACGACCTGGTCCAGCGAACCATTCCGCCGATGAAGCAGGCGCTCAAGGATGCGGGCCTCGATCCCACCAAGATCGACGAGGTCATCCTGGTCGGCGGCTCGACCCGGATCCCGAAGATCCAGGAGATCGTCAAGGAGTACTTCGGCAAGGAGCCCAACCGCTCCGTCAACCCGGACGAGGTCGTCGCCATCGGCGCCGCCATCCAGGGCGGCGTGCTCGGCGGCGAGGTCAAAGACGTCCTGCTGCTCGACGTGATTCCGCTGTCGCTGGGCATCGAGACGCTGGGCGGGGTGACCACGGTGCTGATTCCACGGAACACCACGATTCCGACCAAGAAGTCGGAGACCTTCTCCACCGCGGAGGACAACCAGACCACGGTCGAGATCCACGTCCTTCAGGGCGAGCGGCAACTGGCCGTCGACAACCGGACCATCGGCAAGTTCCAGCTGACCGGCATTCCGCCGGCGCCCCGCGGCATGCCGCAGGTCGAGGTCACCTTCGACATCGACGCCAACGGCATCCTGCACGTGTCGGCCAAGGACAAGACGACCGGCAAGGAGCAGAAGATCAGGATCGAGGCCTCGAGCGGCCTGTCGGACGCCGATATCGACAAGATGGTCAAGGCGGCCGAGGCCCATGCCGGCGACGACAAGGAACGGCGTGAGCAGATCGAGCACCGCAACCAGCTCGACGGCCTGGTTTACAAGGTCGAGAAGGACAGCAAGGATTGGGTGGACCGGCTCCCGGCCGACTCCAAGACCCGGCTCGACACCGCGCTTGAAGGGGGCAAGGCAGCGCTCCGGACCGGCGAGACTGAGGGTATTACCAAGGCGCTCGAAGAACTGAATGCCGCATACTCGGCAGCCGGCGCTTCGCTGTACCAGGCGGCCCAGGGCGCCAGTGATGCCGGCACGGCCAGCGCCACCGGCGAACCGGCCGCTGACGCGCCCAAGGACGATGTGGTCGAGGCCGATTACGAGATCGTGGACGACAAAAAGAACTAACTAGCCTGCAGCCGTGGGCCATAAGCCGTAAGCTTCGCAAAATGGAGCTTACGGCTTGAGGCTTAGGGCTGATGGCTCAGCCGGACCAGTGTCTCGACATGCGACGGGTCGGTTTTCCCACGCATCTAAACCGTCACTAGATTCGTACTACCCAGGACGGGACCATTTCCCCCGGCTGGCATGCACCTCGACAAGGATCTGCCACGATGTCTTCGCGTACTCTCAACTGGCTCAAGTTCGGCGGCCTGGTGTCCCTGGCCTTTGTGCTGGGGCTGTTCTTCGCCGGACTGCTCAATCTTCCTTCCCGCTCGTCGGCCCAGGAACGGGCCATCCCCGCCTCGGTCAGCTCGGCCCGCCGGCTCCCCTCGTCGGATGCCCTGCGGACCCTGGATGAGCTCAGCGAGGCGCTGAGCTCGGTCGCTGAGGGGGTCAAGCCGAGTGTGGTCTATGTCAAGTCCCAGCACACCGAAAAGACGCCCACCCGCAAGATTCCGCCGGGGATGGAGCAGTTCTTCCCCCAGCAGCGGCACGGGATGCCGGAAGTCGAGCAGGGCAGCGGTTCGGGCTTCCTGGTTTCGGCTGACGGTTACATCCTGACCAACAACCATGTGGTCGAAAACGCTGACCAGGTCACCGTCCGGCTGCTGGACCGCCGGGAGTACCGGGCCAAGGTGGTCGGCGCCGATCCCAACACCGATGTGGCGGTGCTCAAGATCGATGCAACCAACCTGACCCCCGCGGTCCTGGGCAACAGCGATGACGCCCACGTTGGTGGCTGGGTACTGGCCATCGGCAATCCGCTCGGTGAAGCGCTGACCTTCACCGTGACTTCCGGCATCGTGAGTGCACGCGGCCGGCTGCTCAGTGACCTCCGCCGGGCCGGCTCGATCCAGGATTTCATCCAGACTGATGCCGCCATCAATCCCGGCAACTCGGGCGGCCCGCTGGTCGACGTGCGCGGTGAGGTGATCGGCATCAACTCGGCCATTGCCAGTGAAAACGGGCTCAACGCCGGCTACGGCTTCGCGATCCCGATCAACCTGGCCAAGCGGGTAATGGACCAGCTGATCGCCACCGGCAAGGTGCAGCGCGCCTCGCTGGGCATCTACATCAATGACGCCTCCGCCACCGATGCGGCCTACGTCGGCCTCAAGGAAATCCGGGGCATCAAGGTTGAGGACCTGCCAGACGATTCGCCGGCCAAGGCCGCCGGCATCGAAGCGGGGGACGTGATCATTGCGGTTGACGGCAAGCAGATGGACTACACCAGCCAGCTGCAGCAGGAGATCGGTTTCCGCCGCCCCGGTGAAACCGCCAAGGTCACGGTGGCCCGCAAGGGCGGGGTCACCAAAACGTTCAGCATCAAGCTGACCGAGCTCAAGGATACGCCGCAGGTAGCCAGCAAGGATGCGGACGGCAGCAGCGACGCCGCCCCTTCGAAGGGCGCGTCGATCGCCCCGCTCGGTATCACGGTGCAGACGCTGACCGATGAAATGCGGGATCAGCTCGGCCTCGACAAGGGTTCGAGCGGGCTGGTAGTCACCCAGGTCGAGCCCAACGGCCCGGCATGGGATGTCCTCAGCGATGGCACCCGGGGCTCGGCTCCGGATGTCATTCTGTCGGTCGAGGGCAAGCCAGTCCGGACCGAAGCCGAGCTGCGGGCGGCCCTGAAGGACGCGGGGAGCGGAGGGATTGTCTCGCTTCGGGTCTATACCCCGACGCAGGGTGGCGGGGTGCGCCGAGTGGAACGGTTGCGGCTCGACGCCGTCAAATAATTGCACAACTGGACGACCGGCGCCCGCCTCTGGCGGGCGCTTGTCGTTTCAGGTCGGAGGGTCGTATTCTTGAGAGGTCCCCCCGCGGAGCATTTGCATGCGCCATACGGCCCTTCGGCCGGCCCCGGTACTTGTCGCCCTGCTGCTGCTGGGCGCCGGTTTCCACCCGCTGGCAGCCCAGGATGAATGGGGAACGGCGGAGCGTTCGATCAGCCGGCTGGCGCCGATCTCGTTCAGCAAGGTCCCTCCCAAGATCACCGAGGCCCTGGAAAACCGCCGCTGCCTGATTCCCCAGGCCGGCGGGGACAGCGTGCCCCACAGCGTGATCAGGGGCAGCTTCGTGCGGCCGGGCCAAACCGACTGGGCCGCGCTCTGCTCCCGGGCCCGGGCCTCGACTATTGTGATCATCTGGGGCGGACCGAGCACTTGCCCGGATGAAATGGAAGTGCGGCAGGACAAGAGCTACCTGATCAAGGGAGACGACGGCGTGATCCGCTACCGGCGGCGGATCGAGACCATCGTGCCGAGTAAGATCAAGGCGCTGTTCAACCGCTACGGTGGTGATCCGCCGCCGCCGCTGACCCACGACGGGATCACCGACCGGTTCCAGGGCAAGGGCACGTCAATCCGGTACTGTTATGAGGGGAAATGGCAGGAGCTGACGGGGGAGCAGTAGGGTGAGAGGTGACAGGTAAGAGGTGAGAGGGGTAGACTCAATTCTGGTCGGAAGGATTCCCCTGATCGCCAGACCCTCTCAAGAACATATGCGCGACCGTGGCGGAATTGGCATACGCGCCAGACTTAGGATCTGGTCCCGCAAGGGGTGTCGGTTCAAGTCCGACCGGTCGCACTTCAGCCATAAGCCGTCAGCCATAGGCCATCAGCTACTCCGAGTCACGCTTCAAGCTCGATCCGTCCGGTGCACAAAAGGGATGGGCCTGAGCTTATGGCTTATGGCTTAGGGCCTCAAGCAGCTGCTCCACATCCCCCATGGTGTTGAACACCGACGGCGACACTCTCAGCCGGCCCCGGCTCAGACTCATCTGAACATTCGCGCGCTGCAGCCTCCCGCTGAATTCCTGCTCGGCCCCCTTCCGATAAAATGCGATCAGCGCTGACGTGGTGCCCTCAGGAGTGATCGACTGCCAGCCCAGGCGGGACAGTTCCTGGCGCAGGCGGAGCAGCATCGGCTGGCGATAGGCCTCGATGGCGCTGACCCCAATGCGCTGGATATAGGGCAACGACGATGAGAGGCAGACCGCCGCCGACTGGGAAAAGGTCCCGGCTTCGAAATGCCCGGTGGCATCCTGGTGCATCGTCCAGCTCACCGGCTTGCGCCGCTCCGCCTTCAGGGCGCGCTGCTCGAGGTAGCGGCGCGCCGCCTCAGCCGCGCCCCGTGGCATCGGATGAATGAAGGCGCTGTTGAGGTAGGCCTGACCGTCGGGGATGGTGAAGTCGGCGCGGGCGGGGAGCGGGCCCGCGGTGATGGCGGACCCGGTTGATGGTGTTCGTTCGACCGGACCGAGGGCGGCGGTCAGCCCCACCCCGCCCAGGCCGGCCAGTAGTTGGCGGCGTGAGAGCGTCATCAGGGCAACATGACGCCCTCCCTCCGATTGTCCAGCCGATGGCGCTAGTCGAGTCCGTGGAAGACCGAATCGCCGCGAGGAGCCACGAAGATCTGCACATCGGTCGATGGCCGGGTGCGCAGGTCGACATAGCAGGACACGCTGCCCCAGTATCCCGTCGGCGGGAGCGCCACCAGGTCGTAGGTACCGGCACCGAGGCCCGAGATGGTGAAGTGGCCCTGGGCGTCGCTGATGGCGGTGGCCACCTGGTGACCATCGCCGCAGCCATGCGACGGTGGCGGGCTCAGCGTATCGATCGGGGGCAGGAGCGTATCGACCGGCGGGTGCCAGGTCGAATCGTGCGGTATCGTGTCGCCGAACAACGGCCGGCCGTGATCCATCAGCGGCACCATGCTGTCCGGATGCACGACCGAGCTGTCGCCGGAATCCGCCGACGTCTGCAGCACCACGATCGTGGCGCCGGCCACGCCGACAAAGGTGCTGTCGGGCTGGTACGCGATCGACACCACCTGCCCGTTGATCTGGCGGCCGCCCTCCTCTCCCTTCTGGATTTTCTCTCCAGTCAGCCCGCTACTGTCGCCACCGCAGCTGGCCAGCAGCAGGATTCCGGCCGATAGTCCCCAGTGAAACCGCATGATGCCTCCGATGAGAATTGGAACGGCTGGCTGGCGGCGTGGAGCCAGCCAGGCCCGCCAGCGTCTCCAGCATTCGAACGACCACGTACATGACTCCGGATCGTGCCCAGGAGTCACACTGTGACTTTTCCCCGGCGGCGCGGGTCTATCGACAATGAGTGAGTCCGACCTGGACCTGGTGCGACGAGCCCAACGCGGCGATCTCGCGGCATACAGCGCCCTGATCGGCCGCCACCGCACTGGACTCGAGCGCTATGCCCTGCACCTGCTCGGCCAGCGGGAGGATGCGGAGGAAGCGCTGCAGGACACCCTCATCCGGGCGTACCGCTCGATCGGACGATGCCGGGAGCCGGAACGATTCCGGGCTTGGCTGGTCAAGATTCTGGTCAACCGCTGCCGCACTGCGCTGGCGCGGCGCGGCCAGCTCCACCGCCGGATGGTGGAAGTCGAATCGATCGACGCGGCCGCGGTGCAGTACCCGGCTCGAGTGGATGGCCGGGAGGATGAGATCCGCCGCGGGCTGGCGGCGCTGGCGCCCGATTCCCGCGAGGCATTCCTGCTCAAACATGTCGAAGGGTTCAGCTATGAGGAGATGGTCGAGTTGACCGGCGCAACGCTGTCGGCGCTCAAGATGCGGGTCAGCCGGGCCTGCGAGCAGCTCCGCCGGCTGCTCGAGGAGGGTGACCGTGACTGACCAGTTCGATCCGCCGCCGTCAGACTCCGGCCTCGGCCAGACCATCGAGGCGCTGCGCCGGCCAGTTTCCCTCGGCAATGGCCCGCTCGATCGCGCCATGGCAGTGCTGGCGGCCGATCCCCGGCGCGCTCGAAGCCGGGCACCTTTGTGGATCGGCGCCGGTTTCGCGGCCGCGCTGGGCTTATGGCTTGCCATCCCGGGGTACTTCGGCGCCCGGCCCACGCGGGCCGGCCGTGAGATCCAGTTCCTCCTGACCGCGCCCGCCCATCAAGTGATGTTGATCGGCGATTTCAACGACTGGGACCGGAATGCCACCCCGCTGGTTAATCGATCCGGGGTCTGGAGCACCACGATGGCGCTCAAACCTGGTCGCTACCGCTACGCCTTCGTGGTGGATGGCAGCCGGCTGGAAGCGGATCCCGCGGCGCCACCCGCGATCGACGAATTCGGCACCTCCACCTCTGCCATTACCGTCGGCCGGTGACGCCCATGATCACGCACCGCTTGGCGGGAACAGTGCTGGTCTTCCTCGGTCTTGGATTACTGGTCGTGCCCGCCCGGGGCCAGGAGGCCCGGCTGCTCGATCGGTTACCCCACGGAACAGCGGTGGCGGTCCAGCAGCTGATTGATAGTGTGGCCGCAACCCTGCCGACCGAGCCGTTGATCAAGAAGGCCCTCGAGGGACAGAGCAAGGGCGCCGATTCAGCCAGGATCCTGGTCGCCGTGCGGGGGCTGGCGGCCTACCTGGCTTCCGCACGCCAGGCGCTGGGCCCTGCCGCTTCCGAGCCCGACCTGGTAGCCGGTGCCGCGGCCCTCCGGGCCGGTGCCACCCAGACCAGCCTCGGCACGTTGCGCAGCCTCCGCGACCGGCGCCCCGTCAGCGTGGCTCTGAGCGTGTACGCTGACCTTCTTACCTCAGGGATTCCCGCCGACCGGGCCTGGAGCGAAGTCCGGGCGCTGGCCGAGCGTCGAGTGCCGGACAGCGAGTTCCTGGCACTGAGGGATAGAGTGGCTGGGGGCCGTGATCCGACAGGACGAAGCCTTCCGCCTGCACCGCACAGCGATGGGCTGGAGCATCCGTCACCGTGAAGGGACCAGCTTTCGCGACGGGACTGATCTGCTGCCTGACCGGTCCGGCCCTGGCCCAGGTTACCGGTCACCTTGATCTCGGTCTCGGCAGCGCGTCGATGCCGGGAGCAGGAATGACCTCGCTATGGGCCGCCGCGCCGACTCTCCGGCTGGAGACCAGGAATCTGAGGCTTGAGGGCAGCGGAGAATATCGCGATCTGGGCCCAGCTGGCCGAGACCTGTCGGGGTTCGCGTCGGCATCGTATTTCGTGCGGCTGCCCGGGCCGCTGCTGCTCGAGGCCGGCGGCGGCGGCGCGGTACGGGGCGCGGCCGGCCTTGCCACGGCCAGCAGCTGGGATGTCGGTGGCCGCCTGCATCTTCGCGCCGCGGTGGCCGGCGGCTGGCTCGGCTTGCGAGGCGGGCGAGACCGTTTCGGCGGATTGCGGAGCTGGGAGGCGGGACTATGGCGGGATATGGGAGCGGTCTCTTTCCAGATTCAGGGGCGCCAGACCACCTCCGGTGACATAACGGGACCGCCCATTGCGGCAAGAGACTCCCTGAGCCGGCCGGACAGTGGTTCGCAGAGCCGGGTACGGCTCACGACCGAACTTGGCGGCTGGCTGACGTGGAACCAGGGACCACTGCAATTGAGGGGCGGAGCCGGGTGGCGATTGAGCAACCTCGAACCGGTCCGGTCCGGTGCCCTGGCGGACGGCACGGCCTCACTGGTTAGGAGCAGTACAAGCTGGTGGATCGCGGAAGGGACCTACTGGCTCACCGAGCGACTGGGGCTCACCGGTGCAGTGGGGCGGCAGTCACCCAATCCTTCACTGCTGGTTACTGCCACCAACTTCATGCGACTGTCGGTACGCGTCGGGCTCGACCGGCATCCATCCGAACGGAAGATTCCGCCCCATCCGGACGCTGGTCTGACGCTGCGCCGCATGGGGGAGCGAGTCCAGCTCGAATTCGAGGCCCCGTTGGCGCGGGGCGTCGAAGTGATGGGAGACCTGACCGACTGGCAGCCGGTGGCCATGAAGCACGAGGGTGGCAATCGCTGGCGGATCCAGCTCGCCGCCACACCCGGCATTCACTACCTCAACGTGCGCTATGACGGTGGCGCCTGGCAGACGCCGCCTTCACTCCGGGTGGTGCAGGATGAATTCGGGAAGGAAACCGGGCTGCTGCTGGTCCAATGACCTGAATACCTAGCGGGCCTCGGTGCGGGAGAGCAGGGCCAGACGGACCGCGTCGACCACCAATCTGAAGTCATTCAGCTTGGAGATCAGCGGCACCCCCCGTGACTCGACCGGATCGTGAATCGCGGGATCGCGGGCGGCGCCAGTGAGAAAAACCACCCGCCGAGCCAGCCCGGGGACCCGGGCCACGATGGTGTCGTAGAGCGCCAGTCCGCTCATCCCCGGCATCAGGATGTCGCTCACGACCGCATCGACCTCCGGAGGCCGACCCAGCGCTTCCAGGGCTTCAGCCGCCGAGCCAGCTGACACCACCTCGTAGCCGGCCCGCACCAGAAATCCGGTGAGCGCCTTCACGACCGCCAGATCGTCATCGACCACCAGCACGCGGGGCATGGGGCAAGTACCGCCGAAGGCCACCGGGGGTCAAGAGGGGAGGCCCAGCCGGGTAGTCGCCGCCTTTACGCTCGCTCTCCGAAACGGGTAGATTCCTGCCCGGTTGCCGGCGGTGTGCCGGTGGCAAGACTCCAGCAGGTCCACCCATGTCAGCCATCACGATACTGAAGACCAAGGCGGACGCCGCCTCACAATCGTTGCAGGTCACCGTCCCGGTCGAGCGGGTCAAGGCAGCCGAGGCCAAGGCCGTCAAATACTACGGCCAGCGGGCCAAAGTGCCCGGTTTCCGTCCGGGTAAGGCGCCGGAGATGGTCCTTCGCCAGCGTTTCGGCGATGCCATCCGCCAGACCGTGCTGGAGGAAGTCATCCGGGAAAGCTGGGAAGCGGCCCGCGAAACCGAGGGGCTCAAGCCGGTCGCGGAACCTCACATCCACAACCTCAAATTCGAAGCGGGCGGGCCGATCGAATTCGAGTTCCACGTCGAGGTCCGCCCGACCATCGAGCTGGGCAAGGTCGGGGGCTTCAAGCTGCAGCGGAAACTGGCGCGGGTTACCGACGCGTCGGTCGAGGAGCGGCTGCGCGACCTGCAGGAGCGCAAGGCAGCCTGGCTCCCGGTCGAAGGCCAGAAGCCGGCACCGGGTCAGCAGGTCCGGGTCGAGGTGGCGCCGCTCGAGGATGGAGTGGCTGGCCCGACCCAGCCCTATTCGATGGTCCTCGGTGAGGGGCGGGCCATCCCGGAGCTCGAAGAGCGGATCATGACCCTCGAGCCGGGCCAGTCGCTCGATACCTCGGTCAAGTTCCCCGACGATTTTTCGGACGAATCGAAGCGGGGCCAGACTCGGCAGGTCCGGGTTACCCTGCACGAAGTGAAGCGCCAGGAGCTGCCGGCGCTGAACGATGACCTGGCCCGCGAGATCGGCGATTTCGAGGGACTCGATGCGCTGCGCGCCGCCATCCGGTCGGATCTCGAGACCGAGTCGGCGCGGGAAGCCGATGCCGGCGTGCGTCAGGCGCTGGTCGAGGAACTGGTCAAGGCCAACAAGGTGGATGCGCCCGGTTCGATGGTCGAGCGGTTCCTCCGCGGCTACGCCAAGGGCTACCAGATCCCGGACGAACAGTTCGAGACCTTTGCCCAGGAGTTCCGCCCCATTGCCGAGACCCAGGTCCGCCGCGACCTGGCCCTCGACGCGGTGGCCGAGGCCAACAAGCTGTACGCCACCGAGCAGGACATCGACGCAAAAATCCAGGAGCTGGCCGCCGCAAGGGGTGTCACACCGGCCCAGCTGTACGCGTCCCTCGAGAAGGCCAACCGCCTCCGCGAGCTGGAACACAGCATCACTGAAGAAAAGACCTTTGGCTATCTGCTCCCGCAATCGACCGTTGAGGAGATCGCGTCATGAGTGTGTATCCGCCGTATGTCATCGAGCGCTCCAGCCGGGGCGAGCGTTCGTACGACATTTTTTCCCGTCTGCTGATGGACCGGATCGTGTTCCTGGGGTCCGCCATCAATGACGACGTGTCCAACATCATCATCGCGCAGCTGTTGTTTCTCGAGGCCGACAACGCCGAGCGCGACATCTACCTGTACCTCAACTCGCCGGGCGGCGTGGTGTCGAGCGGGCTCGCCATCTACGACACGATGCAGTACCTCAAGGCGCCGGTCCACACCATCTGCATGGGGATGGCCGCCTCGATGGGTTCGTTCCTGCTGGCGGCCGGCGCCAAGGGCAAGCGGAGTGCGCTGCCGCATTCGCGGATCATGATCCACCAGCCGTCCGGCGGGGCCCAGGGCACCGCGGCGGACATCGAGATCCAGGCCCGTGAAATCCTGTATCTGCGGGCCAAGCTCAACTCGCTGTACTCGCACCACACCGGGCGCCCGATCGAAACCATCGAGCGGGACATGGACCGTGACCGGTTCATGAGCGCCGAGGAGGCCAAGGAATACGGCCTGATCGACCATATTATCACCAAGCGGTCCGAACTGGTCCCCGGCAAGGTCCCTTGACCCCCCCGGCGGGGTCCCGCACCTTTGATGGCAAGCCGGATTCCCGGGTCTGACACGGAGAGACATGTCCAGCGACAAACACCTGCGCTGCTCGTTTTGCGGCAAGTCCAAGGATTCGGTCCGGAAGTTCATCTCCGGCCCGTCCGTGTACATCTGCAACGAGTGCATCACCCTCTGCAACGAGATCCTGGCAGAGGATGAGGAGCGCAATGTCGCCGAGGCCATCACCCAGGTTCCGACCCCGTCGGAAATCAAGGACACCCTCGACCAGTACGTGATCGGTCAGGAGCGCGCCAAGCGCACCCTGGCCGTTGCCGTGTACAACCACTACAAGCGGATCAACGCGCCGGCCGGCCGGGACGGGGATGTCGAACTCGACAAGTCCAACATCCTGCTGCTGGGCCCCACCGGCGTCGGCAAGACCCTGCTGGCCCAGACGCTGGCCCGGATCCTCGACGTGCCGTTCACCATCGCCGATGCCACCACCCTGACCGAGGCCGGGTACGTCGGCGAGGACGTGGAGAACATCCTGGTCCGGCTGCTCCAGGCCGGCGAGTTCAACGTCAGCGAGTGCGAGCGGGGCATCGTCTACATCGACGAGATCGACAAGATCGCCCGCAAGTCGGAAAATCCCAGCATCACCCGGGACGTGTCCGGCGAGGGCGTTCAGCAGGCGCTGCTCAAGATCCTCGAGGGCACCATGGCCTCGGTGCCGCCCCAGGGCGGCCGCAAGCATCCGCAGCAGGAATACATCCAGATCAACACCAAGGACATCCTGTTCATCTGCGGCGGCGCCTTTGACGGACTGGAAAAGATCATCCAGGCCCGGACCGGCCGGCAGCAGATCGGATTTGCCAAGGATGAAAAGGCCAGCACCACCGAGGTGGACAAGCAGAACCCGTTCCTGGAAGTCGAACCGGACGACCTGCTCCGCTTCGGGCTGATCCCCGAACTGGTTGGACGGCTGCCGGTGGTAGTGGCACTCGAGGCGCTGGATGAAGCCTCGCTGATGCGGATCCTGGTCGAGCCCAAGAATGCGCTCACCAAGCAGTACAAGAAGCTGTTCGAGATGGAAAATGTCCGGCTGACCATCGAGCAGGACGCGCTGCACGCGGTGGCCTCCCGGGCGCTCAAGCGCGGCACCGGCGCCCGCGGGCTCCGGGCCATTCTCGAAACCATGATGACCGACATCATGTTCGACCTGCCCTCGCGGGACGACGTGCGCGAGATCGTCATCACCCCCGAATGCGTCAGCGACGGGCGTCCGCCCCTGGTCGTCACCGAACGGGTCCGCACCAAGCGGGAGGCGTGAGTCCCAGTCTTCCCGGCCTGCCGGTCGAATTCATCGGCAGCTTTCCCGATTCGCTGCATCCGCTGGATCCCGCCCTGCCCGAAGTCGCCTTTCTCGGACGATCCAATGTCGGCAAGTCGAGCCTGCTCAACGCCCTGACGGGTCATCCGAAGCTGGCCCGGGTCAGCCGGACGCCTGGCCGTACCACGGCAATGAACGTCTTCCGCTATCCCGAGTTCTACCTGGTCGACCTGCCCGGCTACGGCTTTGCCAAGGCCAGCCACACTGCCCGGGCCGAGTTCTCCAATCTGCTGGAGAGCTACCTGGCCCAGCGAACCACCCTCCACGCTGTGGTCTGGCTGCTCGACATCCGCCACCTCCCTTCGGTGGCGGACCAAGCCCACCGCGAAGTCCTGGCCGGCAGGGGGGTGCCCACGCTAGTGGCACTAACCAAGGCGGACAAGCTGACCCGCGGGGAACAGAAGAAACAGGCCGGGGCCATCGCAGTGGCGCTGGACCTCCCGGAAGACCAGTTTCATCTGACCAGCAGTTCGGCCCGGACCGGGATTGCCGAACTCGATGACAGCATCATGGCCGCCCTCGCGGAGACCGCCCGATGACCCGTTCCCGCCTTGCCGGCCTCGCACCGATTTCGACGCTGCTGCTTTTGCTGGCCCAGCCGCTCCGGGCCCAGGTCGACAGCACCGGCCTGCTGCCAATGGGATTCGGCACCCTGAGCATCGACGATATCACCCTGCTGATGTCGACCGACCAGCTGGATATCAGGATCGTGCCGCTGGATGAGCGAATTCTCCGGCTCACCAAACCATCGGTCGACAGTTCACTGGACCAGCTGATCGTGCAGTTTGCCGACCAGATCCAGGCCGCCTCGGCGCGGAGCGGGATCAGCACGCCAGGCCTGGCACTGGTCACCTTCTATTCCCGGCAGATGAATGCCAGGTACGAGCCGGAGGATATTTCGATCCTCTCGCCGGGCCGCGAATACCGCCCGGTCGTGATGCTGCCCTATTCGGCCAACTTCAACAATGGCCAGCTCGACCTGCGCCAGCGCGCGTCCGCGATCTATGTCTTTGAGGAAGCGCTGCCAGTGGAGACCAACTTCGGGATCCGCTACGGGGCGAATTCGTTTCCGGATGCCTGGGCCGGGATCCGGCTCAGGCTGGATCGGGAAAAGGCCCGGGTCCTGGGCCGAGTCGGGCAGCAGTCCACGCGGGGAACGACGGATTCGGTGAAGAACAGATAAACGAGAGACGAGAGTCGAGCGTCCTTTCAAGTCATGATTGCTTTGCGGGACGCGGCACGCGGAACCCGTCAATCGATCTCAATTACTTTTCCGGCGCCATCACGCGCCGTCCGCATCTTCTCATCACCATGGAATCGCCGAGCTGAGCTCATCGACCGAGAGTCGTCCCGCCGTGCCCGGCGCAGCCCCGTGGAAGGGGTTTGCGCTGGGCGCTGGCGCCATGCTTGGCGGTGTGGTGACCGCGCTGCTCGGTTGGCCGGCCTGGCTTACCGCCATGCTGGTCGTGGCCGGCCTCGGAATTCTGCTGGATCAGCATTTCAGGACTCAGCGCGTGTATCGCCGGTTGGCGTCCGAACGCGACGCCATCTCCCAGCAGCTCGAGCGCCGGATCAACGAGCTGTTTTCGCTGCAGGAGCTCAGCTACGTGCTGGCCGAGTCGATGCAGCTCGAGCGAATCGTCAGCCAGGTTGCCCGCTACGCACTGCGTTTCCTCCAGGCTGAAGGTTCGGCGCTGGTACTGGTTGACGAAACCAGTCAGGGGCTGACCGTCGCCGCGGCGGAGGGTTCGCTCCGCCACCTGGCCGGAACCCGGGTGGCAGAGGACGAGGAGACGCTGCTGCTGCAGGCCATCCGGCACGAACGGATCGAGGTGTCCCACTCCCCCGACGGAGGCAAGGTCCTGCTGGTCGGCACCACCACGGCTGGATCGGGCGCCGCGGCGCCGCTGCGGGCTCACGGTCTCACGATGGGTGCCCTGCTGGTGGCCGATCACCGGAACGGGCCATTCTCCACCGAGGATCTCTGGCTGCTGTCGACCATGACCACCCACGTGGCGGTGGTGCTGGCCAACAGCCGGCTGTTCGAAATGATCCGGCTGGCCAAGGAAGAGTGGGAAACCGCCTTTAACGCCCTGGCCGAGGGAATCGCGGTCGTCGATGGCCGGGGCCGGGTCCGGCGAGCCAATCAGGCGCTGGCGCGGATCGTGGACATCCCGGTGCCGGCGCTGATCGGCCAGCCGTTCTGGGCCACAGTAATCGGCGAGTCAGACACTCCCTCGCTGCCCGCCGATGCCATCCGGGGTGGCAAGCGCCATTCAGGGGCGCTGGTGCAGAGTCCACTGCTCAACCGGACGCTGCGGCTGGCGGTGGCCCCGCTGACCGAAACGGGCGCCGACCCGGAAGTCGTGGTGCTGGTCCAGGACGTCACCGAGCAGCAGGCCTTCGAGCAGCAGCTGATCCAGAGCGAGAAGCTGGCCGCGGTGGGACAGCTGGTCTCCGGCGTGGCCCACGAACTCAACAATCCGCTGACCTCGATTGCCGGCCTGACTGAGCTGCTGCTCGAGCGGGCCCAGCCTGGCTCTCCCGAACGGGAACACCTTCGGGTGGTTCACGAACAGGCCACCCGGGCCGGGCGGATCGTGCAGAACCTGCTCACCTTTGCCCGCAAGGAGCCGCTGGCCGTCGGGCTGTGCGATGTGGGTGAGGTGGTCACCAGCACGGTGATGCTGGTCAGCCACGAGTTGAAACTGCGCAGCGTGATGCTGATCCAGGAGCTGGCCCCGACGCCGATTCGCGTCATGGGCGACCGCTACGGCCTGCAACAGGTGCTGCTCAACCTCCTCACCAACGCCATCCATGCGGTGGGGTTGCTGCCGGAGGGCCGTCCCCGGCAGATCACCATTCAGAGCGCCGAGGAGAATGACTTGGCGGTGCTGAGGGTTCGGGACACGGGTCCGGGAGTGCCGCCCGAGCTTGTCCCCAAACTGTTCACCCCCTTCTTCACCACCAAGGAACCCGGCCAGGGCACGGGCCTGGGACTGTCGATCAGCTATGGGATCGTGGAGTCGCATGGCGGCCGGATGGCGTACGCCGTCACGGCCGGGGGTGGTTCGGAGTTCAGCGTAACCCTCCCTCTTGCCCGGCAGGACCCGCCACGGACCAGCCGGCCGTCGGGCACCGCCATATTTCCGAGTCGCCGTATTCTGCTGGTCGACGAGGATCCAGCGGTGCAGCGCGCCGTCTCGGCGCTATTCGCGACCGAGGGTCACATCGTCGAAGCGGCCCGCGGCGGCGAGTCGGCACTGGCAGCCGCTCGGGCCAGCAAGTGGGATATCGTGGTGGCCGATCCGCGGGCGCCTGGACTCGGGGGGGGCAGCTTCATCGATCAACTGTTGAATGATTCTCCCGAGTGGAAAGGCCGGCTGGTGGCCTCGCCGGACCGGAACGACCGGCCGTCCATCGACCGGTTGCGGAGCCGGGGGGTGGCGGTGGTCGAGAAGCCGTTCAAGCTCAAGGAGCTCAAGGAAATCGTCGGCCAGCTGCTGATCGGCCAGGGGCAGCTCAACCTGAACGAATGATTCGAGGGGACCATGGGCGCTGTCGCCGCTGCCGTCATCGTGCACCAGGAAATGGAAGTTATCACCGCCTTTCGCGCTGCCGGGGCCACCAGCGCCGAGGGCGCCAAGGCGCTCGCCTCCCTCGGTCTGCACCAGGGCATCGCGGTGTCCCGGCTGATTTCCCGGGCGGTGCTCCGTCAGGCAGCTCCGGGGACGTACTATCTCGATGAGTTGAGCTGGGAAGCGCTGCGCCGGAGCCGGCGGCGGATTGTCACCGTGATGCTCGTGCTGGGGGTGATCGTGATCGCCGGAATTGTGCTGGGGACGAAGAGTTAGGCGCCGATGCCCGATCTCACTCTCGTCCCACCACTCCTGCTGCTGCTTGCCGGACTCGGACTTGGGCTCTTCATCGCCTGGCTGCTGGGCCTGCTCTGGAAGGCCCGATACACCAAGCGGATCCGCCGGGACGCGGTGATGCGGAGCCAGGCCACCATTGCCGGACAGGTCCACGAGCAGCTGCTGCCCTATTTCCCCGACTTTCCGTTCAATCCCAAGGACGCCCGCTTCCTCGGTTCCCCGATCGATCTCATCGTATTCGATGGGCTTGATGCAGGGCAGATCAATCGAATCGTCATGATTGAAGTCAAGACGGGCGGCTCGACTCTTTCCAAGCGGGAACGACAGATCAGGGATGTGATTCGGGAGGGCAGAATCAGCTGGCAGGAACTGCGGGCCGGGTCCTGATATCAGCTGGATGTAGAAGGAGCACTCACAATCCCGTGTCCAATCGTGCAATCTGCGGAACTAGTACCCCGCCGCCGCCGCCGACTGCCACGGCATCAGCGTCACGTTCCCGTGGATCTGCCTGGCGGTGCTGTCCACTCCGGGACTTCCCCAGAAATTGCCACCGGCCGAGAGCGCCGGCGCGTCGATCAGCCAGTGGCTGGCCCGGAGGAACACATTCCCCTCGAGTGCGGCATCGGCTGACGCCGAGTCGGCGGTGACCGCGGTTTCCACCTCGTCGAACAGGTTGCCGCGGACCCGGATCCGGTGACTCCGTTCCAGCTGCAGCCCCCGCCCCACCCTCACGATGGTATTGTCGTCAACCTGGCTGTCGCTGCTGGGATCGTCTCCTTCGTGCGGGGCAAAGAGATGAATTCCCCACGCCCCGCCGATGATGGTGTTACCGGCGATCACATTCCGGCCGCCGTGTTCGATGGCCACCGCCGCCACCCGCGACCCGACCATGGTATTCCGCTCAACCCGGTTGGCCCGGCTGTAGCCCAGCCAGAAGCCGTAGTCCGAACTGTCGGCCCGGTTTTCCAGGAAGAGATTACCGGCGCTGAAGGTCGACTCAAAGGCATTGTGGTAGGCGAATGACCCGTCGTTCCGCACCACGACATTTCCGATCGACGGCTCCAGCAGCGGCCGGTGGCCGCTGAGAAAGAACCCGTCACCCGACCAGGTCAGTTCGTTATCGGCGATGAAATTGGAGTCGCTGCGCTGGCGCAGCAGCAGCGCGGCCGAGTCACAGCCTCGGCTGTAGGCCGGCGACTCGCAACGGCTGTTGTGGCCGGCCCGGTTCCGCACGATGACGTTGCGGCTCGAATGCCAGAGGTTGATGCCCCAACCGCTGTTGGCCCGGACATCGTTGTCTTCGATGGTGGCTTCCCGGCTCTCGAACAGCGCGATCCCGTTCTGGGCATCGTGGGCCGAGACCCGGGCCACGGAGGCGCCAATGGTGCGACGGAGGCTCAATCCGGCACCGTACAGCGCGAAGCTGTCAGGCCGGACGATGTCGAGCCAGTCCCGCTCATCGTAGCTGGTGCGGGTCGACTGCAGCGCCTGGCGGCGGGAGCCGGAGAGATCGCTGCCTTCGATGCGGTGCCCCTTCCCTCCCTCGATCCAGATTCCAAAGCGATAGCCACTGACCCGCCCGCCATGGATCGAGACACTGTCCACGTTGCGGGCCACGACTCCGCGGCCGACGAACGCCGCCGGATTGGTGTCGCCACTCTCGAGGGTGACACCGCTGAGGTCGAGCGAGGTGCCCGAAGTGGCGACGATGAAGACTCCGCGCTCCATCGGGTCGGGCACCCGGTACCGACCAGGACAGACCCGAACATGGCCCTGGACCGAGGTTCCGGCCCGGAGCGGCTTGATGCACGGATCCGGCTCGACCCGGAACCCGGCGCCGATCAGGAGCAGTGGAAGCAGCAGGGAATAGCGCATCATGGCCGGACTGGGAACCCTCTGGATCGGAGATAGCTGCGAGCTTCGCCGAGTGACGAACCCTGGTCATGAAATATCGATGCCGCCAGCACCCCATGGGCGCCGGCCTCGAGGCCAGCGGCCAGGTCCGCCAGGCTGCCGGCCCCGCCCGACGCGATGACCGGAATCGGCACCGCGGTACTGACCGCCTTGAGCAGCGCCAGGTCGTAGCCCTGGCGGCTGCCATCGCGGTCCATCGAGGTCAGCAGGATCTCACCGGCGCCCCGCCGGGCCAGTTCGATGCACCAGGATAGCGCGTCGAGCGAAGTTGGCTCGCGGCCGCCGGTGATCACCACCTGCCAACCGGTGCCATTCTGTTTTACATCAACCGCGGCAACCACGCACTGCCGGCCGTAGTTCGCGGCCAGTCGGTCGGTCAGTGCCGGATCCCTGACCAGCGCGGTGTTGACCGCCACCTTGTCCGCCCCGGCCCTGAGCACCCGGCCAGCGTCCTCAACTGATCGGATTCCACCACCAACCGTGAACGGAATAAAGATGGCGTCAGCAACCCGGCTGACCATCTCCAGGGTAGTGTCCCGCGCCTCGTGACTGGCGGTGATGTCGAGGAAGACCAGCTCGTCGGCCCCTTCCCGGTCGTAGCGGGCCGCCTGCTCGACCGGATCTCCGGCGTCCCGGAGCTGCTGGAAGTGCACCCCTTTGACCACTCGGCCGCGATCAACATCGAGACAGGGCAGGATCCGGCGGGCTAGCATATCCGCAGCACATCCTCGAGCGGCCCCGCGCTTCCGGTACCCAGCAGCAGCTTGATGTCCTCAAGCGCCCGACGTTCGCGGGGCCAGGCCAATCTGGTGCTGGCCGAGGAGAAGTCGAGCCACTCCGCCTCGTCATGCTCGATGCCCAGCCGGAACTCGGCGGCGGGAGCGACCAGCGCGACGAACACCGGGATGAAGGCCAGCTCATCATTCTGATGCTGATAGAAGCTCTCCACCCGGCTGAGATTGTACAGCGCCTGCGGCACCAGGCTGGTTTCCTCCCGGAGCTCACGCAACGCCGCATCGACCGGGCGTTCTCCAGGTTCGATATGACCGTGCACCGACTCCCAGCTGCCGGTGCATCGGCCGCCCGGCGCACGCCGCATCACCAGAACCTCCAGCCAACCTGCACCCATCCGGACCGGATAGACATCAACGATCGAGACCTTGATCGCGGTCATGGGCGCCACTGGGCAAAAGCGGACAGCAGCCGGATGCCGGCCTGCTGCGATTTCTCGGGGTGGAACTGTACGCCGAGGATATTGTCCCGGCCGACCGCGGTGGCAAAGGCCCCGCCGTAGTCGCCGGTGGCCAGCGTAACAGCCGCTCCCGTGTCCGCCGGATGATAGCTGTGCACGTGATAGAAGAACTGCGGTCCCGATTCGAACAGCGGTGCCAGCACCGGATGCATGGCGCCGCTGGCCGTCGGCCTGATCTCGGCCCAGCCGACATGGGGTACCAGGAGATCGGTGCCAAACCGGATCACCGCACCGGGCAGCAACCCCAGACCAGTCACCCCCGGCGCTTCCTCGCTGGTGGCAAAGAAAAGCTGCTGGCCGAGGCAGATCCCCATGAGCGCTCGGCCGGACGAGGCCACTTCCCTGATGGCTGCGCCCAGGCCGCTGCGCTCGAGGTTGATCACCGCCTGCCCGAAGTTTCCTACCCCCGGTACCAGCACATGATCGGCCTTCCGGACGACGTCAGGGTCGGCGGTCAGCGTCGCAGGGTGGCCACCCGCTTCGAGGGCACGCACCACGCTGCGGAGATTGTTGACGCCGTAATCGACCACCGCAATCACAGGCTTCCCTTGGTGGATGGCACGCCCGTGACGCGGGGGTCCCGGGTGATCGCGTCACCAAGTGCCCGGGCCAAGGCCTTGAACGCGGCCTCGACGATGTGGTGGGGATTCTCGCCGCGGATCAGGTCGACATGGGCAGTGAGTCCGGCGTGCTGGATCACGGCGCGAAAGAACTCCGGGGTCAGAAAGACGTCGTAGTCGCCCAGCATCTGCCAGCGCGGAATCTCGACCTGGTAGTGCAGGAAAGGGCGGCCCGAGACATCGACCACGGCCCTGACCAGCGACTCGTCGAGCGGGACCAGCGCATGGCCGTAGCGCCGGATGCCGGCCCGGTCGCCCAGTGCCATGGCCAGCGCCTGGCCCACCACGATGCCGGTATCCTCGACGGTGTGATGGCCATCTATGTGCAGGTCGCCGCGGGTCTCGACCTCGAGATTCAGCAGGGCGTGGCGCGCCAGCGCCTCCAGCATATGGTCGAAGAAGCCGATGCCGGTCTTGACCTTGCTCTCGCCCGAGCCGTCGAGGTCGATCGATACCCGGATCTCGGTTTCCTTCGTCTTCCTGGTCACTTCGGCGCGGCGGCTCATCGGTATTCCCCTATCGATCGGCAAAGATCGTGGTCAGCGCCAGGATCACCGCATCCATGTCATCCCGGGTGCCGACCGAGATCCGCAGGCACTGGTCGAGCGGCGGCGCTCCCGAAATGTCGCGGATCAGGATCCCGAATTCCTCACGCAGGCGGCGGAACACCTCGCTGGCGGGAACTGTCCGGCAGCGGATCACGAAGAAGTTGGCCTGGCTGGGGTAGACCTCGAGGCCAGGCACCTTGCGCAGCGCGGCGATGGCCCGCTCCCGCTCGATCCTGGTGGCAGCGACCAGCGCGTCGAGCGCGGCTGGATCCGCCAGGATTTCCTCGGCGGCAATCAGGGTGATGGCATTGACGTTGTAGGGCAGCTTGGCCTTGGTGATCTCCGCAATCATGGCGGGGTGCGCGAGGGCAAAGCCGAATCGCAACCCGGCCAGCCCCATTGCCTTGGAAAAGGTCCGAAGGACGATGAGCCGGGAGGATGAGGTCAGCAGCGGAATCGCGGTCGGACCGCCGAACTCCTGGTAGGCCTCATCACAGACGATGAGGGCCTCGGTTTCCCTCAACATCCGCTCGATGGCCCCGCCCGGAAGCGCACTGCCGGTCGGATTATTGGGCGAATTGAGAATGATCATCCGGGCCGCAGTGGCCCGGGCCCGACCGATGAGCTGGTCGATGTCATAGCTCAGGTCCGTGGCCAGTGGCACCGCTTCATAGCGGCCGCCCAGCACCGCCGTGAGCTGGCGGTAGAGGGCAAAGGTCGGTGTGGGGGCCACCACCACCTCTCCACCACCGACGGCTACCGCCGTCACCGCCTGGATCAATTCGTTGGAACCGTTGCCCACCAGTACACCCTCGGCCACCCAGCCGTACCTGGCCGCAAGCGTGGCCGCCAGCTCGGCCGGATGAAACGCCGGATACCGATTCCACGATGTGGCGGCGGCACGGGCCAGTATCCGGGCCTTGAGCAGATCGGGAATATCCCGCGGACTCTCGTTCTGGTTGAGCTTGCGGGGCGCTGCGAGTGCGGCGAGGGTGTACGCGGACTGGGCGCGAACAGCCGGTTTGACCAGCGCGAGGCCGGCAGCGGAGTCGGGCAGCATGGCGAGCGGGAGAGCTAGTTCTTGCGCCGGGCCAGCACCGCCTCGAGCCTGGCCGACAGCGCGCGGGCCCGGAACGGTTTGGTGAGGAAATCGTCGGCCCCGAGTTCGAAGACCCGGACTTCGTTGTCCTCATCACCCTTGGCGGTGAGCACGATGATCGGCACGTGCCGGGTACTGGGCCGGGACCGGAGCTTGGCCAGGACGGTGTACCCGTCCATGCCTGGCAGGTTGAGGTCGAGCACGATGACATCCGGCGCCCGGCGATCGACCTCGTCCAGCGCTTCCACACCGTCCCGGGCTTCGGCCACTTTGTAGCCCTCGCGCTCCAGCAGATCCTTCATGACCCGTCGCAGGGTGTCCTCGTCATCGACCAGCAGGACCGTGGCGTTCCGGGTGGCCTCGCTGGCGCGCGGGGAATCCTCCAGCAGCTCAAAGGCGCTGGTCAGGTCGATTTCCGGCTTGGCGGCCGGCATTGCCGGCATCTGAACAGCGTACTGGCCGCTGACCAGGTGCAGGAACCCCGGCGGCGGCGCCTGCGGCTGCCCCAGCCCGGGGCCGGGAGCGAGGGGTGCAGCGGCGGCCGCAATCACCGGAGCGGGGATATCCTCCTCCAGCGGCGGCTCGACGACGCGCAGCAGCTCCTCGATACTGGTGTCTCCCAGCAGCACATGGCCAAGTCCGCTCTCGAACAGCGACAGCATGCCGTTGCTCCGGGCGGCCTCGGCAATCTTTTCGGCGGTGGCACCGGCACCAATCCGGCGCTCCAGCTCCGGATTCATCTTCAGCACTTCGACGATGCTGAACCGGCCGCGGAAACCGGTCATGGCGCACTCGGGACAGCCAACGCCCTTGTACAAGGTGAGGCCTTCCGGCAGCCATTTCTTCATCTTCTCGGGGGATTCGTAGTCCGGGCCAACGACTTCGCGGCAGTTGGGACAGAGCCGTCGAAGCAGTCGCTGGGCCACGACACCCCGCAGCGCCGAGGCGATCTTGTACGGCTCCATACCCATATCCACCAGACGGGTGACGGCATTGGCCGCGTCGTTGGTGTGCAGGGTGGACAGCACCAGATGGCCGGTCAGCGAGGCCTGGACCGCGATCTGGGCTGTTTCCTGGTCTCGAATTTCGCCGACCAGCACCACGTCCGGGTCCTGTCGCAGGATCGAGCGCAGCGCCGCCGAGAAGGTCAGTCCGGCCTTTTCATGCACCTGGACCTGGACGATGCCCTTGCCGAGGCGGAACTCAACCGGGTCCTCGACGGTCACGATGTTGACGCCCTCGTTCTGCACCATCCGGAGGCAGGAGTACAGCGTGGTCGTCTTGCCGGAGCCGGTAGGCCCGGTGACCAGGATGATCCCTTCCTTGTTGCTAAGCAGCGCTCCGATGGTCTGCTGCTCGGTGGTGGACAGTCCCAGCGTCTGCAGCGACAGGACCGTCGCCTTGGCGTTGAGGATTCGGATCACGACCTTCTCGCCATGCGAGGCGGGCAGGGTCGAGACCCGGAGGTCTACCGGCGAGCCGTTGACCGCCACCCTGGCGCGACCGTCCTGTGGCCGCAGCCGGTCGGCGATATCGAGGCCCGACATGATCTTGATCCGCGAGATCAGCGGCGCCCCGGCCGAGCGCGGGATGTTCATCACCTGCCTGAGCACACCGTCGATACGATAGCGCACGATGACGGCCGATTCACCGGGCTCGACGTGAATGTCGCTGGCCCGGCTGATGATCCCGTCCGACAGCATCAGATCCACCAAGCGCACCACCGGTGGCTGGCTGGCCTGGTCGGCACTGGCTCCCAGGTCGGCGCCCGGATCCTCATCGGTGAGCTGGGTAATTTCGGCGCCGCCGCCATCCATGTTGCCGAGCAGCTGCGAGACCATCTCCGCACCGGTGCGGTACAGGTCCTCGAGCCGCTCCTTGATCTTGGCGGGACCGGCCAGGAAGATCCGGACCTCACGTCCCGTCGCAAAGGCCAGCCCCTTCTCGGCGTCGATATCGAATGGATTGGAACTGGCGACTTCGAGGTAGGAATCGGTGATCCGGAGCGGCATGACGTTGAACCGCCGGGCCAGCTGCTCGGGCACCGAATCCTTGACCTTGGGATCGACCAGGGTAAAGTCGGCAATCGGGAAGCGGAATCGGGCGGCGGCGGCCTGCAGGATCTGGTCATCGGTGGCGTGGCGCGCCTCAACCAGCTTGGCCCACAAGGACACCGGCGTGCTGGATTCCTCCTGGCGCAGCTTCGCCAGGGCGCCTTCTGGCACCATCTTTTCGACGATCGGAACGATCCAGTCATCCGTGAAGCGCATCAGAGCCTATGTGTAGCAGTGGAAGTAAGCTAAGCCGTTCCATTCCAAGCAGTAACCCCCAGTCGAGGCTACAGGACGGGCCACCAACCGGGTGAGATGTCAAGACTGAGTCCAACCCGGCCGGTCCGCAGTCCGATCCCGGCTTCAAGCCTGAGTAGATGCAGGAAGAATTCGGCAGATATCCCTGCCACCGGCCTGATACCCGGGCTGGGCCGCCACGGCACACCGGCAATCGCTTCGCCGGCCCAGCCCGCCGCCACAAAGGGCGCCAGGGTGAATCGGTTGCCGCTGTTGGCATAGGCTCCGAGTGGCAGTGCCGGGGCCGGCAGGTCCACCCGCCACTCCATTCGGGCGAGTACGGCCAACCGGCCACCCCAGATTCGGAACTCCTCCCCGGGTAGCGTGGCGCGCCCGCCGAGCGCAAAGCTGCGCCATGCGGGCAAGCCGGCGCTGCCACCGGCGGCAAACAACGATCCCGCCAGCGAGCCAGGGCCCGCCGGCAGTTGCCCGCCCAGGCTGAGCGTAGCACGGGAATACCCAGTCGGGCCGGCACCCGATTCCAATCCGAGCCCCCCGCTCCAATCACGGATCAGATCCGGAGCAGGCCGCCGCTCCAGCGACAGCCGGACCAGCTCATACGTCCCCGCACCCAGTGCCGGATTGGGCCGGTAGCTGCCATTGAACGGCCGGGCGTGATTGCCCTCGGAGTTGCTCCGCTCCACCGCCGCTTCGGCCCGAACCGCGGCCCGCGAGCCCAGCCGCTGCCAATGACTGACGGCCAACCGGTCGAGCCGGACATAGTCGCCCGCATCATCACCCCATATCTGGGCGGAAAAGCTGTTGATCAGCCGGCTGGCCGCGGGCAGGTCGCTGAAATCCACCAGACTGCGGCCGACTTCCATCCTGGTGACCCCAAACCCGCGATGCCGCTCAAGTAACACCGCTCCCGTCAACCGATCGTCATCGAACCCGTAGGCTGCGCGCGGCCTGATGCGCCAGGTGCCCGACCCGAGGGCCAAACCGGCGCCGAGTGTCAGCCCCTGCACCCGGTTGACGTGGGCCAGATCGCTCAGGCCATCGACGCCGAACCGGGCCGGGCGAATCCGTTCCAGCATCGTTCCTCCGACCACCTGGCTCACTTCGGCGCGCAGCCGGCCCAGGTCGTCGGCGCCCACCGGAGGCGCCTCCGAATCGACCTCGGCGGCCAGCGGCCGGGACCACTGGCCCCCGGTATCCACCGCCTGGCGCAGCCCACCAATCGGAGGGCCGCGGAACAAGGTGTCGGACAAGGTTTCGTTGAAACGGTAGTCACCGATTGCCCAGCGGGCGCGGATGATGCTCTGGGCCGGGAAATCGAGCCACGACACCCGCCGGCGGATTTCGATGACCTGGCGGACTGGCAGCCACCAGTGTCCTTCCACCAGCGCATTCTCCAGCAGCACCGTGATGTCCGACAGCTCGCCATCGAGGTACGAGGCCGGAGTGAAGCCGAACCGGAACCGGACCACCGCGGCCGAGGTGGTGTCGACATAGAGCGTCCCGATGACGCCGGGCTGAGTGGCAAGCTTCGGCCGCACATCGAGCGCCTGCAGGGTGATCCGCTCCGTCCCGATCACGATGGTGATGGAGTTGCCCAGCGCGTAGTCGTAGATCGAGCCGGCGCCGGCGGACAGCGGGTGAGGCACGTTGCGGACCTCATCACCCCCTCCGATCACAATCCGGGGCCCAAAGTCGTTGGTGACGATGCCGAGGTGATCGCGGTGATACCGGATGTTGGTGGGCAGCCAGCGGCCGTCGCGCCAGGCCTGGATGATCTGCTTGCTCTGACCGGGGGAGCGCCAATACACTTCGACCGCCAGCTGATCGGCCTTGACCAGCCGTGGCGGTTGGGCGAGTGGATCGCCGACCTGGGCCAGGAACAGCACGAAGCCACGGGCCCGGGCCTGATAACTGGTAAGCCCGGTGTCAGGCCGGTCGATCAGGCGCCGGTCGCGGGCCCGCTCCGCGAGGGCCAGGGCCGCGGGACCGTTCCACTCGACCTGGGCGGCCAGCATCCGCGACCGACCCAGCGCCAGGATCAGCAGTACGCCGGCCGTCCGGCGCCACCTTGAACCCCACCACGGCATGCGTCGCGTACTCCAAACCTCCAGCCTGTTGGTACTCGTGATAGCGGCCGGCTGCGGCGGCGGCTCGAAAAGCGCGGCGGCGCCGGCCAGTCCGACGGCGGTCAAGGTGGTCCAGGTGGTGCCGCTGGAGCAGCTGCTGGTGCTGGAAATGAACGGCCCTCCGGCGGTCGATACCTCGGTGAACATCACACCGGGCGTGGCCCGCATCATCATCATGCGCCATGCCGCTCCCGACAATAACGTATTCGCCGAGCTGAGCTTTCCCGCCTCGGTCTTTGCCGCCGATTCCGGTCGTGACTCGGTGATGGTCACCCTCAAGGCCAGGCCGGGGGTGTACGGTCTGACCATCGGGAGCAGCGCCAAGTTCGGCAAGGGGGCACGGATCACCTTCAAGTATCCGGTGCATTTCAAGGCATCGCCCGAAGCGCTGGCCAGGTATGGCACCGTGACGGCCTATGAAAAAGCGCTGTCGATCGCCGCCGAGCAGGAGGATGGCCGATTCGGCCAGCTGGTGTCGACCCGGCCCTCGACCGACAACCTGTCCGGCCCGATTCCCGCCGCCGGGACCTACCTCGCCGCCGCGTCAAAGTGATTCCTTTTCCGAGCGCCTGATGCCCACGACATTCGACGCCTTTCTCGAGCGGGCTGCCCGCGGCGGGATGGTGCCGGTCACCCATGAAGTGGTGCTCGACAGCGAGACCCCGGTGACCGCCATGGCCAAGCTGCACCGAGGCCGGTTCGGCTTCCTGCTCGAATCGCTGGAAGGGGGAGAGCGCTGGGCCAGGTACACTTTCATGGCCACCGACCCGCGGGAGGTGTTCCGGTATCGTGGCAGCCGCTGCGATCGCTGGAGCCAGGCCTCGGGGTGGCAGCCACTGGCCAGCGAGATCGCGCCGCTCGAGCATATCGGGGAGATCATGCGGCGGCATCCTGCCGTTGACCTGCCGGGCCTGCCGCGGTTCACCGGCGGCGCGGTGGGCTACATCGGCTACGATACGGTCCGCTCGCTGGAGTCGCTGCCCAATCCGCCGGCCGATGACCGCCAGCTGCCTGACGCCATCCTCATGGTGGCCGACACCATCCTGGTGCTCGATAACCTGTTCAACCGCGCCACCATCATTGCCAATATTGAAGTCGCGGCCGAGAGCACACCGGCCACGCTGCGAGGCCAGTATCATGAAGCGGTTGGCAGGATCGACCAGTGGCTCGAGCGGCTGCAGGGACCCAGTGAGCTCCGGGCCCTGACCCTGCGGTCCGGAATCCCGCTCCCCGCCAGCCAGTCGCCCTACGGCGCCGACGAGTACCAGGCTGGGGTGCGCCGGATCCTCGAATACATCACCGCCGGCGACACCTTTCAGACCGTCCTTTCTCGGCGGATCGACCTTCCCGCCGCTGATCCGCTGCTGACCTACCGCTACCTGCGGGCGCTCAATCCGGCGCCCTACCTCTATTTCCTCCACTTCGACGACATCCACATCGTCGGTAGCTCGCCCGAAGTCCTGGTGCGGGTCGAAGATGGCGAAGTGACGCTGCGCCCGATCGCGGGCACCCGGCCTCGCGGCGCCAACCCAGCCGAGGATGCGGCACTCGCGGCCGAGCTCGAGGCCGATCCCAAGGAACGGGCCGAGCACCTGATGCTGGTGGACCTGGGGCGCAACGATGTCGGCCGGGTGTCGACCTACGGGTCGGTCCATCTCACCGGCTTCATGACCGTCGAGCGTTACAGTCATGTGATGCACCTGGTGAGCGAGGTGCGGGGGCAGCTCAAGCCCGAGCTGGATGCGGTCGCGGCACTGGCCGCCTGTTTCCCTGCCGGCACCGTGAGTGGGGCGCCCAAGGTCCGGGCCATGCAGATCATTGATGAGCTCGAGCCCACTCGGCGCGGGCCATACGCCGGTGCGGTTGGCTACATCGGCTGGGGTGGCAAGACGCTCGACACCGCCATTGCCATCCGGACCTGCGTCATGCAGGGCGGCCGGGCCTGGGTCCAGGCCGGCGCCGGCATCGTAGCCGACTCCGATCCGATGACCGAGTGGCGGGAAACGGAGGCCAAGGCCAGGGCGGTGGTGACGGCGCTGGCGATGGCGGCTGAGCGGGATTGAAGCAGTGATGGATTGATGGATTTGGGGGTTATTCGGCCTCGGCTCGCGGGCCTCAAGGCCTAGCCCCCCAATCCGGCAATCCTGCAATCTGGCAATCGCTCTCCCTGTTACGCCCCTCCCGGATGCCCGTATATTGTCATCCCATGCCCTTCCGCCTGATCAGCGTCGCCGGGGACCAGAATTACGAGCTCGCCGGCGAGCACGTCTTTGTGGTCGGCCGCGCGGTGACCAGTGACATCCCCATCTTCGATCCGACGATCTCCCGCCGTCACGCCGAACTCAAGGTCGGCTCGACCGGTGTGCACGTGCGTGACCTGGGCAGTTCCAACGGCACCTTCCTCAACGGCGCCCGGATCACCGAGGGCACCCTGATCGCCAACGACTCGATCGTGTTCGGCAAGGTGGCCTTCCAGGTCACCTCGATCGACGCCAACCCCAGCCGCCCCAGCATGGCCGGCACCGCGGTGCCGCCACCGGCCGCCACCATCGTCCGGAAGATCTCGGTCAGCGGCGTGTCGCAGAACATGGCCCCGACGCCGGGCGCGGCCGAAGGGGGGGGCCAGCTCAAGCTCGATGCCGCCAACAATGCGGAGCGCCAGGCCCGGAAGCTGTCGCTGCTGCTGGACGTGTCGCAGAAGCTGTCGGGTGAGTTCGATCTCGACCGGCTGCTCAGCCGGGTGGTGGAAACGACCTTCGAGATCATGAATGTCGACCGGGTTTCGGTGCTGCTGGTCAAGCCGGACGGCGAGCTGGTGCCCCGGATGTCCAAGAGCCGGCTGGGGGAAGCGTCGGCCCAGCATGTGCCCCGCTCGATTGCCCGCAAGGCGGTCGAGGAGCGGGTCGCGATCCTGACGGACAACGCGGCCCAGGACGAGCGGTTCAAGGGCCAGTCGATCATGCTGCAGAGCGTGCGGAGCGCCATCTGCGTACCGCTGATGGCCGCGGCCGAAGAGGTGCTGGGGCTGCTGTACGTCGACAACCTGACCGCCACCAACAGCTTCAACGACGAAGACCTGCAGTTCCTCATCGCCTTTGCCGGGCTCGCGGCCATGGGCATCCGGAACAGCCGGTTTGCCCAGCGCCTCGAGCGCGAGGCCATCGTGCGGTCCAACTTCGAGCGGTACTTTGCCCCCAACGTGGCCGCCGAAATTGCCCAGAACGAGGCCGCCGTCCGGCTCGGCGGCGACAAGCGCCCGATGACCATCCTGTTCAGCGATATCCGCGGCTTCACCAGCATGTCGGAGACGATGAGCCCGGACGCCATTGCCGGATTGCTGTCGGATTACTTCACCGAGATGGTGGATGTGATCTTCCAGCACACCGGTACGCTGGACAAGTTCATCGGCGATGCGATCATGGCCCTCTGGGGCGCGCCGATTGCGCACGCGGACGATCCGGATCGGGCGGTCCACGCCGCCATCGGGATGCAGCGGGCCCTGATCGGGCTTAACACCAAATGGGTCTCGGAAGGGCGGCCGGAGATCGGGGTCGGGATCGGGATCAATTACGGCGAGTCGTTCGCCGGCAACATCGGCAGCCACCTGCGGCTGGAATACACCGTGATCGGGGATGCAGTCAATGTTGCCAGCCGGCTCTGCTCCAACTCCAAGGCCGGCGAAATCCTGATCAGCGACCAGCTCTACCAGGTTCTCAAGGTCAAGCCGCCGGTCGAGGCGATGATGCCGCTGGCAGTCAAGAACCGGGCCCAGGTGGTGGCGGTGTGGAAGGTGAAACTGGATTGAAGGATTGGTGGATTGGCGGGCGGGGTGGAACCCAGCGTGACGCCTCGGGATTCGTGAACCCACTAATCCGAAAATCGATCAATCCGACAATCGACTACTGGCCGCCTCCGAATCGATAGGGGTACCCAGCCTCACCCAGCAACCTCAACACCAGCCGCACCGGCAGCCCCATCACCCCGAAAAAATCGCCGTCGATCCGTTCAACCAGCGCCGCACCATAGCCCTGGATGCCGTAGGCCCCGGCCTTGTCCATCGGTTCCCCGGTCGCGATATAGGCCCGGAGGTAGTCGTCATCACAGGGTCGAAAGACGACCCGGGTGATATCGGTGGCCTGGCGCACGACGCCGCCCGACACCACCGCGATTGAGGTGATCACCTCGTGGGTCTGGCCCTGCAGCCGACGGAGAATGACCAGCGCATCGGCCGCATCGACGGGTTTTTCCAGGAGCTGACTCCCCAGCAGCACCGTGGTATCGGCGCCAAGTACCAGGTCGCCGGGTACGGCGAGAGCCTTTTCCCGGGAAAGCCGGAGCGCAAACCGCCGCGGGTCTTCGTCCGGACCGAGGAACTCGGCTATGTGCGGCGGCCGGACCTCGAACTCGATCCCCAGCATCTCCAGCAGCAGCTTCCGCCGTGGCGACGTGGAGGCCAGAATCAGTTTCGTCATGCGGCCCCGCTGCCTCCCTGCCCCATCACGCCGGCGCCCCGCTCCAGCACCAGCGTCACCGGCCCGTCGTTGTGGATCTCGACCAGCATGTCCGCGCCGAACTCACCGCTGGCCACCGTGAGGCCCCGTTCCTTCAGGGCGGTCAGAAATCCCTCATACAGTGGCATCGCGATCTCTGGCCTGGCGGCCTCGATGAACGACGGTCGCCGCCCCTTGGAGGCATCACCGTAGAGCGTGAACTGAGACACGACCAGGACCGCTCCACCGACGTCGGCCAGCCCCAGGTTCATCTTCCCCTCGGCATCACTGAAGATTCGGAGTCCCTGGATCTTTTCCGCCATCCAGCGCACCTCGGCCGGCGTATCCTGGTGGGTAAAACCGACCAGCAGGCAGCAGCCGCGCTCGATTTGCCCGGCCACCCTGTCGTCAATGCGGACTGCGGCGCTGGTGACCCGCTGCAGGATGACGCGCATGCCCATCCTTGGATTGAGATCCGAACAACTAAAGAAGGGCTGCCCGCTTTGGCAACTCGGCTTGATGCAGCGCGGCCGCCCAACGGACCGGCTACTCTTCGATCATGAAACTGCGTCAACTGGTTCGATTCAGCCGCCGGCACCTGGTGCTCACCCTGATCGCCGCGCTGGGGCTCAGTGTGCTGGTGAGCGCCGGTCTCTGGCTGGCGTCGTGGGGCCTCGAGCAGTCGCTGCGCGAACCGATCAACGCCTACATCCGCACCCGGACTCTGGCCTTCCTGAGCGAGCAGAACCTCGAAGGGCTGACGATCACGTTCCCCGCCCTCGACTTGAGCCTCACCCGCCGGCGCCTGCTGATCCGCGACCTCCGGATCCGCTACGACCGCAGGGACAGCACCCACTACACCCGATTTTCCGCAGCCTCACCGCTGATTGCACTCGACGGCCTCGACCTCAGCGACGTGCTCTGGCACCGGCACCTGAGGTTGACCCAGATCCGGATCTCCGATCCCCACTTGAGCCGGTACCAGGAATCCTCGGATACCGGCAAGGCGGCTCCGCCGCCCAGATCATCGGATGAGAGCGATGCCGCAGCTGAAACCCGGGAGCTGGCCGGACAGGTGCCTTCGCTCGACAGCGTGGTCTACGGCCTGGTCGACAACTGGCTGCCCGACGATTTCCGACAGGCCAGGATCGACCAGATCGCCGTCGATCGGGCCACCCTGGCCTCGACCAACCGCAAGGGCAGGCAAACCAGCCGAGACTCCACTGAGGGGCTCGATTTCGTGATCCGCGGGCTCGGCCTCGATAGTGCCAAGCACAAGGTGTTTGAGTCAGCCGACCTCAAGGCGTCGACCTTCGTCCATGTGCCCGCCGGAGAATCCGACTCACTCAGCATCCGGGGAATCGCATTCACGCTCGACAAGAGGGACACCGTGCTGAGCGTGGCGGAGTTCCGTTCGTCGCCGGAACCTGGCGGACTGGGTGTCTACCTGGCCGGCTTCCATCGGTCGGAGCGGGAACGGGCCTTTTCACTCGATACCATT
The DNA here is from genome assembly GCA_039930765.1 of Gemmatimonadota bacterium. Classification (GTDB taxonomy): domain Bacteria; phylum Gemmatimonadota; class Gemmatimonadetes; order Gemmatimonadales; family GWC2-71-9; genus DATEHG01. Next base: position 22,341 of record JBDTTF010000301.1, on the reverse strand, counting down.
GCCCTCGAGCCGGTGGAAAACGACAGCGCATTCCTGCGCCATCCGACCCAGCGACGGACCCGGATCCGGCTCAACATGGCCGGGTTGATCGGGGCCAACGTGGACCTCAAGGCGCTGCTCGACCGCCGGGTGGACGGGGGAAACATTGCCGTGACCCGGTTCCGGCTGGATGTGCTGGCCGATCGCCGAGCGCCATTGCCGAAGGAAGGGCCTGGCCATCGCAAGGCGCTCTGGCCCCAGAAGCTGGCCGATCTGGACTGGCACCTGCGACTCGACACGCTCAAGGTCGAACATGGCTCCCTGCGCTATGGCGAATGGCTGGCCGCCTGGCCCAGGCCGGCGGTGGTCTGGTTTGACGATATCACCGCCACCCTATCAGGGCTCTCCAACAGCCGGGCCGATTCAACCCGGCCTTCGCGAGCCGTGCTCAATACCACGGCCACCTTCATGAGCTCGGCCAAGGTGGGTCTGAGAATGGAGGTGCCGGTGGCCAAACGCTTCGAACTGACCGCCGATGGGTTTGCGGAGCACCTGTCGGTGCCAACGCTCAACAGCTTCCTGCTGATTTCCGATGGATTGCACATCAAGGCAGGACGGCTGGACAAGGCCCACTTCAAGTTTACCGTGGCCGATCGGCGAGCCCTCGGCACCCTGGCCACGGTGTACGACAGCCTCGACGTCGAACTGGTCAATCCCAAGACCCGGACCCAGAGCCTGGGGCAGAAGCTCAAGAGCATTGTTGCCAATGCCTTCCTGGTCCGCAGCAGCAACCTGCCCGACGACAAGGGGCAGACGCGGGTGGCCAAGATCGACTACAAGTACCGGGTCGATGAGACCTTCTGGGGCGGGTTCTGGCGGGCGCTCCGAAGCGGGATAGTGAGTCAGGTGAAGAAGTAGACAGGAGTTGGGAGTTGGGAGCGGTCGTTGCCACGTTCGAGATTTCAGTTCCCCGTACCCAGTGAATCCGCACAACTCAAGGGGCCGCTCGGTCATCGACCGGCGGCCCCTCGTTCAACTTCTAACTCCGAACTCCGAACCACCAACTACTCCACCGTCACACTCTTGGCCAGGTTCCTCGGCTGGTCCACGTTGCAGCCCCGGCGCAGCGCCACATAATACGAATACAGCTGCAGCGGGATGACGGTCAGCAGCGGACTCAGCAGTCCGAGGGTTTCCGGAATCGAGAAGGTGGCCGCGGCCAGCCGTTCGATTTCCTTGTCCCCCTGGTTCACCAGCGCGATGACTTGTCCGCCGCGGGCACAGACCTCCTCGATATTCGACACGATCTTGCCGTGGACCGCATCGCGGGGCGCGATGAAGATGACCGGCATCAGGTCATCGATCAGCGCGATCGGCCCATGCTTCATCTCAGCGGCCGGATAGCCCTCGGCGTGGACGTAGGAAATCTCCTTGAGCTTGAGCGCCCCTTCGAGCGCCACCGGGAAATTCACCCCCCGGCCCAGGTAGAGCATGTTGTCGGCCCGGCCAAACCGATCGGCCAGCGCCTCGATATCGGGTGCCTGGTCGAGAATGACCTGAATCTGGTCCGGAATGGCATGCAGCGCCTGGATGATCTCGCGGCCCTGCAGGATGCTGAGATTGCGGAGCCGGGCAAAGCGGAGGGCGATCAGGGCCAGCGCGGTAACCTGGCTGGTAAAGGCCTTGGTGCTGGCCACCCCGACCTCGGGGCCGGCGTGCAGGTAGATCCCGCCGTCGACCTCCCGGGCAATGGTCGAGCCGACGACGTTGACCACCCCGATGGTGCGGGCCCCACGGCGCTTGGCTTCACGAATGGCGGCCAGGGTGTCGGCGGTCTCACCCGACTGGCTGATGCCGATGACCAGCGTCTTGTCATCGATGACCGGATTGCGGTAGCGAAACTCGGAGGCGTACTCGACCTCCACCGGCATCCGGGCCCACTCCTCGATCAGCGTTTCGCCGATCAGGCCGGAGTGCCAGGAGGTGCCGCAGGCGGTGATCACCACCCGGGTGATCCGCTTGATGTCGTCATCGGTCAGGTTGAGGCCGGTGACTCGCGAGGTGCCCTCATCCTCCAGCAGGTGCCCGCGCATGGTGTTGCGGACACTCTCGGGCTGCTCGAAGATTTCCTTGAGCATGAAGTGGGCATAGCCACCCCGCTCGATGGTGCTCAGGTCCCAGTCGATCTGCCGAACCGGCTTCTCGATCCGGGTGGCGGCCAGGTCGCGGACGTGATAGCCCTGGCGGTTGAGCACCGCCATTTCGCCATCGTCGAGGTAGACCACCGACCGGGTATGGGCCAGGATGGCGGAGGCGTCCGAGGCCACGAACAGTTCGCCATCGCCGACGCCGACCAGCAGCGGTGAACCCTTGCGGGCCGCCACCAGGGTGTCGGGCTCGTCAGCCGCGACGACCGCAATGCCATACGCGCCGTCAACTTCGCGCAGCGCCGCCGCCACGGCTTCTTCCAGGCTGCCTTCGAAGTACTCACCCACCAGGTGGGCCAGGACCTCGGTGTCGGTTTCCGATTTGAAGCTGTGACCGCGCTGCTCCAGCGCCTTGCGGATGACACCGCTGTTCTCGATGATGCCGTTGTGAATCAGCGCGATCCGGCCGCTCTGGTCGGTGTGCGGATGGGCGTTGCGGGTATTGGGGGCGCCATGGGTGGCCCAGCGGGTGTGGCCGATGCCGAGGGTGCCGACGGGCATCACGCCATGGAGCGACTTCTCGAGCACCGACAGTTTGCCCGCCTGCTTGACGATGGTCAGCTCACCCCGATCGACCACCGCGAGGCCGGCGGAGTCATAGCCCCGGTACTCCAGGCGCTTGAGGCCGGCCAGCAGAATTTCGGCGGCCTGACGCGGCCCGACATACCCCACGATGCCACACATTCGATCAGATGCTCCGGCTCAATTTGATAAGGATCGGCACGCGTCGATCAGTCCTTCCGCCACGGCCCGGTCAGGCGCCTCGGCGATGTACCGGATGATGGGTTCGGTTCCCGATGGGCGGACGTGCACCCAGCGGTCCCGCCATGCGAGTCGCAAACCGTCACGGCTGTCCGCCTGAGCCTCGGGAAATCGCTGCTTGAGCGCGGCGAATACCGGGCTCAAGTCCTTGCCCCGTGGTGATTTGGCCTTGACGATCGTGTACCGTGGAGAGTCACTGACCAGCTGGGAAACCGACCGTCCAGAACGGGCCATCAGATGCAAGATAAACGCCACGCCGACCGGTGCATCCCGACCGATATGGAGCGCCGGAAGGATGACGCCGCCGTTGCCCTCACCACCGATGATGGCCTTCGATTCCGCGATGACCCGGGCCACGTTGGCTTCGCCAACCGGGGCCCGCAGAAATTCGGCGCCAGAGTCCCGAGCCGCATCCTCTACCACCAGACTGGTGGACAGGTTGGCAACCACGACCTGGTTTCTGCCCCCCTGACCCCCTGGCCCCCCAAGCATGGCACGCACTGCAAATGCCAGGGTGTAGTCCTCCCCGATGGGCCGGCCGGTTTCATCCACCAGTGCCAGCCGATCGACATCGGGGTCCACCGCCATGCCGATATCGGCACCGGACTGTTTGACCAGTTCACAGAGATCGCCGAGGTTTTCGGGCACCGGCTCGGGCGGGCGCGGAAAGTGGCCGTCGGTTTCCAGGTTGATGGCGACGACCACACAGCCCAGTTGCTCGAGCAGCTGCGGAATCGTGGTGCCGCCGGCCCCGCGCACGCAGTCGAGGGCCACCGTGAACTTCCGCTTGCGGATGGCCGCCAGGTCGAGCAGCGGCAGGGCCAGCACCTGCTGCAGGTGCCGCGCGATCGCACCATCGTCCTTCCGGATGACACCCACCCCTTCCCACCCCGCCCTCGGCGGGCCGGTCTCAGCCAGCGCACGCACGGCGGCTCCGGCATCACCGTCGAGAAAGATCCCGTCGGGCCCGACGAACTTGAGCGCGTTCCATTCGATCGGATTGTGACTGGCGGTGAGGATCAGCCCGGCGCCCGCGTGATGATGCTCGACCGCCAGCTGGACCGTCGGGGTGGGCACCATGCCGACGTCAATCACATCGGCCCCGACCGACATCAGCCCCGCGGTCGCAGCCAGCGCGTACATCGGGCCGCTGGTGCGGGCATCACGACCGAGTACCACCGATGGCTTGCCATTGGCCCTGGCCCAGGCACCGAGGGCCGCAGCGTGGCGTGCCACCAGCTCCGGTGTCAGATCCTTGCCCACGATCCCGCGCATTCCGGAAACACTGATCATCAGGGTGTCAGACATGGAGGGCAAACTAAGTCGCTGAGAAAAGTGGGGAAGGGGGGAAGTATGACGGGGGGAATGAGTCGAAATGAATTCAAGTGGCAGCGCCGCCTGAACTGCCGTCATGCGGGGCGTGCGGGAAGCGACAATGCATTCCCCCCCCTCCCACCCTCCCCCCTTCCCTACAGGCTCAGCGGCAACTGCGCAGGATCCGGAAACGCCGAGAGAAACGCCGCCACGACCACCGGATCGAATTGCGATCCCGACATCTTTCGGAGCTCGGCGATGGCCTCGACCGCGGTCATCGAGTCACGGTATGGCCGGCTCGAGGTCATGGCGTCGAACGCATCCGCCACGCCCACGATGCGGGCCTCGAGCGGGATCTGGTCCCCGACCAACCCGTCTGGAAATCCCCGGCCGTCCACCCGCTCGTGGTGGGACCGCACGATGGCCAGGACCAGCGGCGTTTCCCGGGCCAGCGGCGCCAGGATCTTCTCGCCCAGGACCGTGTGCTCGGCGATATGGGCAAATTCTTCCGGAGTCAGTGGACCCGGTTTGAGCAGCACTGACTCCCGGGTGCCGATCTTCCCGATGTCGTGAAGTTCGGCGCCCAGCCGGATTTCCTGCAGCCGGTCCTCGATCAGGCCCAGCCGGACGGCGGTCCGGGAGGCGTAATGGCTGACGCGGAGGGAGTGGTCGCGGGTGTAGGGATCCTTGGCTTCCAGCGCCTTGGCCAGGGTCTGGACCCCCTCGAGAAACAGCTCCTTGATCCGCTGGCCCTGTTTCCTGACCCGGTCCTCCAGGGTGCGCTGGTAATACTGATTGCGCAGCAGCAGTTCGCGCTTCTCGAGGGCCTTGGACACCCGGGCCCGGACCTCATCGACCAGGGCCGGCTTGCCGATGTAATCGATGGCGCCACGGTCGAGCGCCGCTACGGCGGTCTTCACATCCGCCACCCCGGTGAGCATGATGACGGCCGTATTGGGCCAGCGGCGGCGGACCTCATCCAGCAGCGCCAGCCCGTCGATCCCCGGCATCTGGATGTCGCTGATGATCAGGGGGACCTCGCCCTGGACATCGAGCCAGGCCAGCGCCGCCTCGGCCGAGGGATGTTCCACCGTGTCGAGCCCCTGGATCCGGAGCAGCTTGGCAATGACCGATCGGACCTGATCGTCATCGTCCACCACCAGGCAGCGGGGCGACATGCTCGCCTGCCCATCCCGGTGGGCCGGTTCCCAGGGCAGCAAGGCCAGGGCTGCCGCCCGCGGAACTGGCACCGGTGTCGATTCGCTTGCCGACGCGCCGCCGGCCCCGTAAGCTTCGCCGCTCATCAAACCCCAAGACCCATGACGCAGATTCTCCCCGACGACGAGATCCACGGTTTCGCGACCCGCGCGGTGCATGCCGGCCAGGTGGCCGACCCGCTGGCCGGCGCCGTGATGACTCCAATCTATCAGACTTCCACCTACATACAGGAAGGGCTGGGCCGGCACAAAGGGTTCGAATACGCCCGGACCCAGAATCCGACCCGCCAGGCGCTGGAACGGAACGTGGCCAGCCTCGAAGGCGCCCGCCACGGCTTCGCGTTCGGCTCAGGCCTCGCCGCCACCGACGCGATCCTCAAGCTGCTTTCCTCGGGTGACCACGTCGTCTGCGGCGAGAACGTCTACGGTGGCACCCATCGGCTGATGACCCAGGTCTACGCCCGGTTCGGGCTGACATTCACCTTCGTAGATATGCGCGATGTCCGGAACATCGACAAGGCCGTCACCCCCGCCACCAGGTTGATCTTCGGCGAGACCCCCACCAACCCGATGATGTTCCTGACCGACCTCGCCGCGGTCGGCGACCTGGCCCAGTCCCGGGGCCTGCTGTTCGCGGTCGACAACACCTTTGCCACTCCCTGCTTCCAGCAGCCGCTGCTGCTCGGTGCCGACCTGGTGATGCATTCCACCACCAAGTACCTCAACGGCCACAGCGATATGGTCGGCGGACTGGTGCTCACCACCCGCGACGACTTGGCCGAAAAGCTTGGCTTCCTGCAGAATGCGTCCGGCGCGGTACCCGGGCCGATGGATTGCTGGCTGGCACTGCGCGGCACCAAGACCCTGGCGCTCCGGATGCGCCAGCACGACGCCAACGGGCGGCGGATCGCCGAGTGGCTGACGACCCAGAAGGGAATCGAGAAGATCTATTACCCCGGCCTGCCCACCCATCCGCAGCATCAGCTGGCCAGGCGGCAGATGAAGGGATTTGGCGGCATGATCTCGCTCGATGTCGGCACTCCGGACCGGGCCCGTCGAGTCGTCGAGGCAACCAGGATTTTCAGGCTGGCCGAATCACTGGGTGGAGTGGAGAGCCTGATCGGACACCCGGCCAGCATGACCCACGCATCGGTGCCGGTCGCCATGCGAAAGGCCATGGGACTGACCGACAGCCTGATCCGCCTGTCCTGCGGCATCGAAGAGGTGGACGACCTGATCGCGGACCTTGATCAGGCGTTGAAGCAGTAACAGAGCCTCGAGGCATTCCATATTGAAACAAGGCCCAGAGGCAGGCGTAGGATGCGCCATCCCCATCGCGTGAGCTGCCCATGACAACGACCCTGCCCGCGGCCCGGCCGCGCCGGACCCTTCCTCAGATTGCTGCTGTCAGCTGGGAGCATCCAGCGGACCGTGCCGCGCTACAATCGCTGCGCTCGATTCCGGGCTTCGAGGACATCGTCCGCAAGATCCTGGCACTGCTGGGTGGCGAGCGCGGCATCAAGCTGCTGTTCCAGGCCAACGCGGTGCGGGTCGGTCCCACCCAGTTCCCCAAGCTCTGGACCGCTCACATCGAGATGTGCACGACTTTCGACTGGGAGGTAGTGCCTGAGCTGTTCGTCTCCCAGACGCCGGTGTTCAATGCCGGCGCGTATGGCGTTGACCGGCCCTTTATCGTGCTGCATAGCGCCGCGCTCGAGCTGCTCGACGAAGACGAGGTGAAGGTCCTGCTGGCCCACGAACTCGGCCATGTCATGAGCGGCCACGCGCTCTACCGGACCATCGCCGAAATCCTGCTGCAGGTCAGCCTCGGCGCCCTGCCTTTCCTGGCAGGGATAGCCCTGCTGCCCATCCGGCTCGCGATCCTCGAGTGGTCCCGGAAGGCCGAGCTGTCGTCGGACCGCGCCGGCCTGCTCGGCGGCCAGGATCCGATCGTGGCGCAGCGGCTCTACATGAAGATGGCGGGTGGAGTCCGGGAAGGGGCGTTCAGTGGCCAGCTCGATGTCGATTCGTTCATGGTTCAGGCCAATGAATACCTGGGCAGCAACGAGGGCCTCGACGTGGTGTACAAGATTCTGCACACCCTCGCGGTGACCCACCCGATGCACACGGTGCGCGCCGCCGAACTGCAGCGGTGGATGGCCACCGGCGATTATGACCGGATCATCCGTGGTGAATATGTCCGCCGTGGCGCCGAGGCGAGTGACCGTCCGCTCAAGGATGATCTGTCGGCGGCGGGCAGCTACTATGCGCGGGAAACCCGTGAGACGGTGGGCCACGTGGTTGACGCCGCCAGGAAAGCCGCCGAGCGCGTCGGTGACGCCTTCCGCAAGGGACAGCAATCCTCGTGAGAATTCTGGTCATCGGCGGCGGGGGGCGGGAGCATGCACTCTGCTGGGCCCTCCGCCGCGAGAATCCCGCCGCCACCATCTTCTGTGCACCAGGCAATCCGGGTACCGCCGAAGTCGCCACCAACCTGGACATCCCCGCTACTGACCTCGATCGACTGGCCGATGTGGCCGACGCCCAGGGCATCGACCTCATCGTGATCGGCCCCGAGACTCCGCTGGCGATGGGACTGGCTGATCGCTTCCGAGCGGAAGGACGTGCCGTGGTCGGCCCGGGTGCCGCCGGCGCGCAGATCGAGGCGTCCAAGGCCTACTCCAAGGATCTGATGATCCGGGCCCGGGTCCCGACGGCGTCGAGCCAGACCTTTACCGCCCTCGAGCCGGCCCTCGCGTTCATCGCGACTCACGCCGAGCCGCTGGTGGTCAAGGCGTCGGGGCTGGCATCGGGCAAGGGCGCCATCGTCTGCGAGACGCGTGCTGAAGCCAGCGCGGCCGTGCGCTCGATGATGGGTGACAAGATCTTCGGAAGTGCCGGTCAGATCGTGGTCATCGAGGAGTTCATGACCGGTGAGGAGCTGTCGGTGCTGGCGCTGACCAACGGCACCGAAGTCGAATTACTGCCGGCCGCGCAGGACCACAAGCGGATCGGCGTGGGTGATACCGGACCCAACACCGGCGGGATGGGCGCCTACGCGCCGGTAACCCTGGCCACGCCGGAGCTGCAGGCACGCATCCGGCGCGATATCCTGCTGCCAACCCTCAAGCAGCTGGCGATGGAAGGAGCTCCGTACCGCGGGGTGCTGTATGCCGGACTGATGATCGGCGCCAACGGCAGTATCCGGGTGGTCGAGTTCAATTGCCGACTGGGTGATCCCGAGGCCCAGGTCGTGCTGCCGCTGGTCACCGGTGGGCTGACCGCCTGCTTCGAAGCCATTGCCGGCGGTGAGAAGCCAACCCCGCTGACTATAGCCGATGGCGCTGCGGTGACCACCGTATTGGCTGCCCGCGGGTATCCTGACGCTCCCGAACTGGGAGCGGCCATCACGATCCCGGCGGAGTTGCCGGCCGGAGTGACGGTCTTTCACGCCGGCACGCGGGTGGTAGACGGTACCTTGCGGGTGACCGGTGGCCGGGTGCTCGCCGTTACGGCAGTGGCGCCGACGTTTGCCGAAGCCCAGGCGCTGAGCCGGGCGGCGGCAGCGGCGATCAGTTTTGATGGCAGGCAGTTCCGCAGCGACATCGGGTGGCGGGAGTCCGCGAGGCGAGGGTGAGACGAGGCGGGCGAGGCGGGCAGGCGGGCAGGCGGGCAGGCGGGCAGGCCAAAACTAATCATGCTCAGATATTCTCTCGACTCTCGACTCTAGTCCCTCGACCCACGACCCTCGACCCTCGACTCCAATCTAGATTCCCCGCATGCCCGAACTCCCCGAAGTGGAAACCATGGTGCGCGAGGTGCGCTCCGCTCTGGTGGGCCGGACCATCGCCACTGTCCGCCTGACTCATCACGATGTGCTGCGCGGAGTTGCCGCCAGACGCCTGATCCACGACCTCCGAGGCGCCACGGTTGACGCCGTCACCCGTCGCGCCAAGCATGCCGTGATCCGGATGGGAGATCACCGCCTGGTGGTGCAGCCCGGGATGACGGGGTCGCTCCAGACCCAGGATGCACCGCTCGATGCCGACCAGCGCCGCTACTCGGTCCTGCAGGCGACTCTGGACGACGGCCGCCTGCTGATCTATCACGACGTCCGCCGCATCGGCACCCTCCGGCTGCTCGATCAAAAGGGGTGGGATCAATTCTCCGCCCGGCTCGGTCCCGAGCCACTCGACCCGCGGTTTACCCCGGCACGACTGCTCGAGGCGTTCGCCGGAACCCGGCAGGCGGTGAAAAAGGCGCTGATGGACCAGAAGCTGATAGTCGGAGTCGGCAACATCTACGCGAACGAAGCGCTGTGGGCCGCCAGGATCGATCCGTCGCAACCGGCCTCGACCATCACGCTGGCCCAGGCCACGCTGCTGCTTCGTCACGTGGTGCGCATCCTCAAGGCCGCGATCAAATCGGAGGGCAGCACGATCCGGAACTATCGCACCGGCAAGGGAAAGTCCGGAAAATTCCAGCTCGCCCTGCACGTCTACGGCCGCGAGGGTCAGCCCTGCGATCGGTGCGGCAGCCGGCTGGCGGGCACTCACGCCATCGACGGCCGGATCACGGTGTTCTGCTGGCGGTGCCAGGGCGGCCAGTCGGACGGGCGGGCAGGCGGGCAGAAAAAGCCGAAAACCAAGAAGAGGGCTATCGCGTCGTGACTGCCCGGGCCATGCGGCGATCCAGCGCGCTGGCGTTGCCGGCCACCGATCTCGACGCGCTGCGAGAGCGGGTCAAGCGGCTGACTGAGGCGCGCCCCGGCGTCTATCGGATGCTCGACCCGCTCGGCAGGGTGATCTACGTCGGCAAGGCCAAGCGGCTGCGCCAGCGGTTGCTTTCCTACTTCCGCGCCAGCTACCCGGAGGACAAGGCGGCCAGGATTCTCTACGCCGCCCAGGACATCCAGTGGGACTACGTCCATAGTGAATTTGCCGCGGGCGTGATCGAACTGCGCCAGATCCAGCGCCACCGTCCGATCCTCAACTGGCAGATGAACCGGGTAAAGCGGACGGTGTTCGTCCGGGTGAGCGCCGGGCCCGCCCCACGGGTGAGCAGCGGACCGGGCGCCGGCAGGCTGGACGGCAGCTGCTACGGTCCGTTCATCTCGGCGGCACGGGTGGCAGAAGGGGTGCGCACGCTCAACGACCTGCTGGGCCTCAGGGATTGCGCCCCCGCCATGCCGATCGTCTTTGCCGACCAGCGGGACCTGTTTGAATCTCCGCTCCGCGCCGCCTGCATGCGGCACGACTTCGGCAACTGTACCGGCCCCTGCGCCGGCTTCGTGAGCCAGGCGCAGTATCGATCCCAGGTCGAGGCGGCGCTGGCCTTTCTCGAAGGCCGCAGCATCAGACCGATCGACCGCGCCGTTTCCGCCATGCAGCTGGCCTCCGACGCTGCCGAGTTCGAGCGGGCAGCTCGGTGGCGGGAAAAACTCGATTGCCTGATCTGGCTGCTGTCGGCCACCGCGCGCGCCCGCGCCGCGGTGGAGGCACTGACCTTTGTCTACCAGGATCCAGGCGTGTTCGGCGATGACCGCGCCTACCTGGTGCGTCACGGTGTCATTCGCGCCACCTATCCCTTCCCGACCACTCCACTGGAGCTGGAAGCATTCCGCGGAGTGGTGCGCGAGGAGGTGGCCCGTCCCGCCCCGGAACCGGGACCGCTACCGTTCCAGAATCTCGATGAAATCCTGCTGGTCATGGCCTGGTTCCGCCGTCACCCTGATGCCTTTCGGCGCACGACTCCGCTACATAGCTGGTTGAACTGAACCCGGGCGGAATGCGGCAGGCGGGCACCATGGTTCAACGATTTCAGATTCATCCTGCCAGCGCCTGCCGCTGATTATTCGAAGTATCTGACGCAAGTCACTGTCAGTCATGCAGTTACACATGTTCAAAACGGCGACGTCCAGTGGAAGGCCGGGGCCCCGATGGCAGGCCGAATCGGGGCGGCTGGCACGGGCTCTGCTTTTGAAGCAGGCAACTCTACCGATACCATGGTCATGCACGCATTGCTCTCGATCCTGCTGCTTGTCGCATCGCCCGGCGCCGATTCGGCCGCCGGACGGGCGGAGCTGCGTGCGCCCCTCGTGGCGGCGGCCCCGATCCACGTGACGCTGGGCGGATTTCAGCGTCGTGGCGAGCGCTGGCGCTCGCAGGCCGTCCGGGTCGAGGGAACCTTCACCGGTTCGCTCTATACCTCGCTGGCCGAGGCACTGCCCGACAGCCTGCTCAACCCCCGTGAACGGGCCCAGATGGCGTGGGAACTGGCCGACCTGTTCCGCTGGGAAGCGGACTTCACCCGTGACCTGCGCGAGGGAGAACCCTATTCGATCCTGTTCGAGCGGCTGATCGACCAGGACGGCGAAGTCCGGTTCGGCCGGATGCTGGCGGCTGAAATCACGGTGGCCGGCAAGACGATGGCGGCCTACGAATTCGATGGGCCCGATGGTCAGACCGGCTATTACGACGGAGAAGGCGCCTCCATGCGGCGCAATTTTCTCCGGGTGCCGGTCGAGTTCAAGCGGATCTCGGCGGAGTTCAGCAGCGCCCGCTTCCATCCGATCCTGAAATACTGGCGGAAGCACGAGGGAATCGACTACGCCGCCGCACCTGGCTCGCCGGTGATGGCGGTGGGCGATGGGACGGTGCTTCGGGCGTCGTGGGCCGGCGGTTACGGCAAGCTGGTGGAGATTGCGCATGCCGACGGGGTCGTCACCCGCTACGGTCATCTCAAGGGGTTTGCCAAGGGACTCAGGGCGGGCGATCGGGTGGTGCAGAGCCAGACCATCGGGTTCGTGGGGTCAACCGGCCTGGCGACCGGCCCGCATCTGCATTTCGAGTTCCGGATCAACGGTGCCGCGACGGATCCCAGGGTGGCCATGGCGGGTGAGGCTGGTCGGCCGATCGGACCGGAGCTGGTTGAGCGGTACTCCCGCGCGGTGGCGGCACTGCGCTTCGAGCTGCATCCGCCGGTCACCGTGGCAAGCGCGAGCGGCGGTCGCTGAGCCCCAGGTCTATCGCAGGACAATTCCCCACATCGATGGATGATCAGGCAGAGAGCCCGGCTGGCGCCCCGGGCTGACCGCCGGCCAGCTGTCCCATCGTCGCAGCCCTTCATCGAAGCTCGCGATCCCGAGGCCAGGCGCAATCCGGCCGGCCTGCGAGAAGTATTCGGGATCGAATCGCACGATCAGCACCCAGCCCCCGGCCACTTCCTTTTCCCGTACCGACCAGCCTCCCCCGTCGCGGTCATGACCCAGCCGCCAATCGGGATCGTCGTGAGGCGGCTGCCAGCGGCCATCCCGCCCGCGGTAGATCACGCTGCTGTCCGCCACCCGATGGAAATCCCACTGGAAATCGTCGTGCTGCGGAGAGGCGGCACGGTCGCCATTGGTATCGAGGGTCAGCACCACCCGGTCGTTCCAGGCCGGAGTCGAGTCGGAGAGACTGGCGATGAGCACGACGGCGGTGCTGTCCTTCAGCAGCCAGACCGATGCGCCACCTGCCAGCGTCAGCGATGGCGCCCCGAGCGAGGCCAGGTCGGCGCTGTTCCGAACCACCGGTGCCTGGCTCAGTGGTCGAATTCGCACGCTGTCCGCCCCGGCCAGCCACAGCACCAGGATCAGCATGGGGAAGTCGGCCACGGATTGACCCAGATTGGTCCGATGTGTAAATCTGGCTTCATCACCAGGACTTGCCACCGGTTTGTGCGTACACCACCACAGGAAGTCCCAGAACAGCAGAAAATGGTCGACCTGCCTCGGAACAGTCCGTGTTCATCTGTGGCTAGTCTGCATCGAGATCGGTAAGCGGGACCAGACGGCCGCGAGGGGGAATGCCGGCCTCAAGCTCGATGATTCCCACGCTGGCCGGCAGATCGAACCGCCTCGGCCCGGCCCCTCCCGGGTTCATCGCGGTGACGACAACATCGACAATCGTGAGCAGCGGCCGGTGGGTGTGGCCAAAGATCAGCAACTCGGCGTCGGGGTACGCGGCGTTGAGCTTCTCGGGCGTGGGGCTGCCAAACTGGTGGCCATGGGTGACGATGATCCGGAAGCCGTCGAGTTCCAGCTGTGCCACCGCTGGCAGCCTGGCCTGGACCTCGATCGAATCGGTGTTGCCCCACACCGCGGTCACCGGGGCGATGGCTTCGAGCTCCACCAGCAGCTCCAGCGGCCCGAGATCTCCGGCGTGGAGGATGTGATCAACGTCCTGGAAGACATCGAAGACTTCGGGCCTGAGCAGGCCGTGGGTATCGGAGATGATGCCTAGGCGCATGGGAACAATCCGCCGTCAGCGATTGCCGGATTGGAGGATTGCCGGATCGATGGGCAGGTTCACCGGCAGGGTGCGGAACCCGCCAATCAGGAAATCTGACACTCCGACAATCCTCAGCCCTGCCATCTCGCCGACACTTCGATCTCGAGTCCAAGTTGGTCCACCACCCGCTGCACGATGAAATCGACCAGCTGACCGATTTCGGTTGGGCGGTGGTAGAACCCGGGGGCGGCGGGCAGGACCACGGCGCCGGCTTCGGTGACGGTGACGAGGTTGCGCAGGTGAATGAGCGAGAGCGGGGTTTCGCGCGGCACCAGGATGAGCTTGCGGCGTTCCTTCAGAATCACATCGGCCGCCCGCTCGACCAGCGAACGGCTGCTGCCGGCGGCAATGGCGGACACCGTCCCCATCGAGCAGGGACAGATCACCATTCCGGAAGTCCGGGCCGAACCCGAGGCGGGACGGGCGCCGCGATCCTCGTCGGGGAATACCGTCACGCTGGACCAGTCCGCCCCGGTGGCCGCCTCCAGCGATGCCAGGTCGCGAATTCCCGCCTCGTGCTCCAGCAGCCGCCAGCCGTGGCCGGTCACGATCAGCCAGACCGGAATCCGGGCCCGGGCCATGACCTCGAGCAACCGCACTGCGTAGGGTGCCCCCGAGGCACCGCTGATGGCGAGGACGACCGGCAGCATCGTCAGCGGCCTCGGCGATTCGGAGTCGGGGACTTGAGAGGATGCCGTGAGCGAAAAGAGAAAAGCGAAGAGCGAAGAGGCGCTCCACTCGAGGACTTGAGAACATCACCGCGAGACGGCTCACGCGTTGGCTGTTCGCTTTTCTCTTTTCGCTTTTCGCGCCTCATAGAATCCGATCCAGCAGGGCGAAACCGAACACCGTCACACTCATCACCCCGTTCATGGTGAAGAACGCCGCGTCGAGCCGGGAGAGATCCCCCGGCTTCACCAGCTGGTGTTCCCACGCCAGGATGCCCGCGGCAATGGCGATGCCGACGTAGTACAGACCGCCGAAGCCGGCACCCCAGCCAAACACCAGCAGTGCCGGAATGGTGAGGCCATGCAGCAACTTGGCCAGCAGGATGCTGCGGGATTCACCCAGGCGGACCACGGCGCTCCTGAGGCCGGCCGAGCGATCGAAGCCGGCGTCGGGCAGGGCGTAGAAGATGTCGAAGCCGGCCACCCAGGTGGCCACGCCGATGGTGATGGCAATCAGCACCCACCACGGGTTGCTCCACCGGCCGGTCACCGCCAGGAAACCGCCAACCGGCGCAATCGCGAGGCTCAAGCCCAGCCAGAGGTGGGGCCACCAGGTGAATCGCTTCGACAGGCTGTAGGTCATGACCCAGGCCAGCGCCACCGGTGCCAGGCTGAGGCAGAGCGGATTGAGCAGCAGCGCCGCTGCCAGGAAGAACGCCCCGGCCACCAGCACCGACAGCCACGCCTGCTGCAGGCTCAGCGCGCCCCTCGGTAATTCACGCGCCGAGGTCCGGGGGTTTCTGGCGTCATACTTCCGGTCGGCGATCCGGTTGAAGCCCATGGCCACCCAGCGGGCCGAGGAAAAGGCGATGGCCACCAGCAGGACGGTCCGGGCGGTGACCCGCTCGTGAAACGAGGCGGCCAGCACCCCGAGCAGCGCGAATGGCAGCGCAAACAGGGTGTGGGGCAGCTTGACGAAGTTGATGTAGCGGACCAACAGCGTCTCGCCGGCGAACGTCTGGCCTTCGCGCACGGCGCTCACTTGACCCGGCCCTGGGGCAATTTGATCCCGAGCTTATCCCACATGGCGTCAACCGCTGCCTTGGTAGCCGTGTCCATCTCGATCCGCTCGGGCCACTCGCGATCGAACCCCTCTTCCTTCCACTTCCGAGTGGCGTCGATCCCCATCTTGCTGCCGTAGGTAAAGGCCCGGCTGGAGTGATCGAGCACATCGACCGGCCCCATGGTAAACCGGACATCCCGCTCGGGGTCGATGTTGTTCAGCGCAATCCACCACGCCTC
Source organism: Gemmatimonadota bacterium (assembly GCA_039930765.1). Classification (GTDB taxonomy): domain Bacteria; phylum Gemmatimonadota; class Gemmatimonadetes; order Gemmatimonadales; family GWC2-71-9; genus DATEHG01. The sequence continues at coordinate 6,562 of JBDTTF010000301.1, read as the reverse complement.
ATCGGGATCCTGGACGTTGACCTCCTTATCCACCACCACCAGCACCTTCGAGAGCGACATCAATCCCTGACCCCACATGGCGTTCATCACCTTCCAGGCCTGGCCGGGGTACTGCTTGTCAATCGAGACGAAGACGAGATTGTGGAAGATGCCGGGCGCCGGCATGTGGTAGTCCACGATCTCGGGCACGGTCAGTTGCAGCAGCGGCAGGAAGATCCGCTCGGTGGCGTGCCCCAGGTAGTAATCCTCCATCGGCGGCCGCCCCACCAGGGTAGCCGGGTAGATCGGATCCTTGCGCATGGTCACCGCCGTCACGTGCACCAGCGGGTAGTCATCGGCCAGCGAGTAGAAGCCGGTGTGATCGCCGAACGGCCCTTCCCGCACCAGCGGCTCGGCCGGGTCGATGTACCCCTCGAGAACGATATCCGCCTCGGCCGGTACGTCGAGATCCTGGGTGACGGCCCTGGATAGTTCGACCGGCGCCTTGCGCAGGAATCCGGCGAAGATGAATTCGTCGATCGACGGCGGCAGCGGTGCCGAGCCTGAGTACACGCTGGCAGGGTCGGCGCCCAGCGCAATGACGACGGGCATCCGCTCACCACGGGCGGCCATTTCCCGCCAGTGGGCCGCTCCCACCTTGTGCCGCTGCCAGTGCATGGCCAGGGTGTTCCTGCCCATGACCTGCACCCGGTACATCCCCACGTTCCGGATCCCCCGCACCGGATCGTTGGTAATGACCATCGGCAGGGTGATGTACCGGCCGCCATCTCCCGGCCAGGTAGTCAGGAACGGAATTCGATCCAGGTCGACATCGGCACCCTGCCGGACGATTTCCTGGCAGGCCGGCTTGCCGCTCCGCATTCTCGGCGGGAACTTGGCCACCTCCGCCAGCTTGGGCAGCAGCGACAGCTTGCCCATCAACCCTTCGGGCACCTTGAGATCGAGCAGGTCCTTGATGCGGGCGCCGATTTCCGACAGCTCCGTGACGCCGAGGGCCAGGCAGATCCGCTTCATCGAGCCGAATAGATTGATGGCGACCGGGATGTCGCTCTTCTGCCCGTTATCCATCACCACATGCTCGAACAACAGCGCCGGCCCGCCGCCGGGGCTCTTCATGCAGCGATCGGCGATTTCGGCGATCTCGAGCCTGGCCTTCACCGGCTGCCGGACCCGGACCAGTTCGCCGATCCGCTCGATCTCGGCCACAAACTCGCGCAGATTGTCGATCGCCATTAGGCTCGGGTCCCCACGTGGATGGCGCAGATGCCGCCCAGCATGAGCTGGAAGGACACATCGGTGAATCCCCGGACACTCATCCGGGCCGAGAGTTCCTCGGGTCCCGGAAAGGCCAGCACCGATTCTGGCAGGTAGGTGTAGGCGCTCGTATGTTTGGAGACCAGGCGCCCGATGGTCGGCAGCACATGCCTGAAATAGAAGAAATACAGGCCGCGTATCGGTTGTTTCGGCGGGGTACTGAATTCGAGAATGACCAGCCGGGCACCGGGACGGAGTACCCGGGCGGCTTCAGTCAGCCCGGCATCGAGATCGGCCAGATTCCGGACCCCGAACCCGACGGTGGCACCGTCGACGCTGGCGGATGGCAGCGGCAGTTCGAGCGCATCGGCATTCACGGCCCAGACCCGGTTCGACTTGCCCCGGCCCCGCTCCAGCATCGGCTTGACGAAATCGGCACCGAGGACCTGTCCACGAAATCCTGCCCGGGTGGCCAGGGCCGCCGCCAGATCGAGGGTCCCGGCGCAGAGATCGAGATAGCGGCCGTCCGGCCGGCGCTGCCAGCCCAGCTGTTGGACCGCCTTGCGTCGCCAGTATTTGTCGATATTGAGACTGAGCAGATGATTGAGGAAATCGTAGCGGGGGGCGATGGCCGTAAAGATGCCCCGAACGTACTGCCGCTTCTCCGCTCCGCCGACTACGGGTAACTTACTATCTGTGGCTAACATAGAGGCCCAATGTAGTCCGCTCAGAAGTGGCCGCGCAACCCGATGGGGTGGGCGTGGCTAAGCGCGTTGAGCTGCTGGCCGCCACCGATCAGGAGGTGGTGGCCGAGGCCCGGGCCGGCCGCGAAGCCGCCTATCGTGAGCTGATCCGCCGCTATGAGCGCCCGGTCTTCTCGCTGATCTACCGGATGGTGCGGGACCGGGAAATCGCCGAGGACCTGGCCCAGGAAACCTTCGTCAAGACCCTGAACGCCATCAGCACCTACCGGCCCGAGTTCAAGTTCTCGAGCTGGATCTTCAAGATCGCCAACAACACCGCCATCGATCACCTGCGCAAGCGGGAGCTGGCCACCCTGTCGATCGACGGCGCCCCCGACGCCGTGACGCCCGACTCAATCGAGGCCACGACGCTCCAGATCAGCGACCGGCGCGAGAGCCCGCTCGCCGAGCTCGAGGCCCGTGAACTCGGTGGCGCGATCGAGACCGCGATTGCGAGACTTCGGCCCGAATACCGGGCCTGCATCATGCTCCGCCACGTCGACGGACGTGCCTATGAAGAGATCGCCGACATGCTCGAACTGCCGCTCGGCACGGTGAAGACCTACATCCACCGGGCCCGACACGAGTTGCGTGATCTATTGGCCGATCTGCGTGAGTGAAACCACCTTCACGAGGCAGCCGTAGAAGCAGCCGCATGAATGACGCCGCTGCCGGTCACCTGACCCCCGATCAGATCGATCAACTCCTCGAGTCCGATGCCTCTCGTTCCGTAGCGTTTCATCTAGAAACCTGCGTTGAATGTCGCGATCTTCTGGCCTCGGAACGCGAGCTGATCCACTCGCTCCGCACCCTTGAGCCAGTCGAGGTCCCGCACGGCTTTGCTTCCCGGGTCATGGAGCGGGTGGCACTGCAGCATCCCGAGTTTGCCCGGTCCCGACCCCATATCACCAACGCCGAGTTGGATGCCTGGCTCGATTCCACCCTGGCGTCGGCGCGGATGTGGCATCTGGAGGACTGCGCCCCTTGTCAGGTCCTGGCCGATTCCGAGCGGGCGCTGGTCCAGCGCCTGGAGTCGCTCCCGCTGCTCTCACCAGCACCGAAGTTTGGCGCCAGGGTCATGTCGAAAGTGGCGGTGGTGGAATCGACCGGCACCCTGACCGTGATCCGCCGCAGGCTGATGGCCAGTCCGCGGACTGCAGTCCTCGCCGCTTCCGCGGCGGCCCTGCTGATTGGCGGGGCGGGCACCAGCATCGGCTGGAGCCTGACCCACCAGGACACTCTGACCCGGCTGGGCCAGACCGTCACGACCGAAGGGTCACAGTGGCTCTGGCTGGGAGTTCGCGGGGTGGTATCCAACCTGATCGAGCAGCCATGGTATTCATCGGCCCGGCAGGCACTGGGTACACCTGCCCGGCTGGCCTGGATCGGGGCAGCAACGCTGACGGCATGGACCGGCGGCCTGGTACTGATGCGCCGGCTGTTGACGATACCGGGCTCCCGTGCGGCCTGAGCGCCGCCGGGCTCTGGCTCTCGCGGCGGTGGTGCTCCTGATTACCCGACCACTCGCTGCTGAAGAGACCTACCGCTGGACCGATCACTTCACTACTCCGGTGGAATTTTTCAGGATCTGGTGGTCCGCTGCACAGTCCACTCCCGTTCGCGACCACATCGTCACCCTTTCGGCCGATCAGACCGCCCTGGCGTTTGTGCTCGACGGCGATCGCACGCTGCGAGTCGACTTCGACGCCGGCCGGCTGCTGATCGATGGCCATCTGGCCGGACGGTATCCGGCCGGCGGGGCACTCGAGGTATCCTGGCGGCAGCTGGTCAGCGATGCGGCGCGGCACCGGACCGCCGCTGTGGTTACGTCACTGCACCAGTGGCAGCCCGCCGGCCTGAGCGCGGAGGAGAGTATCCTTGCCGCGTTGATTCACCAGCGGACCGCCGAACTCGGGGCGCCGTCGCCGGTTGCCGCCTCCCCCAAGGCGTTGCCGCAGGCGGCGCCCGGCGGCCTCACCATTCCGCTCAACGATCTGAGTGACGCGGCTCGGCTGGAGCCGCTGCTCCGCCGGGCCTCACGTGAGGCGGGACCTGACCTGGCCGTGACCGTACCAGGCGGTGAAGCGCGGCTCGGACGCTACAGCCTCGGGTCGGGGGCCACGCTGCACGGGCCGCTGCTGGTGATCGGCGGCAACGCGGAGATCTTCGGCACCCTTGATGGCAACCTGGCCACCGTCGATGGTGATATCATCGTGCACCGGGGTGCCACGATCACCGGGGATGTGCTGGCGGTCGGCGGCGACGTCAATTCCGAGGGCGGCGACATCCGCGGCGAGATCCGCACCCTGCGTGGCGCCGCGGCCCCGGCCGCCGTGCCTGAGGCCGAGGGGGCCCCCGCGAGCGCACTGGCCACCGCGCTCAGGCGGGCCGCCGGACTGGCCGGGATCCTGACGTCGCTGCTCGTCCTCGGTATGAGTGCCGTCCTGTTCGCCAAGCAGCCGCTCGAGATCGTGTCGGATACCATCGCCCATTCATTCGCCCGTTCATTCGTGGTCGGAGTGCTGGGTCAGATCATGCTGGTGCCGACGTTCGGGATGCTGGTGGTCGGATTGATCCTGAGTGTCGCGGGGATCCTGCTGGTGCCGTTCGTGGTGGTGGTCTACCTGCTGCTGGCCGTGCTGGCCATCGTGGGTGGCGGGCTGGCCATGGCGCATGCCGCCGGCGAGATCTGGACTCGGCGCCGGATGGCCACGGGCATGCTGGTCGGCTCGCCCAACAGCTACCGGTATCTCTGGCTTGGCCTGGGCGTGCCGGCGGCGCTCTGGTCGGCCTGGATCCTGTTCGGCTGGGTGCCGCTGGCCGGCAGCCTGATGCTGGGCCTGGCGGTGCTGGTGAGCTGGCTGCTGCTGACCGTCGGATTTGGAGCCACGCTGCTTTCGCGAGGCGGCCTGCGTGAAGGATTTGCCGGCCGGGTGCTGCCGGCGGAATCGTTGACCGACGAATACCTCTGGGCCACGCCGCAGTTTGGAGTGCCGGCCGCCAAGCGGCCCGGCAGCCGGACTCCGCCACCACTCCCCTGATGATGGGTTCTCTCCCGGGCGCCACGGGCAGGTCAGTCCGAGCGGCCCTGACCGCGCTGCTGGTCGCCGCTCCGCTGCACGGCCAGGGCATGCAACAGGCCAGCGCCGCGCGCCAGCTGTTCGACCAGACCTCGCTGCACGCCACCGTGTCGTTCGCCGCCGGTACGGTCATCCTCAAACCGGCCGCGAGCGGGATGCTGTACCGGATGACGGCGGACTTCGATCCCCTGCGCTTCGTGCCGGTTTCGAAGTATGACGGCGCGGCGCAATCCGTCTCCCTCGGGATTCAGCCCACCGGGCAGGGCGGAATTACGGTCAGCAGCCGAGCGCACCTGGCCCAGAGCGCCACCATCGAACTGTCACGGGAAGTCCCGCTGGTCCTCGATCTCAATCTCGGGGCCGCCGAGGCCACGGCGGACTTGGGCGGGCTGCGGCTGAAGCGAGTCAGCATGGCGACCGCTGGGAGCAAGGCGGTGGTCCGGTTCAGCCAGGTCAACCCCGGCCGCTGCGACTCGCTGGTGGTCAACGCGGGTGCCGCGGAAGTGACCTTGGAGTCGCTGGGCAACAGCCGATGCCAGTGGATCCGGTTGGGGGGCGGCGCTGGCGGGGTCAATCTCGACCTCAGCGGGGCATGGGCCGCCGAGGCGCGGGTCAGGGTCTCGGTGGCGGTCGGCCGGGTGAAGCTCACGATCCCCAAGGATCTCGGCGTAGAGCTGACCCTCGAGCAATTTCTGTCCAGCTTCGAACCCAAGGGGTTTGTCCGCAACGGCAAGGTGTGGCAGACGCCCGGATATGCCCAGGCCACTCACCGGATCGCGGTCAACCTCTCAACCACGGTGGGCGGCGTGAACGTCACCTGGGTGCCCTGAGGGCAGCGTCGCCTAGTCCGGCACCAGGCTGGTCCGCTCGAGCGTCATCGACAGTGTTTCCTCCCCAATAGTCAGATACAGCTGGCGATCCGACACCGACAGACTGAAGGCCGTCCGGCGGTCGAGCCGGGCAATGATGCCAGCCAGGAATTCCTTGTCGATGGCGTACAGCTCGATCGCTTCAGCGCGGTGGATCTTCCCCCCCTCCCAGCTTCGCAGCAGCAGCCTCGGTTCGCGGTGGCTGTAGATCACGACCCGGGGGGCGGCCTTGCTGGCTTTGTGCAGCCGTGCCGCGTCGGGGCCACCGACCTCGATCCAGGTGACCAGCGCTCCGGTCAGGTCACGCACCGTCACCGCCGGTTCTTCGGTGTCCGACACCCCCTTCGAAAAACTGACCCCCTCGGCGTACTCGAGGCAGTAGGCCAGCACCCGGGTGAGGAGATACTCCTCGGTCTCCGAGGGGTGCCGCGCGACCTTCAAGGCCAGCGACTGGTAGACGCCGCGATCGACGTCGGCCAGTTCGATGGTGAAGGTGTAGATGGTTGAGGAGAGGGCCATGTGATCAAGAAAAAAGGGAAAAGGGAAAAGGGAAAAGGGAATGGCGAAAGGCGAAAGGCGAACCGGAATGAATGCGGATAGCGGAAAGCTGGAACTG